>JAZKFD010000001.1:0-23476 GCA_040386635.1 Pseudomonadota bacterium
GGCGTGCGAAACGCTCGCGCCAGAATGCAAGCGTGCGGGCGTAGTCCAGTCCGAAAGCGAACTCGTCGACGATCTCCAGGCCGGCGCGGGCAGCGTGACGCGCGATCTCGCTGCGGCAGGGCAGGCATCCACCCGGAAAGATGTATTGCTGGATGAAGTCGGTACCGCGGATATAGCGCGGCCAGAGTGCATCGTCCATCACGATCGACTGGATACAGGCGCGGCCACCGGGTTTGAGCAGGCGCGCCATGTTCGAGAAGTAGGTCGGCCAGTATTCGCGTCCGACAGCTTCGAGCATTTCTACCGAACAGACTGCATCGAAGGGCGCATCGGCGATATCGCGATAGTCCTGCAGCCGCAGGTCGGCGCGTTGCGACAGGCCGGCCTTGGCGAGCCGGTCATTCGCATACGCCAGTTGCTCGTGCGAGAGCGTGACGCCCGTGATGTTGGCGTTGAACTCGCCTGCTGCCATCTCGGCTAGCGCACCCCAGCCGCAACCGATTTCGAGTACACGGTCACCCCCCTTCACGCCTGCCATCGACAGTGTTCGGCGCACCTTCGCGGCCTGGGCATCCTGCATGCTGCGCGTGGCATCTCCTTCGAACAGCGCCGATGAATAATTCATCGACTCGTCCAGCCACAACTTGTAGAACGCGTTGCCCAGGTCGTAGTGCGCCTCGATGTTGCGGCGGCTGCCGCTCTTGCTGTTGCGGTTGCGAAGATGCCGCAGGCGATGCGCGAGCCGGCCGATCCAGCTGCCATAGACGACATCTTCCAGCTCGCGTCGGTTGCGCAGAAGCAGCGCAAGCAAGCCGGGCAATGAGGGCGTGGTCCAGTCGCCGGCGAGGTAGCTTTCTGCCAGGCCGATGTCGCCGCTTGCGAATGAAGCGGAAAACACATTCCAGTTGTGCAGCGTCGCCGACGCGTGCGGCTCGCCATGGCCGAAGCGATGCATGGTGCCGTCAGGCAACTGCAGGGCGAGCGCGCCGTGCGTTATGCGCGACAGCAACTGGAGCGCCAGCTTCGCCGAGGTCGGTGCGGATGCCGGCAGCAGCGCCGGGCCAAAGGTAGTCGTATTCATCAGGGATGCCCCGGGTGTGGAACGAATGGAACGCGTGCGAGCCACAGCCGCAGCGCTTGCCAGTGAATGCGTGCGATGACGACGAGCGTCATCACGGGATGGCGCCAGAGCGCTTCGTAGAGAACTCGCTTTGTTGCAGGCTTGAGCACACCCCCGACGCTGGTGCGCAGGAGCGGGCCTTCGTCGGTGTCGTGATCGATGCGCGCCAGCGTCCGCTTGCTCTCCAGGTTCAGGAAGAAGCGAAAGCGGTACTTGCCTTCGACCCGGCAGAAAGGAGAAACATGAAATGCCTTCGGGGCCTGCATCTCGCGCCCCCAGGCGGGATCGCCCAGCACGTAGCAGTGGCGCTCGCCAAAGGTGTTGTTGACCTCCACGACGATGGCGCGCAGCTTGCCATCTGCCGCGTGGCAGTACCAGAAGCTCACCGGCTTGAATGTGTAGCCCAGCACGCGCGGATAGCAATGCAGCCACGCTTCACCCGTGGCGTCATGCACGCCGTGCCGGGCGAGCAATTCATCGATCCATTGCAGGGCGTTCGAGCGCCCGTCGCCATGATCCTTGTCGTGAAAACTCAGCAGCCCCGCACGGTTGTGGGCCAGTGCACCCGCGGCACCAGCAGTGGTGTGCAAGGTGCGCATCGGAAGCATGAGAAAGAACGTGGAATAGGCGAATGCATTCACCACCGGCCGCAGTCGGATATGGCGCACCATGCCGAATCCGACCAGGGGCTGGTTCATGCGAGCGCTCCGGCGACTTCCTGGATGCGCCCGCGAACCAGCATTGACTTGGCGGCCTCCTGACCCGAGACCAGGCCGTCCTCATGGAAGCCATTGGCCGTCCAGGCACCGCAGAACCAGGTTCCACGGCTGCCCTGCAGTTCGACGAGCCGCGCCTGCGCGGCCAGGGCTGCAGCGTCGAATACAGGATGCGAGTACTCGATCTCCTGCATCACATGCGCCGGGTCGATGGGACGCAACGGATTGAGTGAGACGATCACCGGACGCTCCCAGGGCAGCGGCTGCAGCTTGTTGATGAGGTAGTGCAGGCAGACATGCGTGCCATCGCCCGAGGGGCCGCTTTCATAGTTCCAGGCCGCCCATGCACGTGGGTTACGCGGGAGCACCGACACATCGGTGTGAAGCACGGCGCGATTGGGCTGGTAGGAAATCGCGCCCAGGACTTCACGCTCGTCGCGCGTGGCATCGCGCAGCATGGCCAGTGACTGGTCGGGGTGCGTCGCCAGCACGAGCTTGTCGAAAATCTCGGTGCCGTGCTTGGAAGTGATCTGGGCGAAACCGTTGCCGCGCTCGATCGACAAGACCGGTGTATCCAGGCGCTTGTCCAGGATGCCGCTGACGATGCGCCGTACATACTCGCGGGAGCCGCCCTTGACAGTGAACCACTGCGGCCGGTTCGCAATCTGCAACAGGCCGTGGTTGTGACAGAAACGCACCAGCGCGCCTACCGGAAAGCGCAGCATCTGCTCGCCCGGGCTGCTCCAGATGCAGCCAATCATGGGGAGCAAATACCAGTCGCGAAACTCGTCGCAGAAGCGGTGCTGTACCAGGAACTCCTGCAGCGACTGGCCGGGTTCATGGCCTGCCTGCGCCATCGCGGTGGCCAGCGAATTGAAGCGAAGCAGGTCGCGCAACATGCGCCAGAAGCGTGGGCGGACCATGTTCGGCCGCTGGCAGAACACCGTGTCGAGCGAAACGCCGCTCCACTCGAGCGGCTCCTGCCCGAACACCTTGGGGACCTGGACTGAAAAGGACATATCCGAAGGCGCGGTCTCGACCCCGAGCTGCTCGAACAGGCGGATGAGTCCGGGGTAGGTGCGCTCGTTGTAAACCAGAAAGCCGGTGTCCACGCCGTGAGTGATTCCGTCCAGCGTCACATCGACCGTGTTGGCATGTCCACCGAAGTAATGTCCGGCCTCAAATAGCGTGACCTCGGCCTTGCCGGCCAGGGCGTGCGCTGCGGACAGTCCGGCTATCCCGCTACCGACGACGGCGACTTTCATGGAGCGACGCGCCCCACAGGGGTTGCGGCTGCATTAGGGGATGGGGGTGCAAGGAGCGGCAAAACGGGGGATGTATTCATGGTCCTGCAAGGGGTGGGCACTTCAATTAGACTTGCTGTTTGTCATACTACAATAAATCGAGCAACCTTGGGTTCACCCTTCCAATACGCGGTCCGTTGCCATTCGGATGTCGGCCCGCATGAACACTGCCTGCCGATATGACAAGCGCTGAATTGCGACTCCCCGTGATTCCCCTGGCGCTTCGATCCATCGCCGAGGTGGAGCGCGACACGGCGCTGCCCCGCGCAACCTTGCGCATGTGGGAGCGACGGTATGGCTTTCCCGCACCGCTGCGCGATGAGCGCGGCGAGCGCACCTATCCTGATGACCAGGTGCAGAAGTTGCGGCTGGTGCGTCGTCTCATGGACCAGGGGCACCGCCCCGGCAAGATCCTGATGGACGGCGGCAAGCTGCTTATGGATCCTTCAGCCATCCAGGCACCCGAGGCCCAGCCGACTCGGGATCGTTCACGTTCCACTGTCCGCCTGCTGGGCCTGTTGCACGGTCATGATGCGGAGGCGCTGCGCCATGAGATCGAGAGCCGGCTCGCGCGCAGCGGCCTCGAACGATTCGCGGGTGAGGAACTGCCCGCGATGAACCGGGTCATCGGCAACGCCTGGGTCACGGGCGAAATCGAGATTCATGAGGAGCACCTGTTTTCAGCCACCGTTGCGCATGTGGTGCGTTCGGCCATCGACAGCATTGAAGCGCCTTCAAGGCCCGACGCACCCACGGTGCTGCTCACCACATTTCCTGATGAACACCACGGATTGGGACTGCTGATGGCGCAGGCCATGTTTGCGCTCCACGGCTGCCCGACCGTGTCGCTGGGCGTGCGCCTTCCCGTCGAGCAAATCGTCTCAGGGGCCAAGGCGTACCGCGCCAATATTGTTGGCCTCAGTTTTTCCCCTTCGGCCAGCACGGCGCAGGTGGTGCGCGGACTGCAGGATCTGCGCGGCAGGCTCGCATTGGGCGTGCGGATCTGGGCCGGGGGCAATCATCCGGTGCTTCGCAAGAAGCAGATTCCGGGGGTCCGTTTTGTCGGGGACGCGATGCGCATCGGCGACTACCTCGCAGAAGATTTCGGCTTGAAGCCGCGCTGACCTGAAACTGTCGCGCGTGCTTGGTGCTAGAGTCATTTTTGGTTTATCCGAAAGCACCCATGAACACCAGCACGCTGCGAAGCGGCCTCCAGCTTCGATCCCTCATCACCGATGATGGCCGCCTGGAGCTATCCCTTGCCGAAGTGCCCACACCGCCGCCTGCGGACGATGAAGTCGTCGTGCGCGTCGAGGCCACGCCCATCAACCCATCGGACATTGGATTGCTCTTCGGCGCCGCCGATATGTCAACGGCCGCTGCGACGGGGTCATCAGCTACCCCGCTGGTGACGGCCGAAGTTCCTGAACGCGCGCGCAAGGCGATGGCGGGACGGGTGGGCCAGTCGATGCCGGTGGGCAATGAAGGCGCTGGTGTGGTCATCGCAACGGGCGACGCGCCGGCCGCTCGCGCCCTGATGGGCAAGACGGTCGCGCTGCTGGGCGGCGCGATGTACTCGCAATACCGCACCGTGAAAGTCGACCAGTGCCTTGAACTGCCGCCTGGTATCACGCCCGCCGAGGGTGCGTCGTGTTTCGTGAATCCGCTCACCGCGCTTGGCATGGTGGAGACCATGCGCCGCGGAGGGCACAAGGCACTCGTCCACACCGCCGCGGCGTCCAATCTAGGCCAGATGCTGGCGCGGGTTTGCGCGAAGGACGGCATCGCGCTGGTCAATATCGTGCGCACCGATGAGCAGGGGGCGCTGCTGCGATCGCAAGGCGCGCAGTTCGTCTGCGTGAGCACCTCACCTGCATTCCTGGACGACCTCACCGCTGCTATCGTCGCCACGGGCGCAACGCTTGCCTTTGACGCGACAGGCGGCGGAAAGCTCGCAGGCTTCATCCTCACTGCGATGGAAGCGGCAATCAATCGCACCAGCAGGGAATACAGCCGTTACGGCTCCGCCACGCACAAGCAGGTCTATCTCTACGGCAGCCTTGACACCGGGCCGACGGAGTTCAATCGAAGCTTCGGCATGGCGTGGGGCATGGGCGGGTGGCTGCTTTTCCCCTTCCTGATGAAGTTGAGCGATCAGGAGCGCAAGGCCTTGTACCGACGCGTAGTGGACGAACTGCAGACGACCTTCGCCAGTCACTACACAAAAGTGATTTCGCTCGAAGAGGCCTTGCAGCTGGGCGAAATCGCGGTGTATGGGCGCCGCGCAACCGGCACCAAATACCTGATCAACCCGAACAAATCAGTCGCGAAAGGATCTGCGCAATGATTGTCGAACGCATCTGGACCGCAAATTCGCTGCGCAACTTCAACTATCTCGTGGCATGCCCGGACACCGGCGAAGCCCTGGCCATCGATCCGCTCGATCACGAAAAGACGCTGGCCACCGCGCGCGTCAAGGGCTGGCAGATCACGCAGATTCTCAACACGCATGAGCACCATGACCACATCGGGGGCAATGCGGCCGTGGTGGCCGCGACCGGAGCGAAAGTCATCGCGCATCATCGCGCTGCAAAGACCATTCCCGGCGTCGATCGGGGCGTGCAGGCGGGCGACGTCATCAAGGTCGGCAAGCGGGTCGAACTCGAGTGCCTGGACACGCCGGGCCACACGATGTGCCACATCTGCCTGCGATCGCACACCGATGAGCCGGCGCTCTTTTCTGGCGACACGCTGTTCAACGCAGGGGCAGGCAATGTTCACAACGGCGGCAACGTGAACGATCTTTTTGCGACCTTCGTCAACCAGCTGTGCAAACTGCCTGCGAACACGCGCATCTTCCCGGGCCATGACTACCTGGAAAACAACCTGCGCTTCACGCTGGCGCGCGAGCCCGGTAACGAAGCCGCTGCGGCGATGCTGCCGCAGGTGGAGGGTCAGAACCCCGCAAATTCGGTTGTGACGACACTCGAGGACGAGCGCCGCATCAATACCTTCATGCGCCTTGATAGCCCAACTGTCATCGCCAGGCTGCGCGAAGACTTTCCCGAACTGCCCGAGCAACCCGATGCGAGGACCGTGTTCACTAAGCTGCGCGAACTGCGCAACAAGTGGTAGGTGGCCCGACGCCAGTCACCGGCCTCAGGCCTGGCGGTGCCAGCTGTGCAGTGACGACAGGTCGTTGTCCCAGGGGCTGGTGAAGGTGACCAGATTGTTGGCAACGCCGCTGACGCGCGTCCGGCTGATCATTGGCACCACGGGGACTTCGCGCGCGACCAGGTCGTTCATCGCGATCAGCGTGACAGCCCGCTTGACAGGGTCCATCTCGACTTCGGCGGCTCGGTAGAGTTTGTCGAATTCGGGACTGTTGAAGCGCGAGGCATTGCGTCCTTGCCACTTGTTTGCCTTGGAGGCGATCTCCCAGCTGGTGAAACGGTCCAGCAGGCGCAGGGGATCGGGCGCCCCCATCGACACGGTGTACATCTGCAGGTCGGCCCAGAACTTGCCGTTGGTGTCGGGGTTGCCCACGTCGGTCGAGAAAAAGACCGATGGCGTCACCGCCTTGAGTTCGAGTTCGATGCCGACCTTCTGCATCGCCTGCTTGATGACAGCTTGCTCCTTTTGCCGGATGCCATTGACCGAAGTCTGGAACACCAGCTTCATGGCGCGCCCGTCCCTGGCGCGCAGGCCGTTCGCGCCTTTTTTCCAGCCCGCGGCGTCCAGCAGCGCGGCTGCCTTGTCGATGTTGAACTCGTACCGGGTATTCGGCGAGCGGAACCGTGCCGGCGCATTGACGAAGTTGGGCGTCGCAACACCCGTGCGCCCGTAGATGAATTCCTGAATGCCTTTGCGATCCACCAGCAAGGCGATGGCGCGCCGCACATTGACATCAGCGAAGGCGAAGTGCCGGCTCTTCGGATTGGCGCGCTCGCCGTCGAGCTCTTTCCAGGGATCGCTCAGGTTAATCTGGAGAAATTCGATGTCGCCGGTCTGCAATATGTGGGCGCGGCCCTTGCCGCCGTTCTCCATTCGCTTGAGCACTTCATCTTCTACCTGCAGATTCCAGGCGAAGTCGTACTCGCCGGTCTGCAAAACGGCCCGCGCAGCCGACGACGCATCGCCGCCGCCCTTGAGCTCGATGGTGTCGAAGTAGGGCCGGTTAGGCATGTGGTAGCCGGGATTCAACTCGCCGCGCACCAGGTCGCCGGGCTTGAACTCGGTGAATCGGTAGGGGCCGGTGCCCACAGGCTTGAGGTTGGCCGGCGCGTCACGCGATTTCGTACCGCCAAAGGCGGCGAACAGGTGCTTCGGAATCAGCCCGTGCGTGCCGTGGACGGCCCAGAAGGGCGTGGGCTGCGCAAACGTGACGCGTACGGTGTGCGAATCGAGCTTGACCATCGACAGGCCCGTCATCGACCCGCTGGTCACCGCGGCGGTCGCAGGGTCGCGGCCATATTCCCAATTGAATACAAGATCGTCTGCAGTGAACGGCTGGCCGTCATGCCACGTTACCCCGCGCTTGAGTTTCCAGATGACGCTGCGACCATCCCTGGACACGCCGCCGTTGGCGATGCTGGGCACTTCTGCTGCGAGCACCGGCACCATGAAGCCTTCGGGATCGAAGCTGACCAGTGATTCATAAAACACCTGGCAGGCCTCGATGTCTTTGGTGCCGGTTGCGAAGTGCGGATTGAGCAGCGTAGGCCCCTGCCAGAAAAGCAGCTTCAGCGGACCGCCGCCGCCGCGCTTTGTGGGGTTCCAGGCCGGCGGTGTTGCCTGGGCCTGCGCAACGCCCGAGTGGGTGAGCATCTGCGCCGCGAGCGGTGCATGGATCCCCAGGGCCGACATCCGGACCACAAAGTCGCGCCGCGAAACCGCACCCTTGCGAACTTTCTCAATCAACCGGCGCAAGGCCTGCTCATCCATGTTGTGTTCCCTGGTTGTTCACCTGGGAAGCATAGTCGCTTCGATAGGCGGCAGGCGTCTGGGCGGTCCAGTGGCGAAAGGCACGAATGAAGCTTTTTTCGCTGGAAAAGCCCACCGCGGCCGCGACTTGCTTGATCGGCTTGGCGCTGCGGTGGAGCAGGTCCTTGGCGCGATCGCAGCGCACTTCATCCTTGAGCGCCTGCAGCGACGATCCCTGCTCGGCCAGTTGCCGGTGCAAGGTGCGGATCGACAGGTTCAGGTGCGCCGCAATGCCCTGCGCGTTGTGAGCGGTCGCCGGGTCGGCGAGCATGGCCTGGCGCACCTGCTCAACCAGCAGCCGGTCGCGCCGGTACTGCAGCACCGTCAGCGGCAACGCACGCTGCAGCATCAGTCGCAAGGCTTTCTCATCGCGGCGCAGCGGCAGCGCCAGGTACTGCGCATCAAAGCGGATCTCTGCATGGGCCGCGCCAAAGTGCACCGGCCCGCCGGGGAACATGTGCCGGTAGGCATCGACGTGCGGTGGCGCGGGAAACGGAAAACTCGCCTCTTGCAACGGGATGCGCGAATCCACATACCAGCAGGCAAGGCCGTGGATGTTGCGCAGAACATGCACGATGCTGAATTCGCGCTGAGGGGTGAGCGCAGGCGGCTTGCGCTCTTCAATCACGATCGCCGCGCCGGTGCCCGACTCGACCAGGTGGAGACGAATGTCATCGGCAATCAGGCTGTGATGACGGCACCAGCGCTTGAGGGCCACACCCAGGTCCGGCGATGGGAGCGACGCTCTTGCCAGCATGCCGTAGCTGCCCCACGGCAGCGAACGGCTGAACGCGCCCAGGCCTTCGTCGTCGAGTTCCTTCATGGCCGCGCCAGAGAGCACCTCCATCTGGTGCGACGTGATCCTGGCATGCTGGAGTTTCAGTTGCACTGGCGCAATATGTGCCAGCCTGAGCGCCGCCTGCGGACTGCGGCCCGCGCGCTCGTAGGCAGCGACTATGCATCTGGCAAACGCCATGGGCGTTGCTGCGGCGGGCTGGCGCGGCGTCTTCATCTGCGCATTGTCGGGCACGAAGCGGAGAATGCGGTCTCATTTGGCACGATTTGTGACCCGTGTGTCCACTCATGAGGCGGCAAGCGGCTAGGATGCGCAGACAAGACAAAAAGGACGCCCATGCCCGCGCTGGAGACACAACTGAACGCCCGCTCCGCTGACTTCCAGGCCAATGCGGCTGCGATGCGCGCATTGGTCGAGGACCTGAACGCGCAGGTCGCAAAGGCGGCGGCCGGTGGCGGCGAAGCGTCGCGGGCACGGCACATCTCTCGCGGCAAGCTGCTACCCCGGGACCGCGTCCAGATGCTGCTGGACCCCGGCACGCCCTTTCTTGAATTGTCGCCGCTCGCCGCCCACGGCATGTACAACGACGATGCACCGTGCGCCGGCGTGATCACCGGAATCGGCCGTGTCAGCGGTGTCGATTGCATCATCGTGTGCAATGACGCGACGGTGAAGGGCGGCACCTACTACCCGATGACGGTGAAAAAACACCTGCGCGCGCAAGAGGTGGCCCAGCAAAACCGCCTGCCGTGCATCTACCTGGTGGACTCTGGCGGCGCCAACCTGCCCAACCAGGACGATGTGTTTCCCGACCGCGATCACTTCGGGCGCATCTTCTATAACCAGGCGAATCTTTCAGCCCAGGGGCTGGCCCAGATCGCCGTGGTCATGGGGTCGTGCACCGCAGGTGGCGCGTACGTTCCTGCGATGAGCGACGAGACCATCATCGTGAAAAACCAGGGCACCATTTTTCTGGGCGGCCCACCCTTGGTGAAGGCCGCTATCGGTGAAATCGTGTCCGCCGAAGACCTCGGCGGCGGGGATGTCCATACGCGCTTGTCTGGCGTTGCCGATCACCTCGCGCAAAACGATATGCATGCGCTCGCGCTCGCGCGCCAGGCCGTCGCCACGCTTCATCGCCGCACCGATATGCCTGTCGAGCTGCGCGAGCCGCGTCCTCCGAAGTACGACCCGACAGAAATCTACGGCGTCGTTCCCATCGACACCCGCAAGCCCTACGACGTGCGCGAGATCATCGCCCGAGTGGTCGATGGCTCCGAATTCCACGAATTCAAGCAGCGCTTCGGCGCCACGCTCATTTGCGGCTTCGCGCACATCGAAGGCATGCCGGTGGGCATCATCGCCAACAACGGCATCCTGTTTTCCGAGTCGGCGCAAAAGGGCGCGCACTTCATCGAACTGTGTTGCCAGCGCAAGGTGCCGCTCGTGTTCCTGCAGAACATCACTGGCTTCATGGTGGGCCGCAAGTACGAAGCCGAGGGCATCGCTCGCCACGGCGCCAAGATGGTGACGGCGGTTGCCACGGCGACGGTGCCCAAGTTCACGATCATCATTGGCGGCAGTTTCGGCGCCGGCAACTACGGCATGTGCGGCCGCGCCTACTCTCCGCGTTTCTTGTGGATGTGGCCCAACGCGCGCATCTCGGTCATGGGGGGCGAGCAGGCCGCGAGCGTGCTCGCGACGGTCAAGCGCGACGGCATCGAGGGAAAAGGCGGGACCTGGAGCGCTGAAGAAGAGGCGAACTTCAAGCAGCCGCTGCTCGATCAGTTCGCGCATCAGTCGCATCCCTATTACTCCTCCGCCCGTCTCTGGGACGACGGCGTGATCGACCCGGCGGACACCCGCCGGGTGCTGGCGCTGGGCCTTGCGGTGTCGCTGCACGCCCCGATCGGCGAGCCGAAGTTCGGTGTTTTCCGGATGTAGTTGTGTATAGTGTGTACAAAAATATATAATAATACACATTATGCGAACCAACATTGATATCGACGACGCCTTGATGGAAGGCGCCATGCGCGCTGGGCCATTCAAGACCAAGAAGGACGCGGTGGAGGCGGGCCTTGCGTTGCTCGCACGGCAGGCCGCGTACCGCGAAATCCTGAAGTGGGAAGGCAAGCTCCAATGGGACGGGGACGATGAGTCGCAGACCTACCCGCCAGCCGGGGCCACGCGGGCACTGATCGCACAGGAGCCACCGCCTGAGTCGGTCGCACGAAAGAAGCCCCATGGTCGTGGTTGATTCCGGCGTGTGGATTGACTTCTTCAACGGCGTCGATACGCCCGAGCGCGATGCATTGCGCGATCTGCTGGCTCGCGGCGAGGCGACGCTCGTGGTGCCCGACCTCGTTCTCTATGAAGTGTTGCGAGGCTTCAGGAAGGAGCGCGACTACCTGCAGGCAGAAAAGCTGATGCTGAGCATGACGGTAGAGGCGACTGGCGGGCAAGATATCGCACAGCGCGCGGCTGTTCACTATCGCAGCCTGAGGGCCCTCGGCATTTCGGTACGCAATTCGGTGGATGTGCTGATCGCCACGTTCTGCATTGCGCGTGGATACGCGCTGCTGCACCGGGATCGCGATTTCAACGCATTTGAGGACTTGCGGGGCCTCAGGGCGCTACGACATTGACCACCATGCCATGACCACCATCTACGACAACCCCGACCACGAACTCTTGCGCGACCAGATCGCGAAATTCATCGCCCGTGAGGTCGAGCCCTACGCAGACAAGTGGGAAGATGGGGGCATGGTTCCGCGCGATGTACTCCGGCGCATGGGGCAGGCGGGGCTATTCGGCCTGATGTACGAAGAGGCGTACGGCGGCGCTGAATCGGACGCGATGACCAACCTGGTTTTCGCCGAGGCGCTCTCGCAGTCCACGTTCGCGGGCTTCATCATCACGGTGCTGGTCCATACCGACATGGCCAGCCCGCATTTGCATCATGCGGGATCGAACGAGCAGAAGGAAAAATACCTCCGGCGCGTCATCTCGGGCGAGTTGATCACTGCGGTGGCGATCACCGAGCCGGGCGCCGGGTCGGACGTCGCCGGCATTCGCACCAGCGCCAAACTGGAAGGCGGTGAGTGGGTGCTGAACGGCACCAAGATGTTCATCACCAACGGCGTGCACGCCGATCTATATTTCGTCGCCGCCAAAACCGGTCACGGCAAGCGGGACATGTCGATGTTCATCGTCGAAAAGGGCACGCCCGGATTCACCGTGGGCCGCGCATTGAAGAAGACGGGCTGGTTGTCATCCGATACAGCCGAGCTGGTCTTCGACAACGTCCGTATTCCTCAAGGCAACCTGTTGGGCGAAGAGGGCAAGGGCTTTTACTCGGTGATGAAGAACTTCCAGACCGAGCGGATCGCGCTGGCCGCAATGGCGGTGGGTCATTGCCAGCGAGCACTGCAACTCACGCTGGACTATGTGCGCCAGCGCGAAGCATTCGGCGCGAAGCTCTGGGACCAGCAGGTGATCCGCCAGCGGCTCTCCATGCTCGACGCAAGGACGCGAGCGGCTCGGCAGTTCATGTACCACTGCGCGTGGAGCGTCACCCAGGGCCACGACATCGTGCAGGAGGTGTCGATGCTCAAGGCCCTGACCGGCGAACTCGTCAATGAGGTGGTGCAGGCTTGCCAGCAGTTCCACGGCGGCATGGGTTACATCCGCGAGACCGCCATCGAGCGGCTTTGGCGCGATGCGCGCGTACTGGCCATCGGCGGCGGCGCGACCGAGGTCATGCTGGAGGAAGTTGCCAAGCGCTATTGAGCCACTCGATACACGGCCCCATGCCAGAATAATCCAGGACAAACCATGAAACACCTGCTCCTCGAAGTCACCCATTCCATCGCGACGGTTACCGTCAACCGGCCAGAAGTGCGCAACGCCTTCAATGATGAGGTGATTGCAGAACTCACTGCTGTGTTCATGGCTCTGGCCGAGCGCGACGAAGTCCGGTGCATCGTCCTCGCCGGCAGTGGCGCAGCATTTTGCGCAGGCGCGGACCTGAACTGGATGAAGCGGATGGCCGACTATTCGCGCGATGAAAACGTTGCCGATGCGCAGGGACTCGCGCGAATGCTGCGTGTGGTGTATGCCTGTCCCAAGCCCACCATTGCGCGCATCCAGGGGGATGTCTATGCCGGTGGGACGGGACTGGTTGCTGCCTGCGACATGGCGATTGCCTCGGATGTGGCGCAGTTCTGCCTGAGTGAAGTGCGGCTCGGCCTGATTCCTGCAACCATCAGCCCCTACGTCATCCGGGCGATGGGCGCGCGCGCTGCACATCGCTACTTTCTGACCGCCGAACGGTTCAGCGCCGCCGAGGCGCAGCGCATCGGTTTCGTGCATGAAGTGGTGCCCGCAGACAAGCTCGACGCGAAGGTCGATGAGATTGCACACCTCCTGGCGCAAAACGGACCAGGCGCCATGAAGGCATGCAAGCAGCTACTCCACGACGTTGCGGGCCACGAGATTTCCGCCGGTCTGATCGAGCGCACGGCCGCAGCCATCGCCGACATTCGCGTGAGCGACGAGGGCCGCGAAGGTGTGCAGTCTTTCCTGCAAAAGCGCAAGCCGGGCTGGCTGATTTCCTGAAGCTTTTTTTGATCAGACCCCGCCATGGACGCCCTTCGCCATCTGGTTGACGCACCCCAGTTGCTGGCGCTTGCCGCTGCGCTGGGCTGGGCAAGCGGCATCCGGCTGTACGCGGCTGTGTTTCTGGTGGGCATTGCAGGCTACATGGGCTGGGTCGGATTGCCCGCGGGCTTGCAGGTGCTGCAACATCCGGGTGTGCTGGCCGCAAGCGGATTCATGTGTTTTGTTGAATTTTTCGCGGACAAGATTCCGCTAGTCGATTCGATGTGGGACATCGTTCACACCGTGATCCGGATACCGGCCGGCGCTGCGCTGGCGGCGGGTGCGCTGGGTGCCGATGGCCAGGCGATGGGCTGGATTGCCGCCATCCTGGGCGGCAGCCTCGCAGCGACGAGTCATGCGGCCAAACTCACGACGCGCGCGGCGGTCAACACATCACCGGAGCCTTTTTCCAATATCGGGGTGTCGCTGATGGAAGACGCTTTCGTCGTCTTCATGCTGTGGCTGTCGGCCACGCACCCGGTGATTTTTGCGGTTGCCCTGGTACTGACGCTGGTCCTCGCCGTCGTGCTGATGGTCGTGCTGGTGAAGTTCCTGCGCGCGGTCATCGTGAAATTGCAGGAATTCTTTGGCCGTCGCAAGACCGGAGCCATCACCCTTGTTGACAGGTCCTAGATGTTCACAAAGATACTGATTGCCAATCGCGGCGAGATAGCGTGCCGCGTTGCGGCCACCGCCAGACGCCTTTCCATCCGCACGGTCGCCGTGTATTCGGATGCCGACGCCGATGCGCGTCATGTCCGGGCCTGCGACGAGGCGGTGTATCTGGGCGCAAGCGCCCCCAAGGACAGCTACTTGCGATGGGAGCGCATCATCGAGGCGGCCAGGGCGACCGGCGCCCAAGCGGTGCATCCGGGCTATGGATTCCTGTCCGAGAACGAAGAGTTCGCCAGGGCGTGCACTGAAGCGGGCCTCGTGTTCATCGGCCCCCCCGCCTCGGCGATACAGGCAATGGGGCTGAAGGCCGAATCCAAGCAGCTCATGGAAAAGGCCGGCGTACCACTGGTGCCCGGCTACCACGGGGCCGGCCAGGACGCGCAGATGCTCAAGCAGGAAGCTGACCGCATCGGGTACCCGGTGCTGATCAAGGCCAGCGCTGGCGGCGGCGGCAAGGGCATGCGGGCGGTGGAGAACCCCGGCGACTTCGAGACGGCGCTTGCTTCATGCAAGCGCGAAGCCATCAACAGCTTCGGCGACGACGCGGTGCTGGTCGAGAAGTACGTGCAGCGCCCGCGTCATATCGAAATCCAGGTTTTTGGTGACACACACGGCAACTGCGTCTATCTGTTCGAGCGCGATTGCTCGGTGCAGCGGCGCCACCAGAAAGTGCTGGAGGAAGCGCCTGCACCCGGGATGACCGAGGCGATGCGCAGGCAGATGGGCCAGGCGGCTGTGGCAGCGGCGCGGGCGGTCAACTACGTCGGCGCGGGCACGGTGGAGTTCATCGTGGAGCAGCGCGCCGGCGGCGAGATGAATTTCTTTTTCATGGAGATGAACACGCGCCTGCAGGTCGAGCATCCGGTGACCGAAGCCATCACCGGACTGGACCTCGTCGAATGGCAACTGCGGGTTGCGTCGGGCGAGCCACTGCCGATGAAGCAGGAAGAACTGCAGATCGGCGGCCATGCCATCGAAGCGCGTATTTGCGCCGAGAGCCCCGACAACAATTTCCTTCCGGCGACGGGCCGGCTCGACGTGGCGCGCTGGCCCGACCATGTCGCCTTCCGCCGGAACGGTGATTCCGAGCCCTTCCATGCGGCGGCTGCGGTGCGAATCGATACCGGTTTCGGCGAGGGAGACGCGATTTCTCCGTATTACGACTCGATGATCGCCAAGTTGATCGTGCACGGCGCAACGCGCGAACAAGCGCTGGCACGGCTGGACGAAGCGCTCGCACAAACCCACATCGTGGGCATCCAGACCAACGTGCAGTTTCTTCGCCATGTGGTGGGAAGCCGATCGTTTGCGCAGGCAGACCTCGACACCGCGCTCATTCCGCGTGAGGAGTCGGTCCTATTTAGGCAGGAGCGATTGGGAATGCCGCTGGCCGTTGCTTGCGCGATAGCGCGCACGCTGGTGCAGGAACAGACCCTGGCGGGGGACGACCCATTCAGCCGTCGCGATGGGTGGCGGTCGCACGGCATCAACGTGCGACCGTTCGAGTTCGAGTTCCATGGCGAAACGCTCAAGGCTGAACTGTTCTATCTTCATGACGGCGCACTCATGCTCAAGTGCGGCGATGTCTCAGGTCCGCTTTCGTTCGCCCGTCATGGCGAAGAACTCGATGTGCAGTTTGCCGGCCAGCGGACGCGAGCCTTCGTGTATGCCAGCGGCGAGATGAATCATGTTTTCACCCCGTCGGCAGCCACGCAGATTCTTGCGATCGACCTGCTCGCGCATGCTGGTGTGGCGCACGCGGACACGGGACGCCTGACGGCGCCGATGCCGGGCAAAGTCGTCTCGTTTTCGGTGAAGGCGGGCGACAAGGTCAGCAAGGGCCAGGCGCTGGCGGTGATGGAGGCCATGAAGATGGAGCACACCATTGCAGCCCCCGCTGACGGAACCGTCGCAGAGCTTCTTTATGCGCCTGGCGACCAGGTGAATGAGGGCGCCGAGTTGCTCAAAATCTCCTGAACAGGACGCCTTTCATGCGTATTGCTTTTTGCTGCACCAACACGAAGGCGGCTCCCTGGGTAGCGGGGCTGAGCGCGGCGCTGCCCGGCGCTGACGTCCACGAGTGGCAGCCGGGTGATCCCCAGGCCGATCACGCGGTGGTGTGGGCACCGCCGCAGCAGTTCCTCGACGAGCAGCCGCAAATCCGGGGAATCTTCAACATCGGAGCAGGGGTCGATGCGCTGCTCAAACTGCGCCTGCCGCCGCAGGCCGTCCTCGTGCGCATCGACGACGGGGGCATGGCCGTTCAGATGGCTGAGTTCGTGTGTCATGCCATCACGCGGCATGTTCGCGAACTCGATGTGATCGAGCACGCAGCACAGCGCGCCGAGTGGGCGTTTCGCAAGCCCCGCCGGCGTGAAGATTTTCCGGTCGGTCTCATGGGGCTCGGGGTGCTGGGGACCTGTGTCGCGAATGCGGTTGCGCAGTTCGACTACCCGGTCCGGGGCTGGAGCCGCACCCCCAAGTCGCTGGCCGGCGTGCAATGTTTCGCGGGCGACGAGCAGTTCGACGACTTTTTACGGGCAAGCCGCATTCTGGTCTGCCTCCTGCCGCTCACGAGCGAAACGCGCGACATCATCAACACACAGACGCTGGGCAAGCTCAAGCCCGGCGGCTACGTCATCAACGTTGCGCGCGGGGCGCATGTTGTCGATGACAACCTGATTGCTGCAATCGACAGCGGCCATCTGGCCGGGGCCGCGCTGGATGTGTTCCGGACCGAGCCGCTGCCTGCGGAACACCCGTTCTGGCGGCATCCGAAAATCACGGTGACGCCGCACACTTCGGCACGAACGCTGCGTGACGAAAGCATCGCGCAGATCGCCGGCAAGATCGGCGCGCTCGAGCGCGGAGAACCCATCGCCGGCGTGGTTGATACACAAAGAGGATACTGAAGCGATGATGAAAATGCCTTCCCGGGTCAAGCTCGTCGATGTCGGTCCGCGCGACGGCCTGCAAAACGAAAAGCAGACCGTTCCCGCCGAAATCAAGATCGGCCTCGTGCATCGCCTGCAGGACGCAGGGCTCAAGGACATCGAGGTCACCAGTTTTGTGTCGCCCAAGTGGGTTCCTCAAATGGCCGACAACGCGCAGGTCATGGCCGGCATCGAGCGCAGGCCCGACGTGCGCTACTCGGTACTCACGCCGAACATGAAGGGCTTCGAGGCCGCCGTACTGACCAGGCCCGATGAGATCGTCGTGTTCGGCGCGGCCAGCGAAGCCTTCAGCCAGCGCAACATCAATTGCTCCATCCAGGAGAGCATCGAACGCTTCGCACCCGTCGTGGAAGCGGCGAAGGCTGCGGGTATCCACACGCGCGGTGCCATCTCGTGTGCGGTGGGTTGCCCCTACGAGGGCGAAATCGCGCCCGAGCGGGTGGAACTGGTTGCGCGCCTGTTCAGGCAGATCGGGGTCGAGCACGTGGTGGTCTGCGACACGATCGGTACCGGAACTCCATTGAAGGTGCAGCGCGCGATCGAAGTGGCGCTCAAGCACTACGAACTCGACAATGTGTCAGGCCACTATCACGACACCTATGGCCAGGCGATCGGCAACACGCTCGCATCGCTGGAAATGGGTGTGTGGCAATACGACACGTCGTCAGCGGGCCTGGGTGGCTGTCCTTACGCCAAGGGCGCAACGGGCAATGTGGCAACCGAGGACGTGGTTTACATGCTGCATGGCATGGGGATCGAAACCGGCATCGATCTGGACAAGCTGATCGATGCAGGCAAATACATCAGCGACTTCCTGCAGCGAAAGCCCAATTCGCGGGCATCGACCGCGATCCTCAACAAGCGGGCCGGGTGAAGGACCGACTGATGCGTGACGGGTGCTGCTGTGTGCGGGGCTGAGTTGACTTCGCTTCCTGAAGGTGTGGCGCGAGTTGCCCGCGCCTTGCTGGAAAAGGGTCATCCGCACCCGCCCGTGATGCTGGACGACGCGGCGCGTACGGCGCAGCAGGCTGCCGACGCGCTGGGTATTTCCCTGGGGCAGATTGCAAAGAGCATCATCTTTCGGCGCAAGTCCGATGATGTCGCCGTGCTGGTCATCACCTCCGGCGACCGGCGTGTCGATGAGAAGAAGGTCGAGGCGCTGGTGGGCGAGGGCGGCAAGCTCGGGCGCGCCGACGCTGACTTCGTCAAGAGCCGCACGGGCTATTCGATCGGTGGCGTTTCGCCGGTAGCCCATGCCGTGCCTTCCGTGACCCTGATCGATCGCGAGCTGTTCCGGTTCGAAGAAATCTGGGCGGCGGCGGGCCATCCGCATGGCGTGTTCAAACTGCGGCCGCAAGACCTGGAGCGACTGACCGGTGCACCGGTTGCCGACGTGGTGCAGCAGGCCGAAGGCGCCTGATGTCGGCGGCCCGATTGCTCGCCGAACGTGCGCGGCTGGTGGCCAGCGGTGCCCCGGGGGACGTGCCTTCACCGTGTATCTCGGTTTGCCGCATGGACCCGATCACGCAGTGGTGTGAAGGCTGCTTTCGCACGCTGGAGGAAATCGCGCAATGGGGCGGGTCGTCTCCCGAGGAGAAGGTGCGGATCTGGCAAACCATCGCGCTGCGAGTGCAACATTCATGAAGCACATCACATTTCACTTCGACTTCATTTCGCCTTACGCCTATCTGGCCTTCGAGCAGCTTCCGCAGGTGCTCGAAGGTCTGAGTTACAGCGTCGGATACACCCCTGTGTTGTTCGCGGGCCTGCTCAAGCATCACGGTCAACTCGGCCCGGCAGAAATCGCCGGCAAGCGAGCTTGGACATACCGGCAGGTCTTGTGGCTTGCTCACTCACACGGGGTTGAGCTGGAGATGCCCGCAGCACATCCGTTCAATCCACTGGCACTTCTTCGCCTGGCGATTGCGTGCGGCCCCAACCGCTATAACTGCGAAACAATCTTCAGGCATGTGTGGAGAGGTGGCGCTGACGCCGCAGACGTCGATCGACTGGAGGGGTTGCGCAGTGCCCTGCAACCGCGACGCGACCCTGCGGACCCTGCTGTCAAGGAGGAGCTGAAGGCCAACACCGAACGGGCCATCGCACTGGGCCTGTTCGGCGTGCCTGCGTTTGGGATCGACGATAAGCTGTTCTGGGGGTTTGACTCGCTACCGATGCTGCGGGCGTACCTCACAGGCGATTCATGGTTTGATCGCCAATGGGAGGCCGCTTCGCAGCTTCCGGGGAACCAGCGCCAGCGTTAATCCTGATTTTCAGTGCACCGGCTCTGAAGTGCCCTTGTTCATTTCGCGGTGCTCGCCCATTTCGGGCTTGTTGCCGGTGACTGCGGCAGTCGCCATCTTGAGCAGCTGGGTGACCTTGCTCTCGTGCACGTTCCAGTACTCGGCATCCAGGATCTCGACCTGCACCAGTTCGAGGTCCGGATCGTCATGTCCACCGGGAAACCAGGCCTTGGCCAGTGCGTTGAACAGGTCCTTCTTTTTTCCCAGGTCTTCCGAAATGGTGGCGTGACCAGAGACGGAAACCCATGAATCGTCCTTGAGGTTGCCGTAGGCGACGCAGACGTTGCCGTCGGCCCGCAGGCGCTGGCCCAGCTCGCTCTTTCTGGACACGAAGAAGTAAAGAGGTTCTCCGGGCTCCAGCGTACGGTTTTGGGTCGTCAATGGGTGTGCATGCAGATGCCCATTGGGATGCCGGTGAGTCACCAGCGCGAATTTGGTGTCCTTGATGAGAGTCCACAAGGCTTCGTGAAAAGTCTTGCCTGCTGTGTCGTTGCTCATGCCTGATCCTTGCTTGATTGCGTTACAGACACCATGGTCGGCCGGCTACCGCAGATCTTGGGTCGGCCACCATCGCGCTGCCGTGTGCGGTTTGGCCGACGTCTCGCATGGTGAAAGCTGCGCTACGGGTTTCACCCTAAACCGTCAGAGCGCGTTCAGTTTCGCGCAAGCCTATGTTGGTTTCACGTCAGAGGCAGGTCAGAGCCAGGGCCAACAATCCCTGCCCATGCGCCCAACCCGGACGCGCCACACTGGAGACAAGCAATGGCAACAGCTACAGCAGCAGCCGCCCCCAGGCCGATGACGCCTGAAGAGAAAAAGGTGATCTTCGCCTCATCGCTGGGCACCGTGTTCGAGTGGTATGACTTCTACCTGTACGGCTCGCTGGCCGCCATCATCGCCAAGCAGTTCTTTTCGGGACTGGATGCAGGCTCTGCCTTCATCTTCGCCTTGCTGGCATTTGCGGCGGGCTTCATCGTGCGACCGTTCGGTGCCATCTTCTTCGGCCGCCTGGGAGACATGATCGGACGCAAGTACACCTTCCTGGTCACCATCCTCATCATGGGCCTGTCGACCTTCATCGTCGGTATCCTGCCCACTTACGCGACCATCGGCGTTGCCGCTCCCATCATCCTGATCGTGCTCCGTCTGCTGCAGGGCCTGGCGCTCGGCGGTGAATACGGCGGTGCCGCAACCTATGTGGCCGAGCATTCGCCGCAAGGCAAGCGCGGCGCGTACACGGCCTGGATCCAGACCACCGCAACCCTGGGACTGTTTCTTTCACTGATGGTGATCCTGGGCACCCAGACGCTGCTCGGCCCGGTTGCCTTTGCCGACTGGGGATGGCGGGTGCCCTTCATCGGGTCCATCCTCCTGCTGGGGATCTCGGTGTGGATTCGCCTGTCGATGAATGAGTCGCCGGCGTTCCAGAAGATGAAGGCCGAGGGCCGCACATCCAAGGCCCCGCTGACGGAGTCGTTCGGCGAGTGGAAAAACCTCAAGATCGTGATCCTGGCTTTGGTCGGGCTGACCGCGGGTCAGGCGGTGGTCTGGTATTCGGGTCAGTTCTATGCGCTGTTCTTCATGACGCAGGCGCTCAAGGTGGATGGTCCGACTGCCAACATCCTGGTGGCGATGTCGCTTCTTATCGGGACGCCCTTTTTCATCGTGTTCGGCTCGCTCTCCGACAAGATCGGCCGCAAGCCCATCATCATGGCGGGTTGCCTGCTGGCCGCGCTGACGTATTTCCCGGTCTTTGGCGCACTCACCAAGGCGGCCAATCCCGATCTGGCCGCCGCACAGGCCCAGAACAAGGTCGTCGTCATGGCCGACCCGAACGAGTGCTCGTTCCAGTTCAACCCGACCGGCACCGTCAAGTTCACCAGTTCATGCGATATCGCCAAACAGGTGCTGGCGGGCGCTTCCGTCAGCTATGAGAACGTCGCAGCGCCTGCCGGCACGGCGGCTTCCATCAAGATCGGTGAGCGTGTTATTCCCGGTTACAGCAGCAAGGGCCTTGCTGCCGATGAAGTGAAGAAAAAGGATGCCGAGTTCAGGAAACTGGTTGCCGACGACCTGAAGGCAGCGGGCTATCCGACCAAGGCTGATCCGGCCAAGATGAACAAATTCCTGGTCGTGCTGATCCTGACCTACCTCGTGATCCTGGTCACCATGGTCTATGGCCCGATCGCCGCCATGCTGGTCGAAATGTTCCCGACACGCATCCGCTACACCTCGATGAGCCTGCCGTATCACATCGGAAACGGCTGGTTCGGCGGCCTGCTTCCCACCACCGCCTTCGCCATCGTCGCGCAGACCGGTAACATGTACAACGGCCTCTGGTACCCGATCATCATCGCCGCCGCTACATTCGTGATCGGCACGCTGTTCATCAAGGAAACCAAGGATGTCGACATCTACGCCAACGATTGAGCGCAGCATGTCCCGTGTTCAACAAATGTTCAGGAGACAGTTATGTGGAAGCTTGTAGTCGGTTTCATCGCGTTCGCTGCGTTGGCGATGTACGTCATCATGAAAGGTGGCGACAGCATTGACATGAGTGGCGAGAAGCACGGAACCGAAGCCGTCCACGCACCCGATCCCGCGCATCCGGCGTCGGGAGCTTCGGCGCCCAAATAGATGGGTTGACTGTTGTGCAAAGGGCGCCTCGTGGCGCCCTTTTTTGTTGTTACGCGCGGCATCAATCAGCGCTTGAATTTCCCGTCCTGACCAATGATGGACAGATCGGCGAAGTCAAGCCCGGTATGGTCGGACGGACCGTAGCCCACTTCGAGTCCACCCAGGTCGTAGCGAGCCATCTTTCCGAGTGCGGCCAGCACTTTTTCACGAGTGGGCTTGGGGCCGGCGCGGCGCAGTGCCTCGACCAGCACCTTTCCGGCTGCGAAGCCTTCCAGCATGGCCGGTGACACTTCTTTCAGTCCCTTGGCCTTGGCCAGTGCGAGCGCCTCCTGCACGAACGGGTAGCTGAACGAACGCTCGTTGGGGAAGACCTGCGTCACGATCACGCCCCGGCTGGCCGTGCCCAGGAGCTTGATGAAGCCGCCCGAGGCGTTGTTGGACAGTGTGACAACCTGCGCCGCCGACCCGGCCGTCCGAAGTGCCTTCACGCCATCGGAGACCGCCTGCCCAGTGCCGATCCAGATCACGGCCTGTGAATTGGCCTGAACCAGAGTGGGAACGATGCTGGCGAGGTCTGGCTTGTTGCGGTCGGCCTTCACGACGGCGGCAGCCTTGATGCCCGCCTTGAGAAAGCCCTTGTTTGCACCTTCGAGGCCGTCACGTCCGAAAGAGTCATCGACGTGTACGACCGCAATGCGGCTGATTCCCAGCGTGTGCAGGTGTTCAATCGCTTTCTCGGCCTCCCGCTGGTAGGAAGACCGCACGTTGAAGACATGGCGGTTGACAGGAGAGTGCAGCAGCATCGCGCCGGTCGAAGGGGCAATAAGGGCCAGGTCGTGCGCCTGCAATAGCGGCAGGATGGCTTCGGTATGCGGAGTGCCACGGGTCATGAACAGGGCGACCGCGTTCTTCTCCTGGACGAGGATGCGGGCATTTTCGGCCGCCTGCTTGACGTCGAACCGGTCGTCCAGCGTGATGAGTTCGATCTGCTCGCCCTTGAGTCCGCCTTTGGCGTTGACGCTGTCGATAACGAGTCTTGCGCCTTCGACGGCCTCCTTGACGGTAGCGCCTACCGGGCCGGTGACACCTGCTGTCTGGCCGATGACGATCTGCGCATGGGCGCTTGCAAGCGAGGTTGCCAGCAGCAGGGCGGCGGTGGTGCGGTGCCAGGATTTCAAGGGAGTCTCCTCAAGTTATCAACTCAAGTTAGACGAAATGCCTCGTTCGGGCACCTGTACAGAGGTCTGGGAACCCACATGACAAATGCTGACGTTGCATCGTCCCTAGAATGTTCGGCCCACTTGCAGAAAGCCTTCCGTATGAGCCAGG
>JAZKFD010000002.1:0-2457 GCA_040386635.1 Pseudomonadota bacterium
GCCAGGGACTGATCCGCATCCGCGGTGCCCGCCAGCACAACCTCAAGAACCTCGATCTGGATATCCGTACCGGCGAACTCACCGTTGTGACGGGACCGAGCGGGTCAGGAAAATCGAGTCTGGTGTTCGATACCCTCTACGCCGAAGGTCAACGTCGCTACGTCGAGACGTTTTCCGCCTATGCCCGCCAGTTCCTGGACCGGATGGACAAGCCTGCCGTGGACCGGGTGGACGGGGTACCCCCGGCCATTGCCATCGACCAGACGAATCCGGTGCGATCGTCGCGATCGACCGTGGGCACGATGACGGAGCTCAACGATCACCTGAAACTGCTTTTCGCCAGGGCCGGGCGCCTGTTCGACCGAAAGACGGCGCAAGCGGTGCGCCACGACTCGCCCGAGACGATCTATGCCTACCTGATGGCCCGCTCGGCACGTGCCGGCGATCCGCGTCTGGTGGTGACGTTTCCTGTTGAGCTTCCGGGCAGCACGACGGCGCAGGAGCAGGAGCAATGGTTGTCCGCCAGTGGTTTCACGCGAGTGCATGCCGAGCGTGAAGTGGCGACCCCGACCGGGCCGCGCAAGATTCTGGATGTGGTCGCCGACCGCTTTCGCGTGCAGGGCACCGAAAGAATTCGCGCCATCGAAGCGATCGAAGTTGCCTTGAAGCGTGGCGCGGGCCGCATGTCGGTGCACGCTGCAATTTCGGACACCGAAACGCAAACATGGAAGTTCTCCACCGGCCTGCATTGCCCCGAGAGCGATATCCGCTACGCCGACCCCATTCCGTCCATGTTCTCGTTCAATTCGGCGGTGGGCGCTTGCGAAGTTTGCAGGGGGTTTGGACGGGTGATCGGCGTCGATTACGGGCTGGTGATACCCAACGACAAGCTGACACTTCGCGCTGGGGCCATCAAGACCATTCAGACACCGGCATGGGCTGAAGCGCAGGACGACCTGATGCGCCATGCCGAGGCAGCAGGCATACCGCGTGACACCCCCTGGTACAAGCTCACGCCCGAGCATAAAGGATGGGTCATCAATGGCACGCCCGGCTACAAGGAGGGAAACTGGAACAAGCAGTGGTATGGCATCAAGCGCTTTTTCCAGTACCTGGAAACCAAGGCGTACAAGATGCACATCCGCGTGCTGTTGTCCAAGTACCGCAGCTATACGCCGTGTGAAACCTGCGGCGGGGCGCGCCTGAAGACCGAGAGCCTGCTGTGGCGTATCGGCAGCAGGGAAGATGCCGATTCGGTGCTCGATTCCTCGAAGCGTTTCATGCCGGTGGGGGTCGACTGGACGCGCGGGCAACTCGAAGCGCTGCCTGGCCTGTGCCTGCACGACCTGATGCTGATGCCCATCGACCGGGTTCGCAGGTTCTTCGACAGCAATTCGCCGCTGGTTCATAACGAGGCACTCAGCAGCGACCTCAATCCCGATCAGCATGGTGACCATCAGGCGCTCAAACTGCTTTACGAGGAGATCACGACGCGGCTGAAGTATCTGGTCGATGTCGGCATCGGGTATCTCACGCTCGACAGGCAAAGCCGCACCCTGTCGGGCGGCGAGGTGCAGCGCATCAACCTGACGACAGCGCTCGGCACCTCGCTTGTGAACACTCTGTTCGTGCTCGACGAGCCCAGCATCGGCCTGCATCCACGCGACATGAACCGCATCACCGAAGCGATGAAGCGATTGCGCGATGCGGGCAACACGCTGGTCGTCGTTGAGCATGATCCCGCCGTGATGGTCGCGGCGGACCGCATCATCGACATGGGTCCGGGACCCGGTGAGCGCGGGGGCCAGATCGTGTTCGACGGGACGACGCGTGATCTACGCAATGCCGACACGTTGACCGGTGCTTATCTGGGCGCTCGCAAGCATGTGGGGATGGGTTTCAAGCGGGCAGTCACCGATGCGACGCCGCGGCTGATCCTGGAAGGTGCGCGCGAACACAACCTGAAGAATCTCGACATCGAGTTTCCGTTGCAGCGTCTTGTCTGTGTGACCGGTGTTTCGGGTTCGGGTAAGTCAAGCCTGATCCAGGACGTGCTCGCTCCGGCCCTGATCCGCCACTTCGGCAAGGCGACGGAAACGCCCGGCCTGCACGACCGGCTGCTGGGCGCCGATCACCTGAGCGAAGTCGTGTTTGTCGACCAGTCGCCCATCGGCAAGACGGCGCGCTCGAATCCCGTGAGTTATGTCGGCGCCTGGGATGCCATTCGCGAGATTTTTGCCAACGCGCCGCTCGCGAAGCAACGCGGCTATACCGGCTCCAAGTTCAGCTTCAATTCGGGTGATGGACGTTGTGCAACCTGCGGCGGCTCGGGCTTCGAGCACGTCGAGATGCAGTTCCTTTCGGACGTGTACCTGCGCTGCCCCGACTGCGATGGCAAGCGTTATCGCCCCGAAATCCTCGAAGTCACCATCGAAAGAAAATTGGGGTCAGATTCCA
>JAZKFD010000003.1:0-9784 GCA_040386635.1 Pseudomonadota bacterium
CCTTGCGCACCAGCGTCGACAGCATGGGCGGCCGCGGCCGACGTGGCGGCGGTGGCGGCGGTGGCGGCGGTGGCCGGTCGAATCGTTCTGGTGGCGGGGGCTACGGGGCTCGTGGGCCGGGAAATCCTGCAAGGACTTTTGGCCGATGACTCGGTCGCGGTGGTCCATAGCCTGGGTCGCCGCGATATTGCTCTCACTCACCCGAAGCTGATCCAGCATCGGGTGGATTATTCAAAGGCCGCTTCGGCAAGCTCAGAACAGGCCACTTCGGCAGGTTCAATACAGGCCTCGCCCGCGCTGCCAAGCGTAGGCGAGGCCTTCATTGCTTTGGGTACGACCATCAAGGATGCCGGAAGCCAGCAGGCGTTTCGCGCGATCGATTTCGATGCCGTCCTGGCGGTGGCAAAAGCCGCCCGACTCGCTGGAGCGATGCGGCTGGGCGTTGTGAGCGCCATGGGGGCCGATCCCAATTCCCGCGTCTTCTACAACCGCGTGAAAGGCGAGATCGAACAGGCGCTGTCCACGCTCGGTTTCGACACCCTGGTGATTGCACGGCCCTCGATTCTTGCGGGCGACCGCGCCGCGCTGGGGCAACCGGTTCGCAGCGGGGAGAAGCTGGCCATGAAGATCAGCCGTTTGCTGGCACCAGTGATTCCGGACAACTACAAATCAATCGAGGCCGCGAAAGTTGCACGGGCGCTGCTCGACGCAGTGCCACGGGTGCATGGCAAACAGGTCCTGTTGTCCGGGCAAATGCGTTCAGCGCAAACGGTCAGGCCCGCCGCGTCGTGACAACCGGCGGTGTGTGTGCTTCTTCGCGAAGCTCTCGCACCACCCGCTCCATCATTGGGGCCAGCACATTCCACTGTACGGCCCGTGCAAGCCGCGGATACGACGCGCGCCAGACCGGCGAGGCAGCCAGTGCCATCGGGTCGCTAAATACACCCATGTCGTTCATGACCATCGGATCCTGCGCGGTGGGCATGCCGCCTAGCCACGCATCGCCGGCAGCCGTCCAGATCATGTGACCCTCGCGATGGATGCCATAGCCCCAGTCCCAGCCGGAATCCTGCAGCCGCCTGCGTGCCGCCGCCATGTACGCGGCATCGAAGATGTAGGTGTCGGTACGCATCCAGGTGCCGTTCAGCCAGATCTCGGCAACCGGGCGCACGGCCGACGCCACGCCTGAGGTCAGTCCGCGCAGGATTTCCCCGCGAAGCTCGATGTAGCGGATACGCGCCGGGATTTCCACCGCACGCATCATCGCAATCAGCACGGTGGACTTGTCATCGGCATCGCCGCGACCGGCGGCGATCACCTCCCGAGCCGTATGCAGGCGCATCTTGAGAGGCTTGGCAAATGGAAGGCGCTTCACATACCCATAAATAGACAGGGCCTTCTCGCGCTCGGACTTGCAAAGCTGCGTGACAGCATGCGCACGCAAGCGCAGCTTCGTGTCTTCCAGGTCGAGCAAGGGCGTTGATCCAAGCCAGCCCGATGGATTGTCCGGGTCGAGCCGGGGCTGCGGGCCAGTCGATTCAAGGGGTTCCACCAGAGTCACTGCGCTCCCAACTGCTTATGTTGTATAGACAATTCTAGCCCCCGGTGCGCGCACGGGACAGCCAAATTCGCAAGAGGTGATGGCTGGCTGCCACACCGACCGCCCGCGGGCATCGCATGCACAAGCACGGCGCGCATCAACGAATCTGAAAGTCCTAACAAGCGCTGGGCTGGGGATTCTGGCGAGGCGATCGCGGCGCAGGCGCTACGCTATGCCCCTGAACAATCAATCCGGAAATCATGAAGCGCCCGCTCATCGCCGTTGACTGGGGCACGTCCTCACTGCGTGTTGCCTTGCTCGATGAGCGGGGACAGGCGGTGGAAGAACGATCATCGGCACAGGGCATCCTGGCGGTTCAGTCGGGCGAATTTGCAGCGGTGCTTGCGCGTGCATGCAGTGGATGGCCCACTGGCGCGCTCACCCTCATCAGCGGCATGGCCGGCAGCAAACAGGGGTGGATGGAAGCGCCCTACGCAGCCTGCCCTGCCGGCTTTGACGACATTGCCGGCCAGCTGCTCTGGGTGGTCCCGGCAAGTGTCGCCATCGTCCCCGGGCTGAGTTGCGAGAATCACGGCGTGCCTGACGTCATGCGCGGCGAAGAGACGCAGGTGTTCGGCGCACTGGAAGCATTGGCCCTGGACTCGGCACTGCTCGTGTTGCCCGGCACCCACAGCAAGTGGGTGCGCGCCACCGGCCGCAGGATCGAAGGCTTTTCGACGTTCATGACCGGCGAGACCTATGCGCTGCTCGCGCATCATTCGATACTGGCGCGCACGATGCCGGCCGGGGACGCCCCATTCGACGAGCAGGCGTTTTGCGCCGGACTGCAGCACGCCTTTACCTGCGGCAACCTGCTGCAGGCGGCCTTCAGCGCCAGGACGCTTTCGCTCTTCGAGCGCCTGCCCTTGCAACTGGTGCCCAGCTATCTTTCCGGCATTGTCATCGGTGAGGAGTTGCGTGCCTGCCCCGCTGTAAGCACCGAGCCGGTCATCATTGTTGGAAACGACGCGCTCGCCCTGCGCTACAGCGTGGCGCTGAAGTGGCTTGGAAAGACAACCCGCAGTCCGGGCCCGCAGGCTGCCTGGCGCGGACTGGCAGCCATCGCACGAAGCATGCATTGATCCGGAGACCCACATGAACATCGACCAGAAATTCGAGGCGGCGGTGTCCGCGCTTCCTCTCGTTGCGATCCTGCGCGGTATCGCGCCGGCTGAAGCCATTGCTGTTGGCACATCGCTTGTCGAGAGCGGCTGGCACATCATCGAAGTGCCGCTCAATTCCCCCAGTCCCCTGGACAGCATCGACGCGATGGCAAAGGCCTGGCCCGATGCCCTGATCGGCGCAGGCACCGTGGTGGATGTGGCGCAGGTCCGTGACGTGCACGCCGCTGGCGCAAGGCTGGTGGTGTCTCCCAACTTCAATGCCGACGTGGTGAGCGAATCCGTGGGGCTGGGCATGGTGTGCCTGCCCGGTGTGGCGACTGCGACCGAGGCATTCGCGGCACTGGCAGCTGGTGCGTCGGGCCTGAAGCTTTTTCCGGCAGAGATGATCTCGCCAGCTGCCGTCAAGGCCTTGCGTGCCGTGCTGCCACCTCCAGTGCGCCTGTTCCCTGTTGGCGGCATTCATACGGCCAACATGCGGTCATACCGCGAAGCAGGCGCGAGCGGATTCGGCATCGGGTCGGCCCTGTACAAACCCGGCAGGGCGGCCGAAGAAGTCCGGCGAGCTGCGCTGGATTTCGCGGACGCGTGGGCGGGTACCATGCGCGCATGAACAGCCTACACACCTCCAATCCCGCCATCCAGTTCGGTCTGTCCGGCCGCGTCTGCGTCGTGACGGGGGGCGCGCAAGGAATAGGCGCGGCCTGTGCACGGCGCTTCGCGCGTGAAGCGGCCGCGGTGGTCATCGTCGATGTGGACGACGTGCAGGGCGAGGCACTGGCGGGCGAACTGGGCGGGCTTTACATCCACTGCGATGTGGGCGAGAAGACGCAGGTCGATGCCATGGTGGCAGCAGCCATCGCGGCCCACGGCCGCATCGACGTCCTGGTGAACAACGCCGGCATCTTCAAGGCAGCCGATTTCCTGGACATCACCGAGGCCGACTTCGATGCCGTCCTGCGGGTGAACCTCAAGGGCGCTTTCTTGGTCGGCCAGGCCTGCGCGCGGGAAATGTCTAAGTCCGGGGGTGGCTCCATCGTCAACATGAGTTCAGTCAACGGCGTGCTGGCCATCCCGAATATCGCCAGCTACAACGTGAGCAAGGGCGGCATCAACCAGCTGACCCGGGTGATGTCGCTTTCGCTTGCCGACTACGGCATTCGCGTCAACGCAGTCGCCCCGGGCACGATCGCCACCGAGCTGGCAGCCAGGGCCGTGCTGACCAGCGACGATGCCAAAAAGCGGATCATGAGCCGTACGCCCATGAAGCGACTGGGCGACCCCAGCGAGATCGCGGACGCCGTGGCGTACCTGGCCAGCGACGCCTCCAGCTATGTGACCGGCGAAATACTGGTCGTCGATGGCGGGCGCATGACGCTCAATTACGTGGTGCCGGTCTGAGACTGCGGTGGCCCTTGGGCCAGGCGTGGCGGCTACTGCCCCGCAGGCGCGGGAACACCGATGAATGCAGCCAGCGCTGGCGTGGGCAAGGATCCCTCGTTCTTGACGATGGCACCGGTTTGAGCGTTTTGCGTCACCAGCGACGGAATGGACGAAAAACCGAACCGGTTCATCAGGTCGGTGTTCTTCTTGATCTGGGCCTGCTGCGCCTCGGTACCGCTGGCAGCCGAAATGCCGCCTCCTTTGGCCAGAAGTGATGTTTCATGCTCATCCATCGCCGCTACCGGGTCCTTGGCGGCCAGGATGGTGGCGCCTTGCGTGGTGCTCGACTTGTTCATGATGGCCACCGGAATCCAGACGAACTTCGCCTGCGAGCGCAGTGGCTTGGCCGAGTTCCACAAGGCGGCGCAATGCGGGCACTGCGGATCGAAAAACACATAAACCGTGCGCGTGCTCATCGACGAGCCCACCGTGAAACCCGTGGCGCTCGACTTGATCGCGTCGATCGAAACAGGCGTGGTCTTTTCCGGGGCAGCCACCGAATCGGCCGGAGTAGCGGGTGCGCCCGGTGCGGTCGAATCCTTGCAGGCGGTGAGTGCGAGGGCGGCTGCAAGCGCAGCAAAGGCGAATTTCGGAGTCTTCATACCGGAACGATACCGCAAGTCAGGCGGCCGCCGGGCGAGCCTGCGACGCCAGCTTTGCCTCCTGTATGGGCATGTGAATCAGCGCAGCGCCCACGGCCAGGACAATGTCGACGTACCAGATCCAGTCATAGGAGCCGGTCGCCTCGAAAACCTTGCCGCCCAGCCAGGCACCGAGAAAGCCGCCGATCTGATGGGTCAGCATGACCACGCCGAAAAGCGTGGCCATGTTGGCAGTGCCGAAGAACTTCGCCACCAGCCCGGCTGTCGGCGGCACGGTGGACAGGAAGGTCACGCCCATAACTGCCGCAAAAACCAGCACAACCGGGCCGGTCTTGGGGGCCAACAGAAACACCAGCACGGCAAGCGCACGCGTTGCATAGATCAGCGACAACAAGGATTTCATCCGCCAGCGGCCGACGGCCCAGCCGATGGCCACGCTCCCCACGATATTGAACAGACCGATCATGGCGAGCGACCACGCCGCGTATTGAACCGGCAGTCCGCAAGAGGCAATCACGCCTGGCAGGTGCGTCGCCAGAAACGCAACGTGAAAGCCGCAAACAAAAAAGCCCGCGCCCAGTAACAGGTAGCTCTTGTGGCGCAGTGCCGTGCGAATCGCTTCGCCCGTCCCGACGACCTTCTGGCCGGCGGGGGCGGATTGCAGCGAATTACCCTTCAAAAGGAAGGCAGCCGGCAGGCACAGCAGCACCAGCAGACCCATCACCTGCATGGCGCTGGCCCACCCGATTCGCACCATCAGCAGGCCCGCAATCGGCGCCATGATGAACTGCCCGAACGAGCCGCCCGCGTTCACGATCCCGGTTGCCAGGCCGCGCTTTTGCGCCGGGATGAGTCGCGTGGTCGCGGCCATCAGCACGGCCGGACCTGCCATTCCGGCGCCGCCGGCGGACAACACGCCGATCGCCAGGATGAGCCCGAGGGTGGTCGTCATGTAGGGCGTAATGAAAGTTCCGATGGCAACCAGAACAGCGCCCGCGAACAGCACGCGTCCGGCTCCGACCTTGTCGGCCATGGCGCCTGCGAATGGTTGGGTCAGGCCCCACCACAGTTGTCCGAATGCAAAGGCCAGGCTGATATTGGCGATGCCGAGCCCGGTCGCCGTATTGAGCGGGCTCATGAACAGCCCCATCGTCTGCCGCGTTCCCATCGTGAGGGCGAAGGTCGCGGCTGCGGCCACGAGCACCAGCCAGAATACGGGCGCGGCGCGGGAGGTCTGTTTGCCAGCGACTTCACTCATCGATTTCTCCTTCAGGCAAGGGCGACAAAAGCGCCAGGCATTCGTCAAGCATTTGGTGCAGGGCGACCACGCGCTGCGGCTTGAGCATCCGGTTGATACCCTCTTGCGCCACCCGCCAGCGACGCTGTGCTTCCTGGCGCTTTTCGCGACCGGCGGCGGTGACTGTCACCAGCCGGCTGCGCGCATCGGCCCCGGCGATCTGCTCGACGTATCCAGCGTCGATCAGGGGCCGAAGGTTACGGGTGAGCGTGGACGCGTCGATGCGCATTTCGCGTGCGAGGTCCACCGGACGGATCGGACCGAGTTTCACCACGTATGACAGCAGTGAATACTGGGTGCCTTTCAATCCCGTCTTGCCGACCTCTGCGTCGTAGTGCTGCGCCACGCGTCGCATCAGCTGGCGCAGTTTGATGTTGGTGCAGCCCTGGGGCTTGACAGCGATGTCCATGATCATTATTGTAGATGCAACTGTTGCATATGCAAGCTAATTGCGAGGCAATTTTGAGTAGCCTGTTTTCAAGGACTGACGAGATGACTCAGACGAACCAGCTCGAATCCTGGCTGGCCCAGGAACGCGAAGTCAAGGCACTGATCGACGCCGGTGCCGGCCCGGGGGTGGCAAAGGCTGAACATGTGGCGGGCAAGACCGGCCTGGAGAGGATGCAGGCGATGCTGCGCGGCGAGTTGCCGTATCCGCCGATTGCGAAAACGCTCGACTTCCAGCTGATCGAGGTCAGTGAGGGTCGTGCTGTCTTCCAGGGCACGCCCGGGCCCGCGCACCTGAACCCCATGGGCGGCATTCATGGCGGCTGGTACGCCACGCTGCTGGACTCAGCGCTCGGCTGCGCGGTGCACACCATGATGCCGCCAGGCCGCGGGTACACCACCGCAGAACTCGGGGTCAATCTGGTGCGCGCCATCGGCACCAGGGCTTCCCGCGTGCGCGCCGAAGGCAAGGTGATTCACTGCGGCCGGCAACTGGCCACGGCTGAGGCACGGCTCTATGGACCCGATGGAACGCTTTTCGCGCACGCCACGACGACCTGCCTGGTCTTTGAGTTACCGGCTTGAACTCAGGCCCTTAGCAGGTCCTCCAGCAACAAGCCTGCCGACAGGCACTTCGCATCTTCACCGGCTGGCGCGATCACCTGCAGCCCCATGGGCAGGCCGCTCCCGCCAATCGCGCCAGGGACACCGAGCGTCGGTGTTGCGAGCAAGGTCCAGGCACGGTTGAAAGTCGAGGCCCCGGTGCTTGCATACCCTTCAGGCGCTTCATCCGGTGCACTGGGGGTCAGCAGCACATCGACGCCCGCAATCCACTGCGCGCATTGCTGCCGCGCACTGTGGGCCACTCGTTGCGCATTCGCATAGGCCTCATCGGTGACTTCACGCGCCGTGCGCAGGTACTCACGCAGGAGCGGCGACACACGCGCGCCGTGCTGTTCGTATTCGACAGATAGCGCACGCGCCGCCTCCCAGCCCTGGATGGCATCATGCGCCTTGAACGCGTCAGCTACCCAGGCCGGCATTGCCACCCGCACGACACGCACGCCTGCCGCCTCGAGTACCGTGACGGCGCGGTCCATCGCGAGCTTTGCACTCGGAGACAGCTCGCCCCACGGGTAGCTGTGCGGTATACCGAACGTGATGCTCTTCGCATCGGCGCGCGAGACACCCGCGATCCGCCCGCCGCTCAACGCCTGCGCAAGTTCGCTCACTTCGCGAGTCGTGCGTGCAAACAATCCCACAGTGTCGAGCGACCATGAAAAGCACTTCACGCCGGCCGTCGGCAACAGTGCGAACGTCGGCTTGAATCCCGCGATCCCGCAATACGAGGCGGGACGCACGGTTGATCCACCGGTCTGGGAACCCACCGCAAACGGAATGAGGCCGGCAGCCACCGCTGCAGCCGAACCCGCAGAAGAACCGCCAGGCGTGCGCCCGGGAGCCGCCGGATTGAGCGTAGCCGCCGGCTGCAGGAAGGCGAATTCGGTCGTTGCCGTCTTGCCCACCACCAGCCCACCGGCGCCGCGAATGATGCCCAGCACGGCAGCCTCGGTGGCCGGCCGATAACCGGCGTAAATGGACGAGCCGTAAGACGATTCAAATTCGGGTGAATCGAAAATGTCCTTGACTCCAATCATGCGCCCCGCGAGGGGCCCGGTGAGCTTCTGCACGGCCGAAACCGCCGAATCGTCATCGATGAGCGCAGTGAAAGCCTTGAGTTCAACATCTGCCTGGCGGATGCGCGCAAGAGCAGCAAGAAGGTCGTTGGATGAGGTCATCTGCGGATTCTGTCACCGGGGAAGATAATGCGCCCCATGAGACTACTTCACACCATGCTCCGTGTGGGCAACCTGCAGCGCTCCATCGACTTCTACACCCGCGTGCTCGACATGAAGCTCCTGCGCACGACCGAGCGGCCCGACCAGAACTATTCGCTGGCGTTCGTCGGTTATGGCAGCAACCCCGACCATGCGGAAATCGAGCTGACCTACAACCACGGTGTTGACAGCTACGAGATGGGCACCGCATTCGGTCACCTGGCCCTGGGGGTTTCCGACGTTTACAGTGCCTGCGAAAAAATCCGCGCGGGTGGCGGCAACATCACGCGCGAGCCCGGACCCGTCAAGGGCGGCGCCACAGTGATCGCATTCGTCACCGACCCCGACGGCTACAAGATCGAACTGATCGAGCGCAAGGAGGATTGACCACTCCCCGACAGGGGCAGCTACCGACGAGGTGCAGATTCAGCGCTTGAGGCTCGCGGCCTCGCGCGCAAGCCGCGTGATGACCGCCCAGTCGCCGCGCGCAATCGCGTCGGCCTGTGTCAGCCACGAGCCGCCCACGCAGGCGACATTAGAGAGTGCCAGCAGCTCAGCCGCATTGGCAGCGGTGACGCCCCCCGTGGGACAAAACTTTACATCACCAAAGGGCCCCTGCCATGCCTTGAGCATGGCCGGGCCACCGGCCTGCATCGCGGGAAAGAACTTCAGTTCGGTGTAGCCATCTTCCTGCGCCGCCATGATTTCGCCGCCGGTCGCAACGCCCGGCAGCAAGGGCAGCCCCAGTTCATGGCAGGTCTTGCCCACCGCATGCGTGTAGCCGGGGCTCACTGCAAAGCGCGCTCCGGCCAGGGCCGCAGCTTGCGCATCCGATGCGCTGCGCACGGTTCCCGCACCGGGCACAGCCTCGGGCACTTCGCGGGCGATCGCCTCGATGCAGGCCAGTGCCACCGGCGTTCGCAAGGTCACTTCCAGCATCCGGATGCCGCCTGCGACCAGCGCACGTGCCAGCGCGACCGCATGAGCCACGTCGTTCAGGACGATCACCGGAATGACCGGCGCGTCGTTCATCACATCCAGTGGCGTGAGCTTCACAGCCATGCGCATGCTCCTTCTTCCGCTGCGAGCGAATTGCGCCGGAACGACGCGAACAGCTCGCGACCCATCCCGACCCCGTTTGCATCCCGCAGATGCGGGGGCATCACATCCGGCTCGCGCGCATCCCAATCGTCCTGAGGCACGAGCGCCTGCATCACGCCCGCATCGGCGTCGATGCGAATGAGGTCGCCGTCGCGAACCTTCGCAAGCGGACCTCCGGCTGCCGCTTCGGGTGACACATGGATGGCTGCCGGGACCTTGCCCGACGCGCCGCTCATGCGTCCGTCGGTGACCAGCGCCACCCGGAACCCCCTGCCCTGCAACACCGCCAGCGGCGGCGTGAGCTTGTGCAGCTCGGGCATGCCGTTGGCCTGCGG
>JAZKFD010000004.1:0-383 GCA_040386635.1 Pseudomonadota bacterium
AGTCCGCTGCTCTACCAACTGAGCTAACGTCCCAGCAAAGCCGTCGATTATATCGTGCGATCAAGGATCTTCTGAGTCGCGAGCCGGTCCAGCACCCAGCCCGCGGCGCACTGGCCGAATGTGGCGGTGACGCTGACCACCGAGCCATAGCCGTGGCAGTTGAGCGAGCCGTCGCCTTCGATCGCGCAGGAATCGTCGGGCGGCGCTACAGCCTCTTTGCTGAAAACGCAGGCGACACCGATCTTTTTGCCCTCCTTGGGCGCGCCGTGGGCTTTGCGCAGCCGATAACGCAGCTGCGCGAGCAAGGGGTCGTGCGTGGTGTGGGCCAGATCGTCGATGTCGATCTTATGGGCCAGGCGCTTGCCGCCGGCCGCGCCGACCGT
>JAZKFD010000004.1:393-6848 GCA_040386635.1 Pseudomonadota bacterium
ACGGATTAAAAGTCCGCTGCTCTACCAACTGAGCTAACGTCCCGCAAAGCCAGCAATTATAGCGTCGGAGTCGGGCGTTTTTGGCTCGCGAGCTGCTCCAGCACCCAGCCGGCCGCGCATTGACCAAATGTGGCGGTGACGCTCACCACCGATCCATAGCCGTGGCAGTTGAGCGTTCCGTCCCCTGCCGCCGACCCGTCCACGGCTTCCTCGATCGCGCACGAGGCATCCGGCGGCGCGACGGCTTCGCGGCTGAACACACAGGCCACGCCGATCTTCTTTCCTTCGCGCGGTGCCTCATGTGCCTTGCGCAGGCGGTAGCGCACTTGGGCCAGCAGCGGATCATGCGTGGTGTTGGCCAGGTCCTCGATGTCCACCTTGTGGGCCTGACGCTTGCCGCCAGCCGCACCCGCAGCGATGAAAAGGGCCTTCGTGCGACGCGCCCACTCGGCCATGGCCACTTTCGCCTTGACCTGGTCGCAGGCATCGATCACCGCCGTGACGCCTTCTGGCAGCAGCTGCGGCCAGTTCTGCGGCTCGGCGAATTCCTCGACGCAATGGACGATGCAGGCCGGATTGATCTGCGCGATGCGCTCCCGCATGGCCTGGACCTTGGCCTTGCCCACCGTGTCCCCCAGCGCATGGACCTGCCGGTTGATGTTGGACTCGGCCACATGGTCCAGATCGATCAATGTGAGCTCACCCACCCCGCTGCGAGCTAGTGCTTCCGCCGCCCAGGAGCCCACGCCACCGATCCCGATCACGGCCACATGCGCACCCCGAATCGAGGCGGCTCCCTGCACGCCATACAGGCGTTCGAGACCGCCAAAGCGGCGCTGGAGATCGGCGGTGTCGTCAGGTAATTGCACGCGGCTATTGTCGCTGCCTGTGGACCCAGCGGCCGTCGGGACAAATAATCCTGTTTACTTGACACGAGCAAGTAATTACCTGACGATGTCATGCATGACAAGCAGCTCCGCCGTCTCACCCGCCCAGGTCAAGGCCGTGCGCGGCTTCAACCGGTTCTGGACGCAACGAATCGGCGTGCTCGCCCCCTATCTGGACAGCGAGTTCTCGTTGACCGAAGTGCGCGTCCTGTATGAGCTGGCCCATCGCGACCAACCGACCGCCTCCGAACTCGGGCGCGATCTGGGGCTCGATGCGGGCTACCTCAGCCGCATCCTGCGCCGCTTCGAAACCCGGGGCTGGCTTGCCCGCGCGCCCTCGCCTGCCGACGCCCGCCAGAGCCTGCTCAAGCTCACCGACGCGGGCCATGCGGCTTTTGCTCCATTGCAGCAACAGTCGCGCGACGAGGCGGCCGCCCTGCTAACCGCAGTTTCCCCAGACGAACGCGACAGGCTGATCCGCGCGATGGCCACCATGCAGCAGCTGCTAGGAGGCTCGCCCGGCAATCAGCCTGGGGCAATCCTGCTGCGCGATCCACGACCCGGGGACCTGGGCTGGGTGGTCATGCAACACGCGGAGATCTACTGGCGCGAATACGGCTTCGACAATGAATTCGAAGCGCTGGTTGCCGAGATCGCCGCCACCTACATCCGCAAGTTCGACCCCGCGTGGGACAAGGGGTGGATCGCCGAAATCGATGGCGAACGGGTGGGTTCGGTTTTTGTCGTGCACAAATCACGCACGGTGGCACAGCTGCGCCTGCTGATCCTCACGCCAGCGGCCCGTGGCAGGGGACTGGGCGCGCGGCTGGTGGATGAATGCATTGCGTTCGCGCGTGGCAAGCGCTATCGCAAACTGGTCCTATGGACCAACGGCCATCTCGACGCCGCCAGGTCCATCTACCACTCGCGCGGCTTCGCGATCACCAAATCAGAATCGTTCCATGCATACGGCCAGGATCTGGTGGGTGAAATCTGGGAGCTCACGCTCTGAACAGTGCTGATTGCCCTTGACCTGTCGCTGGCTACGACAGCCGCACGATAATCGTCGCCATGACTGTCTCCGATGCGCCCGGCCCGGCGCGCTCGCAACCCGATTCGCTCTCGGACCTTTTTTTCTCGTTCAGCTTCCTTGCCTTGCAGGGCTTCGGTGGCGTGCTGGCCGTCGTCCAACGCGAACTGGTCGAGAAAAAGCACTGGATGACGCGCGAGGAATTCGTGGAGGAATGGGCTGTCGCGCAGATCATGCCGGGGCCGAACGTCGTCAACCTCGCGCTGATGATCGGTAGCCGCTATTTCGGGTTCCGCGGTGCGATGACCGCCCTGGCCGGCATGCTGACCTTCCCGCTTCTGGTGGTGATCGGCCTGGCGCTGGTCTATGCGCAAATCGCTGACAACCCGCAAGTGGCAGGAGCATTGCGCGGCATGGGGGCCGTAGCGGCGGGTCTTATCACCGCGACGGGTATCAAGCTTTGCAGCGCGCTCAGCAAAAACGTGCTGGGTATTGCGATGTGCGTTGCATTGGGCGCGCTGACGTTTGTCGGGATCGCCCTCATGCGCTGGCCACTGGCGTGGGTGTTGCTGGGCCTCGGCGGCCTTGCATGCGCCATGGCCTACCGTCGGCTGGAGGGGGTTGCCGAGTGACCCTCTCGATTGCGCTCACGCCAGCGGACTGGCTGTCCCTGTTCGTGCACTATCTTTCGCTGTCGCTGCTGGCAGTCGGCGGCGCAATCACCACCGCGCCCGACATGCACCGGTTCCTGGTCGAGCGCCAGCAGTGGCTGACCGATCCCCAGTTCAATGCATCGATCGCCATTGCGCAAGCTGCTCCCGGCCCGAACGTGCTTTTCATCGCGCTGATGGGATGGAACGTCGGGCTCAATGCGGGCGGCCTGCCCACTGCACTCTTGGGCATGACGATCGCGATGCTGGGCATCATGATCCCCAGTACCACCCTGACCTATCTCGCCGCCACCTGGGGGCACCGCAATCGCGAGCTGCGCGCAGTAAAGGCATTCAAGCAAGGAATGGCGCCCATCGTGATCGCGCTGCTGATCGCGACCGGATGGATTCTGGCCACAGGCAGCGGCTATGACCTGCGCCAATCGCCGCTCTGGGCGGTGGCGATCGCATCGGCACTGATTGTCTGGCGCACCCGGCTGCACCTGCTCTGGTTGCTGGGTGCCGGTGCCTTGCTGGGATGGTTCGGGCTGGTCTGACGCTGCCTAGCGAGTGCCCTGAAGAAAATCGTAGTAGATCGGTGCATCCTGGATCGTGTTGTGCCCCGTGCCCGGCACCACCTGCAGATTGGCGACGCCGGGTGCGAACTGCGTCAACAGCCGCTGCGCGCTGGAACGCGGAATGACCTCGTCATGCTCAGCCGCGACGACCAAGGTCGGCGCCTTGACCTTCCCTGCCACGCCCGCTGAATCGAACCGGTCCCGCAGCAGCAGCCCCACCGGCATGTAGGGAAACTGTGAAGCGGCAATGGCTGCAACGCTGTCGAACGGCGTAACCAGCACCAGTCGTGAAACAGGCCGGTCAGCCGCCAGTTGAACCGCAACGCCAGACCCCAGGCTGCGCCCGATCACCACGATATCTTTATGGCTGACGCTTGCCAGATCGAACAGCGCCCTGGCATCTGCATGCAGGGCCTGTTCGCTGGGCGATCCGGTGCTTCCGCCATAGCCCCTGTAGTGCATCAGAAAGACCGATCGGTCCGGGAACGCAGCCGCAATCGGCGTCAGGCTCGCGGACACGTCCTCCGCGTTTCCGCCGAAGTAAATCAGGGCCTTCGTCCCGTCGCGGGGCCTTGTCGTTATCTGCACTTGCGCGCCATCGGTAGCGAGTGTGATGCGATTCGCCGCCGTGCCGAAGGATGCCGGCTGCGGAAAATAAATGAGCGACCGTTGCGCGAAGAAAAGCGCCGCGCACGCCGCAAGATAAAGGCCGGCCACGAGCAACAAAGCTCCCAGGACCAGCCTCATGCCGACAAGCTCCGGACGAATTCATCGACCTGCTCTACCCGATTGAGTTCGACCCATCGCAGCTGCGGATAGGCATTGCTGCCCTGCAGCGCTGCGAAGCTGCGACGGCGGTCATGGTAGTGGCGCACCACGCAGAACAGGATGGAATCCCGCGAGAAGAACGACCGCCCCCACGATTCGCGATTACCGTTCCACAGCGGGGTTCGCCGCAGGGATCTTGTGACCTCGGGACCCCAGAACAGGCCGTCGAGCTCGATATGGGGAATGCCGCAACGCGCCTCGATCTGTTTGGCCAGGGTCGTCTTACCCGATCCGCTCATGCCGATCACGATGATGCGCTGGGGGCCTGGCGACCCCGTCATGACGCGCGGATCGCCCAGCGCTCGTGATCGCGCCAGCGTCCGCCGATCTTGAGGTAACGCGGCGAATAACCTTCTTTCTCGAACCCGCAGGCCGAAGCCAGCGCGATCGAAGGCGCGTTGCCGGGCTGGATGTTGGCTTCCAGGCGATGCAACTTGAGCTTCTTGAATGCATGGGCCACCACAGTACGCAGCCCTTCGGCCATCAGGCCCTGGCGCTCGTGACCCGCGAAGCCGTAATAGCCCAGGAATGCGCTGCGGAACTGACCCAGCACGATGTTGGAGATGTTGAAGACGCCAACGATTTCATCGGTGTCCCTGCGCAGTACCAGGAAGGAATAGTGAGTGGGCTGCTTCAGGCGTTCCAGCCACTCGCGAAACTGCGCCGGCGTGGACGGAGCCTTGACCCAGGGGCGATGATGGGAACGACTACGCGCCACTGCCGCAAGAAACGCCGTCTCGTCACTGCGCCTGGGGGCGCGAATGTGGATTCGCGACGGCACGTGACCTCAACGCGGGTTCTCGAAGAACACGTAGTGCGTGAAATCGCCGATTTCGAAATAGACCTTTTTCTCGGTCGGCTCGACGATGAAGTTCAGGTTCTCGTCGAGTACGCCATAGCCGAAACGGTAAGAGCGCGGCTTGCCATCGTCGGTGCCCAGCGCCGTGCTCAGCTTGTCCACCTTCAGCCAGCGGCGCACGACCTTGTCGCCCGCATAGACCTCCAGCACGCCATTGGTGCCGGTCCAGTTCTGGATGTCGCGCCCGAACTTGTTCTGCTGCTCCTGGGTGCACGATGCCAGCAGCAATCCGGCAGCAAGCGCAGTGATTGCAATGAGAGTTCGTTTCATGATGTCCTTTGCCGCAAGGCTTCGTACAGGCACACACCACTGGCCACCGAGACGTTCAGGCTTTCAACCGCGCCGCGCATCGGAATGCTCACCAGCTCGTCGCAGGTCTTGCGGGTGAGCTGTCGCATGCCTTCGCCCTCTGCTCCCAGCACCAGGGCAATCGGAACCTTGAGGTCGGCCTGGTACACCGTCCGGGGCGCGTCATCGCTGGTGCCTATGCACCAGATGCTGCGCTCCTTGAGCTCACCCATCGTGCGGGCGAGATTCGTGACCATGAAATACGGCACCGTCTCCGAAGCGCCGCTCGCCACCTTGGCGACCGTGGCGTTGACTCCGACCGCATGATCCTTGGGGGCGATCACGGCGTGGGCTCCAGCGCCATCGGCCACCCGCAGGCACGCGCCCAGGTTGTGCGGATCGGTGACGCCATCCAGGATCAGCAACAGGGGTGGTTCGTCGATGCCGTCGAGCAGGTCGTCAAGCGACTTGATGACCGGCAGCGCCGCGACCCGGGCAGCGACGCCTTGGTGCCCGTTGCTGCCAGCCAGCTTGGCCAGGCGCACGGCGTCGGCTTCAATGATCCGCACACCCGAATCGGTTGCCCGCGCGAGGAACTGCCGCATCCGCGCGTCCCTGCGAGAGGGGTCGGCGTACAGCTCGATGATGGATCCGGGAGCGGTCTTGAGGCGAACGCCAACCGCATGAAAGCCAAATAACACTTTGGGAGAAGACATCCCGCGATTATCCAGTGCCGTCAGGCCACCACCCGACCCGCCTCTATCGTGATCTTTCGCTCGCAGCGCTCGGCAATCGCGCGGTCGTGGGTGACCAGGACTAAAGTTGTTCCCAATTCGCGGTTGAGATCGAACATCAACTCCATGACCGTCTCCCCCGTCGCAAAGTCGAGGCTGCCAGTCGGCTCATCAGCCAGCAGCACCGCGGGCTGAACGACAAACGCCCGCGCCAGCGCGACCCGCTGCTGTTCGCCGCCTGACAGGACGCGAGGGTAATGGCCGAGCCGCTGCGAGAGTCCGACGCGGCTCATCATCTCGGTCGCCGCTTTGCGGGAGTCGCCGCGGCCGGCAAGCTCGAGCGGCAGCATCACGTTCTCTAGGGCGGTCAGGTTGCCCAGCAGCTGAAAGCTCTGGAATACAAACCCGACCTGGCGCGCCCGCAGGGCTGCGCGCTCATCCTCACCGATGGCAAAGATGTCCTGGCCGGCCAGCCGCACGGTGCCGGTCGTGGGCGTATCGAGCCCCGCGATGATGGACAGCAAGGTGCTCTTGCCCGACCCCGAGGCGCCGACGATGGCCGCAGTCTCCTTGGGCGCCAGCGAGAAATCGATATCGCGCA
>JAZKFD010000005.1:0-3839 GCA_040386635.1 Pseudomonadota bacterium
GCCTGATCGGCGGGGTGTGCATGAGCTTCTACGACTGGTACTGCGACCTGCCGCCCGCCAGCCCGCAGATCTGGGGCGAACAGACCGACGTGCCCGAATCGGCCGACTGGTACAACTCCGGCTACATCATCGCCTGGGGCTCGAACGTGCCGCAGACGCGTACACCCGATGCGCACTTCTTCACCGAGGTCCGCTACAAGGGCACCAAGACCGTCGCCGTCACGCCCGATTATTCGGAAGTTGCCAAGCTCGCCGACATCTGGATGAACCCCAAGCAGGGCACGGATGCAGCCGTCGCGATGGCGATGGGCCACGTGATCCTGAAGGACTTCTATTTTCCCGATGCGGGCCGCGAGCGCAGTGCGTACTTCGACGACTACGTACGCCGCTACACCGACATGCCCATGCTGGTGATGCTCAAGGAGCACACCTTGCCCTCGGGCGAAGTGATCACGGTTCCCGATCGCTACGTCCGTGCCAGCGACTTCGGCGGAAAACTGGGGCAGGAGAACAACCCCGAGTGGAAGACCGTTGCATTCGACGTCACTGGCAATGTGGTCCTGCCCAATGGCGCCATCGGCTTCCGCTGGGGCCCCGACGGTCGCGCCGACCAGGGCAAGTGGAACCTCGAATCCAGGGATGCCCGCGATGCCAGCGACGTGAAGCTCAGGCTGTCGGTGATGGAAGGCGAGCAGTCGGCCTACGAAACTGCGCAGGTTGGCTTCCCCTACTTCGGCGGTATCGTCAGCGAGCATTTCCCGAACAACGAACAGACCGATGTTCTGGTTCGCACGGTTCCGTGCCAGCGCATTTCACTGGGAAATGTGGGCGAAGAGCGCTCTGCACTCGTGGCGACGGTGTTCGACCTGCAGGTCGCCAATTACGGCATTGCACGCGGCCTCAAGGGCGAGTTCGCCGCATCGAGCTTCGACGACGACACCCCCTACACGCCAGCATGGCAGGAGCGCATCACCGGCACGCCGCGCGCCCAACTCATCACCGTCGCTCACCAGTTCGCAGACAACGCGCACAAGACGCAGGGCCGCTCGATGATCATCATCGGCGCCGCAATGAACCACTGGTATCACAGCGACATGAACTATCGCGGCGTGATCAACATGCTGATGATGTGCGGCTGTATCGGCAAGAGCGGTGGCGGGTGGGCGCACTACGTCGGCCAGGAAAAACTGCGGCCGCAGACCGGATGGACTGCGTTGGCCTTCGCACTCGACTGGATCCGCCCGCCGCGCCAGATGAACAGCACGAGCTTCTTCTATGCCCACACCGACCAGTGGCGCTACGAAAAGCTCGGCATGGACGAGGTGGTCTCCCCGCTGGCCGACAAGAAGCTCTATGGCGGCAGCATGATCGACTACAACGTACGCGCCGAGCGCATGGGCTGGCTGCCCAGCGCGCCCCAGTTGCAGACCAATCCACTGCAGGTCGTGCGCGACGCGGCGGCTGCGGGCGTGGACCCCAAGGACTACGCGGTCAACGCACTGCAGGAAGGCTCTCTCAAGATGAGCTGCACCGACCCCGACCATCCGGACAACTGGCCGCGCAACATGTTCGTGTGGCGCTCCAACATCCTGGGCTCCTCGGGCAAGGGGCATGAGTACTTCCTCAAGCACCTGCTGGGCACCAGCAACGGGGTGCAGGGCAAGGACCTGGGCGCCGAGGAAGCACGCCCCACCGAAGTGAAATGGCACAGCAAGGCGCCCGAAGGCAAGCTCGACCTCCTGGTCACGCTCGACTTCCGGATGAGCACCACCTGCCTGTACTCGGACATCGTTCTGCCGACAGCCACCTGGTACGAGAAAAACGACCTCAACACCAGCGACATGCATCCGTTCATCCATCCGCTCTCGACAGCGGTGGATCCGGCGTGGCAATCGCGCAGCGACTGGGACATCTACAAGGGCTTCGCAGAAAAATTCAGCGCGGTCTGCGTGGGACACCTGGGCGTTGAAAAAGAACTGGTGCTCACCCCGCTCATGCACGACAGTCCTGCCGAACTGGCGCAACCCTTCGATGTGAGGGAATGGGCGCGCGGCGAGTGCGAACTGGTGCCCGGCAAGACCGCGCCCAACATGCAGGTGGTCGAACGCAACTACCCCGATGTGTATCACCGCTTCACTGCGCTCGGCCCGCTCATGGCCAAGGCTGGCAATGGCGGCAAGGGCATCGGCTGGAACACGCAGGATGAAGTCAGGCAGCTCGGCGAACTCAATGGCCTGGTGAAGAAGGAAGGCCCCACCAAGGGCATGCCGAAGATCGAAACCGACATCGACGCCTGCGAAGTCATCCTGCAGCTCGCGCCGGAGACCAACGGCCATGTTGCCGTCAAGGCATGGGAAGCCCTGAGCAAGCAGACCGGACGTGAACACGCCCACCTCGCCCTGCATCGCGAGGACGAGAAGATCCGGTTTCGAGACGTGCAGGCACAACCGCGCAAGATCATCAGCTCACCCACCTGGAGCGGCATCGAGAGCGAGACGGTTTCGTACAACGCTGGCTATACCAACGTTCATGAACTGATCCCATGGCGCACCCTGACCGGGCGGCAGCAGTTCTACATGGACCATCCGTGGATGATTGCTTTCGGCGAAGGCTTCACCTCCTATCGCCCGCCGGTCGACCTCAAGACAACCTCGGCCATGCAGGGCGTCAAGCCCAATGGCAATCCCGAGATCGCATTGAATTTCATTACGCCGCACCAGAAGTGGGGCATCCACTCGACCTACACCGACAACCTGATGATGCTCACGCTCAGTCGCGGCGGTCCGTGCGTGTGGATCAGCGAAGACGACGCCAAGCGCGTCGGCATCGTGGACAACGACTGGATCGAACTGTTCAACGTCAACGGTGCGATCGCAGCACGGGCCGTGGTCAGCCAGCGCGTGCCGGCTGGCATGGTGATGATGTATCACGCACAGGAAAAGATCATCAACACGCCCGGCTCGGAAATCACCGGCGTGCGCGGCGGCATCCACAACTCGGTGACACGCATCGTGCTCAAGCCCACTCACATGATCGGCGGCTATGCGCAGTTCAGCTACGGCTTCAACTACTACGGAACCATTGGCACCAACCGCGACGAGTTCGTGCTGGTGCGCAAGATGAACCGCATTGACTGGCTCGACACACCCGTGGCCGAACAGCTGATCACGCCTACGCTCGAACAAGGGGAGACAGCATGAAGATAAGAGCGCAAATTGGCATGGTCCTGAACCTGGACAAGTGCATCGGCTGCCACACCTGCTCCGTGACTTGCAAGAACGTATGGACCAGCCGTCCCGGCATGGAGTACGCGTGGTTCAACAACGTGGAAACAAAGCCTGGCATCGGTTACCCAAAAGAGTGGGAAAACCAGGACAAGTGGAACGGCGGCTGGATTCGCCGCGCAGACGGCTCCATCCAGCCGCGCCAGGGCGCGAAGTGGAAGCTGCTGATGCGCATCTTCGCCAACCCCAACCTGCCGGAGATCGACGACTACTACGAGCCCTTCACCTTCGACTACGGCCACCTGCAATCGGCGCCCGAGATGAAGGCCAGCCCGACGGCCCGGCCGCGCAGCCTGATCACCGGCAAGCAGATGGACAAGATCGTCTGGGGCCCCAACTGGGAAGAGATCCTGGGCGGCGAGTTCAAGGGCCGCAGCGCCGACCGCAACTTCGACGACATCCAGAAAGAGATGTACGGCGAGTTCGAGAACACCTTCATGATGTACCTGCCGCGCCTGTGCGAGCACTGCCTCAACCCGGCCTGCGTGGCGTCGTGCCCCTCGGGCTCGATCTACAAGCGCGAGGAAGACGGCATCGTGCTGATCGACCAGGACA
>JAZKFD010000006.1:0-24961 GCA_040386635.1 Pseudomonadota bacterium
CGCGCAAGGCCGAACTGCAGCGCGCCATCGAGACGGCCGATCAACAGGCCCTATCCATCGCAGAAGAAGAGGGCCGCGCGCAGAGCGAGCTGTCACGCCTGACCGATGCGGCGGCGCAGGCTGGCCTGCAATCGGCACTGGCTCTGAAACTGGAACGCGAGCAATCCCTGGGCGCCAAGCGCAGCGAGTATGACGACCTGACGGCCAAGTTGCGGGCCAGCGATGAGCGGCGCCTGCAGCTGGAGCGCGAGCTCGACCCGTTGCGCCAGCGGATCACTGAATTCCAGCTCAAGGAGCAGGCCGCGCGCCTGGGCTTCGAGCAGTACACGCAGCTTCTCGCGGACGCTCAGGCCGACCTGGAAGCCGTGGCGAAATCGCTGGAAGACGGCAAGGTGCGCCTGGCGGGCATGCAGGGCGACATCGACCGCCTGCACCGCGAGATCGCAGCGCTTGGCGCCGTCAACCTGGCAGCACTGGATGAGTTGACTACCGCGCGCGAGCGCAAGCAGTTCCTGGATGCGCAATCGGCCGACCTGAACGAAGCCATGGCGACGCTCGAAGACGCGATCCGCAAGATCGATGGCGAAACCCGCGAGCTGCTCGGCGGCACGTTCAAGATCGTGAACGAACATTTCGGCCGCATGTTCCCTGAGCTCTTCGGTGGTGGCAACGCCCGCCTGGTGATGACCGGCGACGAAATTCTCGATTCGGGCGTGCAGGTGCTGGCGCAGCCGCCTGGCAAGAAAAACCAGACGATTCACCTGCTGTCGGGCGGCGAGAAGGCGCTCACGGCGATTGCGCTGGTGTTTGCCATCTTCCAGCTCAACCCGGCGCCGTTCTGTCTGCTCGATGAGGTTGACGCGCCGCTGGACGACGCGAACACCGAGCGCTATGCCAAGCTGGTGACGGCCATGAGCCGGGAGACACAGTTTCTTTTCATCAGCCACAACAAGATCGCCATGGAAATGGCCGAGCAACTGATCGGGGTGACCATGCAGGAGCAGGGCGTCTCGCGTATCGTGGCGGTGGACATGGAAGCGGCGGTATCAATGGTGGAGGCGGCTTGAGCAGTTTTACGATCGGTCTGGCAATACTCGGCGGCCTGGTGCTCGCGGCGCTGGTCGCCTGGAACACCTGGGTTTCGCGCAAGAACACGCCTCGGCAGCCGGAGGTTTTTGATGTCCACACAGAGCCGTCGGAGCTGCATCCGAGGCAGGAGCCGGTGTTCGATGTTGAACCCGAGATGCTGCTGCCCGAGAAAAAGCCCGGCCTCGATGCGCTGATCGATGCACTCACCACTATCGAGCTCGAAGGGCCGGTATCGGGCGATGCCGCGCTGGCGGCCATGCCCTCGACCCGCCGCGCGGGCAGCAAGCCCTTCGCCATCGAAGGCCTCAACGAAGCGACTGGCCAGTGGGAGGTGCCGCGTGCAGGTCAGCGCTATTCGGCGTTCCAGGCGGGGGTGCAGTTGGCCAACCGGACCGGTGCACTCAACGAGATCGAGTATTCAGAATTTGTGGTGAAGGTGCAGGCCTTTGCCGATGCCGTCAGCGGCGTGGCCGAAGTTCCGGAAATGCTGGATGAAGTGGCGCGTGCCCGGGAACTCGACCAGTTCGCGTCGGACCACGATGCGCAGTTGGGCTTCACCCTGCGCGCCAAGAATGCGGCATGGAGTCCGGGTTATGTGCAGCAGTTCGCCTCGCGGCTGGGATTCGTGGCCGGCGCGATTCCGGGCCGGATGGTTCTGCCGGCGGCCACAGCTGGGTCGCCCCCGGTGCTTGGCCTTTCATTTGACACGCAGGCTGCCCTGGCCGATGACCCGGCGCAATCGGCACTGCGCGAGCTCACGCTGAGCCTGGACGTGCCGCATGTCCACCGCAGCGAGCAGCCCTTCGTCCGGATGCGCGACGCCGCCATCGCGCTGGCCGCATCGATGGAAGGCATCATCACCGACGACAACGGACACGTGATCCGCTCCGAAGGCATGGATGTGATCGGCGCCGACCTCGAACAGCTCTACGACACGCTCGATTCACGCGACCTGTCGGCAGGCTCACCCCAGGCCCGCCGACTGTTTTCATGAGTGCATCCGTCCCGGTCAGCGAGCGCATCGATGCGCTGCGCGAGCTGCTGCACCATCACGCCCATCGTTACTACGTCCTGGACGATCCGCAGCTGCCCGACGCCGAGTACGACAAACTGTTTGGCGAACTCCAGGAGCTGGAGGCGCAGCATCCCGAACTGGCCACGCCGGACTCGCCGACCCAGCGTGTGGGCGGCAAACCGCTCGATGGTTTTGCCAGGGTGCGTCACAGAGTGCCGATGCTGTCGATCCGCACCGAAACAGACATCGAGGCGAGCGGGGCGCGCAGTTTCGACGCACGGGTGCGGCGCGAACTGGGCCTTGCCGAATCGGACCCGCCCATCGAGTATGTCGCCGAGCTGAAGTTCGACGGGCTTGCGTTGAACATGCGCTATGAAAACGGCGTGCTGGTACAGGCCGCCACACGCGGCGATGGCGAGATCGGCGAAGAGGTGACGCAGAACATTCGCACGATCAGGCAGATCCCCCTGCGCCTGCCCAAAGACGCGCCACCCGTGATTGAAGTGCGGGGCGAGGTCTACATGAGCCGCGGCGATTTCGAAAACCTCAATGAATCGCAGCGCGAGAAAATTGCCAAAGGGGCGAAAGGCGAGAAGACGTTTGTCAATCCGCGCAATGCAGCCGCTGGCGCGGTCAGGCAACTTGACCCTGGGATCGCGCGACAAAGGCCGCTCAGCTTTTTCGCATACGGGCTGGGTGAGGTGAGCGCACCGGAGGCAGGGGGCCCGAGTTTCGGGACGCATTTCGAGGTCATGATGACGCTGCGTTCCTGGGGTTTTCCGGTGTCCGACCGCACCCAGCTTGCAACAGGTGCCGATGAGCTCATCGGGTTCCATCAGGCGATCGGCAGGGAACGAGACAGCCTGCCTTTTGACATCGATGGCGTGGTTTACAAGGTCAACAGCCTCGCGCTGCAAAAGCAGCTGGGTTTTGTCTCGCGCGAGCCGCGTTGGGCGGTGGCGCACAAGTACCCGGCGCAGGAACAGCTGACGACAGTCGAAGCGATCGACGTGCAGGTCGGCCGCACCGGCAAGCTCACGCCGGTGGCGAAGCTCGCGCCGGTGTTCGTTGGCGGGGTGACCGTGACCAACGCGACGCTGCACAACGAAGATGAGGCCAGGCGCAAGGATGTGAGAGTCGGTGATACCGTGATCGTTCGTCGGGCCGGCGATGTGATTCCGGAAGTGGTTGCTGTGATTCCCGAAAAGCGCCTGCATGAATCGCCCCAGTTCACCATGCCTCGTATCTGCCCGGTCTGCGGCTCAGACGCAGTCCGCGAAGAAGGCGAGGCCGACTACCGATGCACCGGGGGCCTTTTTTGCGGGGCGCAGCGCAAGCAGGCCATCCTGCATTTCGCCCAGCGGCGCGCCGTGGATATCGAGGGGCTGGGCGAGAAACTGGTCGATCAGATGGTGGAGGCTGGCGTCATCCGGACCTTGCCCGATCTTTACCGCCTGGGACTCGCGAATGTCGTCGCGCTCGAACGGATGGCAGAGAAATCAGCAAAGAACGTTCTGTCTGCGCTGGAAAAATCAAAAAACACAACCCTGTCGCGCTTTCTGTACGGGCTGGGCGTGCGTCACGTCGGCGAGACCACCGCAAAAGACCTGGCGCGCCACTTCGGCAAGATCGACTCGATCATGGACGCCAGCGTCGAGCAACTCCTGGAAGTGCCTGACGTCGGACCCATCGTGGCCGAAAGCGTGCATACTTTCTTTCAGCAGCCCCACAACCGTGAAGTGGTGGAGCAGCTTCGGGCCTGTGGCGTGACCTGGGACGAGGCAGAGCCCGAAGCGCGGGCGCCCAAGCCGCTGGCGGGCAAAACGATCGTGCTCACCGGCACGTTGCCGACCTTGTCTCGCGATGACGCAAAAGACATGCTCGAAGCCGCTGGAGCAAAGGTTGCCGGTTCGGTCAGCAGGAAGACCGACTACGTGGTTGCAGGGGCAGTGGCAGGCAGCAAGCTCGACAAGGCGCAGGAGTTGGGCGTCACTGTGCTCGACGAAGATGGGTTGCGCGCCTTGTTGCTGCAGTGATGCAGGTTGAAACCGATCCGACAAGTTGAACCATCCACAATAGCCAGATGACCGTCCGTGAAATCCTGAAAATGGGCGATGCCCGCCTCCTGCGTGTTGCACCTCCTGTGCCAGAAACCGCATTCGATTCCGATGAGCTTCACCTGCTCGTTTCGGATATGTTCGACACCATGCGCGCGGTCAACGGCGCTGGCCTCGCCGCGCCCCAGATCGGGGTCGACTTGCAGCTCGTCATCTTCGGCACCGATGCGCCGAACCCGCGCTACCCCGATGCGCCGCTCGTACCGAGAACCGTGCTGCTCAATCCTGTCATCACGCCAATCGGGGACGAAGAAGAGGACGGCTGGGAGGGCTGCCTCTCGGTGCCTGGCTTGCGCGGCGTCGTGCCTCGGTGGTCGAAGATCAGGTACACCGGTTTCGATCCCTACGGCGATCCCGTCGATCGCACGGTGGACGGCTTCCACGCGCGGGTGGTGCAGCATGAATGCGACCACCTGATCGGCAAACTCTACCCGATGCGTGTGCGCGACTTCACCCAGTTCGGGTTTACCGAGGTGCTGTTTCCGGGACTGGATGCAGGGGACGATTAGCGTGCATGCGGCCGTCGCCCTGTTTCACTCAGGCGAGCAGCTCAACCAGGTGCATTCGCAGCCAAGCCGCAAATTCCGGTTCCGTGAGTTCGCCTGCGGAAACCGCCAGCATCGTGAGGGCCGCGTCGGCGTCTTCTGCAGTCAATGAAAATCCATTGAGCTCAAGAAACAGTTCGGCCGCCACATAACCCGTGCGCTTGTTTCCATCAATGAATGCATGATTACGCGATAGGCCGTATCCGTATGCTGCGGCCAGTTCGGCCGCGTCTGGTTTTCCGTAAGCAGCCAAATTCTCAGGTCGCGCCAAGGCGGAGAGAAAGAGGTTGATGTCTCGCACGCCGGCTCCGCCACCGTGCTCGACGAGCTGAACCTCATGGACGGCAAGGATCACATCCGACTTTAGCCAGACCCATTGCCTCACTTGGCAAGCTCGCGCAAGACCGCTCGACGTCGTTTCATGATCTCGCGCGCTACCGTCATCTGCTGTTCGAACTCCGGGTTTTGCCTGGTGATCCGGAACCCATCTGGTGTGTCCGTCAGGTAAAGCTCATCCCCTTTTGCAAGCTCCAGCTTGGAAAGTAACTCCTTGGGGAAAACGGCCCCAACGGAGTTGCCGATCTGAGTCAATTTCAATGTGTACATGGCGGTGCGTGTAATTACGAATGTAATACTACGTCAGTGCTCGAGCTCATTCAAGCCTCTCATGCCGTAAACTGCTCCCACAGGGTTCGCCGCAATCCTTGGTCCCCCAGGCGTGAAGCACGCAGGAAGTTACCTGCATGTCCACGCCTCCCATCGCCCTGCCGGGCACGCCTCCCGGCTACCTCGTCAGGCAACAGACCGTCAGCGGCGCTGGCGCCAGTCTGCAGGTGCGTTCGCTGCTCGATCGGCAGCAGTATTTCGACCCCTTGGGTGAAGCGGCGATGCAGGGCATCTCGGACGCGCAGTGGCCGCTTTTCGGGCTGATCTGGCCGACCGGGCGTGTGCTTTCGCTGGCCATGCAGACGTTTGAGCTCGATGGGCGACGCGTACTTGAACTCGGCTGTGGTCTCGCGCTGGCCAGTCTCGTCATACACAGGCGAGGCGGCGATGTCACGGCGAGCGACTGTCATCCGCTGGCCGGCGAGTTCCTCATCGAAAACCTCAAACTGAACGGCCTGACCGCGATGAAGTACCAGCTGGCGAACTGGAATCGCAGCAATCCCGGGCTGGGCCTGTTCGACCTGATCATTGGCAGCGACGTTCTATACGACCGCGATCAGCCGGAGGTGCTCTCCCAGTTCATCGACCGGCATTCGGCTGCCAGGGTCGAAGTGCTGATCGCCGACCCGGACCGCGGCAACCAGTCGCGGTTCAGTCGCAGGATGGCTCAGCTGGGATACCTGCATTCCGAGCAGCGCGTGACGTCGCTTCCTGCCGACGGTGGCCCGTACAAGGGCCGACTGCATAACTACCGGCGCAGCACCTTTGGGCACTAGCGAATCTTTAAGCATCAGTTAGGCATTGAGTGCTTCGAGCAACTCCGTCTCGATCTCGATCTGCCGCTTGTTCTGCTGCAGCTCTGGCCCATCGACCAGGAAGGTGTCTTCCACCCGCTCGCCCAGCGTGGACACTTTGGCGAGCTGAAGGTTGATGTTGTGCCTGGCCAGCACGCGTGCAACCGAGTAGAGCAGTCCGATCCGGTCACTTGCAGAAATCGACAGCAGCCACTTTTGGGCCTTCTCGTCGGGCGCGAGATGAACACGCGGCGTGATAGGGAAACTGCGCACCCGGCGCGACACGCGGCCACGGCTGGGCGGCGGCAGCGGTCCGGCTTTCTCGATGGTCTGCTGCAAGTCCGACTCGACCATCGAAATCAGTTCGCGGTTGTGCTCGGGCAACATGGAACTCACGACCTGGAAGGTGTCGAGCGCGTAACCGTTGTTGGCCGTGTGGACCTTCGCGTCAAGAATGCTGAACCCGGCCTGGTCGAAATAGCCGCAGATGCGTGCGAAAAGATCCGGCTGGTCCGGCGTGTAAACGAGAATTTGCAAGCCTTCGCCCACCGGTGACAGCCGCGCCCGGACGATGACCTTCGACTGACCGGCGAACCGCGCGAGGTGCCGCGTATGCCACACGATGTCGGTTGCGTCGTGGCGCATGAAGTAACCGACGTCCAGTGAATCCCAGAGCTTTTTGTGGCCTTCGTGCGGCAATGCGTAGAGCGCGAGTTGCACCAGTGCCTCGCGCTTGCGTGCCTCGATTTCCGCGTCCCGGTCGGGAGCGCGACCGCCCAGCGTGCGCAACGTGTAGCGGTAAAGGTCTTCGAGCAACTTGCCCTTCCACGCATTCCAGACCTTCGGACTGGTTCCCCGGATGTCGGCCACCGTGAGCAGATAGAGCGCCGTGAGGTATCGCTCATTGCCCACGCGTTTGGCGAATGCCGCAATGACGTCCGGATTGCTCAGGTCTTCTTTTTGCGCGATGCGGCTCATGGTGAGGTGTTCACGCACCAGGAACTCGATCAGCCTGCAGTCTTCGACTTCGATGTTGTGCTGCTTGCAGAAAACGCGAACCTCGCGCGCACCGAGCTCCGAATGGTCGCCGCCACGTCCTTTGGCGATATCGTGAAAGAGCGCTGCGATGTACAGGATGTAGGGCTTGTCCCACCCGGCCGCCAGCTGCGAGCAGAAAATGTATTCGTGCGCGTGTTCTGGAATGAAAAAACGCCGCACGTTGCGCAGCACCATCAGGATGTGCTGGTCCACCGTGTACACATGGAACAGGTCGTGCTGCATCTGCCCCACGATGCGCCGGAACACCCAGAGATAGCGCCCGAGTACCGAGGTCTGGTTCATGAGGCGCATCGCGTGCGTGATGCCGGTCGGCTCCATCAGCATCGCCCGGAAGGTTGCGTGATTGACCGGGTCGCTTCTAAACTTGCCATCCATCACGGTGCGCGCGTTGTAGAGCGCACGAAGGGTTCGCGCCGACAGGCCTTTCACGCCCAGGGTTGTCTGATAGACCAGAAAGGTCTCGAGAATCGCCTGCGGGTGTTTCAGGTACAGGTCGTCGCTGGCGACTTCGACCATGCCCGCCTTGTTCAAGAAGCGTTCGTTGATGGGCAGCGGCGCATGTGTGCTCGGGCTCAGGCGCTCCTCGATGTTCAGCAGCAGGATCTGGTTGAGCTGCGTGACCGCCTTGGCCGCCCAGTAAAACCGCTTCATCAGCGCCTCGCTGGCCCGCGCTGTGACCCGACCGGTTTCCGGGTTGACTTTGGTGCTGTAGCCGAACGACTCGGCCACGGCGGTTTGCAGGTCGAACACCAACCGGTCCTCGCGTCGATGGGCGATGAGGTGCAGGCGCGCGCGGATCAGGTTGAGAACCGCTTCGTTGCGCTTGATCTGGCGCGCTTCGAACGGCGTGGCAAGTCCCTTGCGGGCGAGGTCGTCCCAACTCTTGCCCAGGCCAGCCGCCTTGGCGACCCACAAGATCACCTGCAGGTCCCGCAAGCCGCCCGGGGATTCCTTGCAGTTGGGCTCCAGGGAATAGGGCGTGTTTTCGAACTTGGTGTGGCGCTGGCGCATCTCGAGCGTTTTCGCGACGAAGAAGGCCTGGGGATCCATGACCTCGCTGAACGCTTTCTGGAACGCCAGGCAGAGTTTGTGACTACCGGTGACCAGCCGCGCTTCGAGCAGGGACGTCTGGATTGTCACGTCCGACTTCGCCTGTGCAATGCACTCGGAGAGCGTGCGAACGCTGGAGCCAATCTCAAGGCCCGCGTCCCAGCAATTGCCGATGAAGCTTTCGATCTTGCGCTTGAGTTCGGGGTTCTCTTCAACCGAGGTGCCGTCGGGCATCAGCACCAGGACATCGACATCCGAATAGGGAAACAGCTCACCCCGACCGAAACCGCCGACCCCCAGCAATGCGAACGTCTCGGGAAACTGCGCGGCGTTCCACAAGGCCATGAGCGTGACGTCGGCCTCGTGCGTGAGCTTCTGAAGCAGGGGACGGATGCCGCGGGTGGAGGTGCCCAGCGCCTGAAGCGCATTCAGCAGCCGCGTCTTGCGCTTACGATAGTCGATGCGAAGTGCGGCCAGATCATGCATGCCGGTCGGGCCCTGGCCGCTGCACTACGCGTTGACGAACGGTGGCGGGGGCGGGCTGCCGGCCGAAAGCGTCATCACCTCGTAGCCCGTCTCGGTCACCAGCACCGTGTGCTCCCACTGGGCGGACAGCGAATGGTCCTTGGTGACGATGGTCCAGCCGTCGTTGCCCAACTCCTTCACTTCCTTGCGGCCCGCATTGATCATGGGTTCGATGGTGAAGGTCATGCCGGGCTTGAGTTCTTCGAGCGTGCCGGGCTTGCCATAGTGAAGGACCTGCGGGTCTTCATGGAAGGTGCGCCCGATGCCGTGGCCGCAGAACTCGCGTACCACCGAAAAGCCGTTGCTTTCGGCGAACTTCTGGATCGAAGCCCCAATGTCGCCCAGGTGCATGCCGGGCTTGACCTGCACGATGCCGTGCCACATCGCGTCGTAGGTGAGCTGGCACAGGCGCTTGGCCGCGATGGAGACCTCGCCGATCATGAACATGCGGCTCGTGTCGCCGAACCAGCCGTCTTTGATGACGGTGACGTCGACGTTCACGATGTCGCCCTTTTTCAGCGGCTTTTCATTGGGAATGCCGTGGCAGACCACATGATTCACCGAGGTGCAAAGCGATGCGGGGTAGGGTGGATAACCGGAAGGCTGATAGCCCAGCGTGGCCGAGACGGTGCCCTGCTTTTTCATGCACTCAGCGGCCAGCCGGTCGATTTCGCGGGTGGTGATTCCGGGTTTGATATGGGGCGTGAGGTAGTCCAGCACTTCGGACGCGAGGCGTCCTGCGGTGCGCATGCCCTGAACGCCTTCTGCGTCCTTGTACGTGATGCTCATGACGGGGATTATCCCAGAGCGCGTCATCCTGCGCAGGTACAATTCGAGGGTTAACGCGAAGCCCCAGTCAGCGGCCCATGCGTGCCAAGTCCCCGACCCCCACAGGCCCCACAGTGACCCTGCACATTACCGAATTCGAGGGCGGCAACGCCCTTGGCGAATTTAGAGTCCACCAACTTCTTGCGCGTCTTCAGGCAGTCCACGACCGCATATCGGGCATCAGCGCCCGGTTCGTGCATCTGGTCGCGACCGACCATGCGCTTTCCTCCCAGGAAACATCGCGACTGGCCGCACTGCTGACCTATGGGGATCCCGCAGCAGCGAATTCGCCCAGCGAAGGTGCGCTCATCGTGGTCACGCCCCGTTTCGGTACGGTCTCGCCCTGGGCCTCCAAGGCGACCGATATTGCCCACAACTGCGGCATCGCGCTCAGGCGCATCGAGCGCATCACCGAGTTCCGGGTGAGCGTGAAGGGTGGAATTTTCAGCAAGGGGTCGCTGGAGCCGGCGCAGTTGCAGGCCATCTCGGCCCTGCTGCACGACCGCATGACCGAGAGCGCCATGCTTGACCGGGCGACTGCGCATTCGCTTTTCACTGAGCTTGAAGCCGCCCCCCTGGAGCACGTCGATGTGCTGGGCGGCGGGCGCGCTGCGCTGGAACAGGCCAATACCCGGTTTGGCCTGGCGCTGGCCGATGACGAGATCGAGTACCTGGTTGACGCGTTCACGGGACTGGGGCGCAACCCCAGTGACGTCGAGCTGATGATGTTCGCGCAGGCCAACAGCGAGCATTGCCGCCACAAGATCTTCAACGCGCAGTTCACGATCGACGGCGTGCCGCAGGAAAAGAGCATGTTCGGCATGATCCGCAACACGCACCAGCTGAACCCGCAGTACACGGTGGTCGCGTATTCGGACAACGCTTCAATCATGGAAGGCTCGCAGGTCGAGCGCTTCCTGCCCAGCGCCGCCGACCAGGCCTTGTACAAGAAGGGCGAGGCACGTCATCACGTCCTGATGAAAGTCGAGACGCATAACCATCCGACGGCGATCTCGCCGTATCCGGGCGCTTCAACCGGTGCGGGCGGCGAAATTCGCGACGAGGGCGCCACCGGTCGGGGTTCCAAGCCCAAGGCGGGAATGACCGGCTTCACGGTTTCCAGGCTGTGGGGCGGCTGGTCCGACCAGGTGGGTGGCAAGCCCGAGCACATCGCCAGCCCCTTGCAGATCATGACCGAGGGCCCGCTGGGCGGCGCTGCGTTCAACAATGAGTTCGGCCGTCCCAACCTGCTGGGTTATTTTCGCGAATACGAGCAGGAGGCCGGTGGCGTGATGCGCGGTTATCACAAGCCGATCATGATTGCCGGCGGCCTGGGCACCATCGAGGCCGGGCAGACGAAGAAGATCGAATTCCCCGCTGGCACCCTGCTGATCCAGCTGGGTGGTCCGGGCATGCGGATCGGCATGGGCGGTGGAGCGGCCAGTTCGATGGCGACGGGCGCGAACGCCGCGGAACTGGATTTTGATTCCGTGCAGCGCGGCAATCCCGAGATCGAACGGCGCGCGCAGGAGGTCATCAACCATTGCTGGGCCGAAGGCGCCGGCAATCCGATCCTGGCCATCCACGACGTGGGTGCGGGCGGCCTGTCCAATGCCTTTCCCGAGCTGAGTAACGATGCCGGGCGCGGAGCCCGGTTCGATCTGCGCCGGGTACCGCTCGAAGAGTCGGGCTTGGCGCCCAAAGAGATTTGGTGCAACGAGAGCCAGGAGCGCTATGTGATGGCGATCGCGCCCGAATCGCTCGCGCAATTCGAGGCGTTTTGCGAGCGGGAGCGGTGTCCGTTCGCGGTGGTGGGCGTGGCAACCGAAGAACGCCACCTGATCGTCGGCGATGTCGATCTGGCTGGGGGCGATGTCGCCAAAAGCGGTCACCCCGTGGACATGCCGATGAATGTCCTGCTGGGAAAGCCGCCACGCATGCACCGCGACGTCAAGTCCGTGCAGCGCGAATTTCAGCCGCTGGACCTCAGCGGCATCAAGCTGCAGGACGCAGCCATCCAGGTGCTCAGCCATCCGACGGTCGCGTCCAAGCGTTTTCTCATCACCATTGGCGACCGCACCGTCGGCGGGCTGTCGCATCGCGACCAGATGGTCGGCCCGTGGCAGGTGCCAGTGGCCGATTGCGCCGTGACCCTGGCTGATTACAAGGGCTTTGCAGGCGAGGCGATGAGCATGGGCGAACGAACCCCCATCGCCGCGATGGACGCGCCCGCCTCGGGCCGCATGGCCGTCGCCGAAGCCATCACCAATCTGCTCGCCGCCCCGATTGATCTGTCGCGTGTCAAGCTTTCGGCCAACTGGATGGCCGCCTGCGGAGAGCCCGGCGAGGATGCAGCGCTGTACGAGACCGTTCGTGCCGTGGGCATGGAGCTGTGTCCCGCGCTGGGCATCTCGATCCCGGTCGGCAAGGACAGTCTGTCGATGCGTACGCAGTGGTCCCACGGCGATGAGCAGAAGAAGGTGACTTCACCCGTCAGCCTGATCGTTTCTGCGTTTGCGACGCTGGCCGATGTACGTGGCACCCTCACGCCGCAGCTGGACGCAACGCAAGAGACGACGCTGGTCCTCGTCGATCTCGGCAAGGGCCGCAATCGCATGGGCGGCAGCATCCTGTCGCAGGTAGTGGGGCAGGCCGGCAATGAAGTGCCGGACCTCGACGCGGCCAAAGACCTGGCCGATCTGGTCAATGCAGTGAACGAACTGCGAGCACAGCAACGCATCCTGGCCTACCACGACCGCAGCGACGGCGGGCTCTTTGCCGCAGCCTGCGAGATGGCTTTTGCCGGCCACGTCGGCGTGGCGCTGAATGTGGACATGCTGATCACCGAAGGCGACGGCATCAGCGACAGCCGCGCCGACTTTGGCGATGCCAAGAACTGGGCTGCGCAAGTGGGGCCGCGGCGCGACGAGCTGACGCTCAAGGCCCTCTTCAATGAAGAACTCGGCGTTTTGCTACAGGTGCCGACCGATGGGCGCAATGAGGTCATGCAGGTGCTGCGCTCGCACGGCCTGTCGCGTCACAGTCATTTTGTGGGGACGACCCGGCCTGCGTCATCGCAGATTGAAAACGGCAAGGGCGAGATCCAGGTGTGGCGCGACACCAAGGTCGTCTTCACGGCCAAGCTCGCCGACCTGCACCAGGTCTGGGACAGCGTGAGCTGGAAAATCTGCCAGCAACGGGACAATCCGGTCGGCGCGGACCTCGAACATGCGGCAGCGGGCGATCAGGCCGATCCAGGGTTGCATGTGCGCCTGCCAGCTGCGCCGGTCATGTCTCCAGCCCTCCTGACCAAGCGTCCGCGCGTTGCGATCTTGCGCGAGCAGGGCGTCAACTCCCATGTCGAGATGGCCTACACCTTCACCGAAGCAGGTTTTGACGCGTACGACGTGCACATGACCGACCTGCAGTCCGGTCGAGCCCGGCTCCAGGATTTCAAGGGCTTTGTGGCCTGCGGCGGATTCAGCTATGGCGACACGCTTGGCGCCGGCATCGGCTGGGCGCGCAGCGTCATGTTCAACCCTCTGCTGGCCGATCAGTTCAAGGCGTTTTTCGATCGCAAGGACACTTTCGCGCTGGGCGTATGCAACGGCTGCCAGATGCTGGCCGAGCTGGCCGACATCATTCCGGGTGCGCAGGCCTGGCCGCGCTTCACCACCAATCGCAGCGAGCGTTACGAGGCACGCCTGTCTCAGGTCGAAGTGCTCGAGTCCCCCAGCCTGTTCTTCGCCGGACTCGCCGGACTTCGTGCGCCGATCGCTGTTGCACACGGCGAGGGTTATGCCAACTTCGCCTACCGCGGGGACCAGTCCCAGGTCATCGCTGCGATGCGCTTCACCGACAACCACGGCCGGCCAACCGAGGCCTATCCGTTCAATCCGAATGGAAGCCCTGGCGGCCTGACGTCCGTGACGACGGCCGATGGCCGCTTCACAGCGTTGATGCCGCATCCGGAACGCGTGTTCCGCAACATCCAGATGAGCTGGACCGACGGCGACAAGAGCGCGTTCAGTCCCTGGATGCAAATCTGGCGTAACGCCCGGCGCTGGGTCGGCTAGGGCAGCGAGCCGCCGGTGATAAACAGGGCAACCATCACGCCGATGACGATGGCGATTGCCAGCCATGCCCCCTCGCTCATGCCGCGCACCTGACCAGGTGAGAGCTGCGAAACGATTTTCGACGCGTCGTCGGGCGCTGGCGCGTCGAAGCGCTGCTTCATGTCGGTGGTGCCCGGTCGGCTCGCCCGGACATGGGCGTCCAGTGCGTCCTTCGCCTCTTTAAGGCCAAAGCCGCTGGCGCGAAGCAGCTTGATGGCGCCCATCAGGTCGCCCCGTTCGAGCGCCTGCGTGACTTGCGGCGGAAACACTTTTTGTGGGGATTGCATGGCTGCATTGGAGCCGCCGCGCGCGTAAGCGTCAACCCGGGGAGTGCGCGGGTGTTCAGACGCTCTAGACTTGCGCCCCATGCCAGTTGCCTCCCGAGCACCAATCCATCACCACTTGCCCCGGGGCGAGCGGTTCGACCGCATCGATGCCTTGCGTGGGGTGGCGATTGTGTGGATGACCTTGTTTCATCTCTGCTTCGATCTGAACCATTTCGGCTGGCTGCAGCAGAACTTCTATACCGATCCTTTCTGGACCTGGCAGCGCACGCTCATCGTCAGCCTGTTCCTCTTTTGCGCGGGGATGGGCCAGGCGATGGCGGTGGCTCAGGGGCAGGGCTGGCCCCGGTTCTGGAAGCGCTGGGCGCAGGTCGCCGGCTGCGCCTTGCTCGTCACGGCGGCCTCGTTATGGATGTACCCCAGGAGCTATATCTATTTCGGCGTGCTGCACGCGGTCGCGCTAATGCTCATCGTGGTGCGCCTGTCGGCGGGTTGGGGGCGCTGGCTCTGGATAGCGGGCCTGCTCTGCATCGCAATGATGCCGGCAGCACAGTTGGCGCATCAAGCCTGGCCTGAACTTGATTTCCTGAACGCGAAGGCGCTGAACTGGCTTGGGCTGATCAGCCGCAAGCCCATCACCGAAGACTACGTGCCGATCATTCCCTGGCTGGGTGTGACCTGGTGGGGGATGGCGGCGGGGCAATGGGTACTGGCCCATCGCAGAAGCTGGATCAGCAAAGGCATTCCCGCTGCCGCTGCGCCGCTGGCCTGGCTGGGCCGGTGGAGCCTGAGCTGGTACATGCTGCATCAACCGGTGATGATCGGCCTGCTCATGCTGATCGGGCCTGCGGGCAAATAAAAAAGCGGCCCGGGGGGCCGCTTGGGCTGCTTGCCCTGCCGATCACTCGACCTTGGCCTTGCCGCGCAGGTCTTCCTGGAATTTGCCCAGCTTTTGCTGCTGCAACTGCTGTGCGATCTGCGGCTTGACTTCGTCGAACTTGGGCAACTGCGCATCGCGCACGTCATCAAGACGGATCACGTGGTAGCCGAACTGGCTCTTGACCGGCTCCTGTGTCAGCTGGCCCTTGTTCAACTTGACCAGCGCGCCAGAGAATTCCGGAACATAGCTGCCTGCGTTGGCCCAGTCGAGGTCGCCGCCATTGGCGCCCGATCCCGGATCCTTCGACTGCTTCTTGGCGATGTCATCGAACTTGCCGCCGCGCTTGAGGGAAGCAATGATCGCTTTGGCTTCGTCTTCTTTCTCGACCAGGATGTGGCGAGCGCGATATTCCTTACCGCCGTTAGCTGCGGCGAACTTGTCGTATTCGGCCTTGATTTCCGCATCGGTCACCGGGTTGGCCTTGGCGTATTCCATGAACAACTCGCGGATCAGCAGGTTCTGGCGGGCCAGCTCCATCTGTGCCTTGAAGTCTTCGCTCGCGTCCAGGCCGCGGCGCTGGGCTTCCTGCATGAAGATCTCACGGGCGATGACGGCTTCGCGCATCTGGCCCTGCATTTCGGGTCCGACCGGACGGCCGGTGCGGGTGATTTCAGCGGCGAGCTGGTCCATCCGCGCCTTGGGGATGGCCTTGCCGTTGACGATGGCGATGTTTTGAGCGAATGCCGGCACGGCGACGCTGAGAACGGCCGCTGCAACTGCGGACAGGATGACTTGCTTCATTTTGGGAATGCCCTGTGGGGATGGGTGATAACAGATCAAAAAACAGATCAGAGAATTTCGATCGCGAGAGCGTGCAGGCCCCGGTCGGTGAATTCGCGCAGCGAATCATACACAAGGCGATGACGCGCCACGCGCGAGAGACCGGCGAACTCGGGAGAGGCTATGCGCACCCGGAAATGGGTGCCGAACCCGCTCCCGTCGGCCCCGGCGTGGCCCGCGTGAGCGGCGCTTTCATCCACCACTTCGAGCGCCGTTGGAGCCAGGAGTTCCGCAAGCCGCGCCTCCAGCGCCTGGGCCGTGATTCCAGTAGACATGTTCGCGCCGCCTTCAGGATTGTTCGGGCGTCTCGTCGGTCTTCATGTACCGGCCTAGATAGAGGGCCTGGGCCACCACAAAGACCGCCATGAGACCAAGCCCGCCGAACAGCTTGAAGTTAACCCACGTGTCGGTATCGAAGTTGTACGCCACCCAGAGGTTGATAACGCCCATCAGGGTGAAAAAACCGATCCAGCTCCAGTTCATGACGCGCCACGCGTGGTCGGGCAGGACCATCTGGGCACCCATCAGCGATTTGAGCAGATTCTTTCTGAACAGGAGCTGCCCGGCTGCAAGCACGCCCGCCATCAGCCAGTAAAGCACCGTCGGCTTCCATTTGATGAAGGTTTCGTTTTGCGAAATGATGGTCGCGCCGCCAAAGAGCACGATGACTCCCAGGCTGATCCATTGCATGGGCTCGACCTTGCCCCGGCTGTAGCGAAGCCAGGCGATCTGGGCGATCGTCGCAACGATGGCCACGCCGGTGGCGACGTAGATGTCCGCGAACTTGAACGCGATGAAAAACAGGATGATGGGAAAGAAATCGATCAGCAGTTTCATAGGTTCTTACTTGTCCTGGCCTTTGAAATCGAGAGAGGCGGAGTTCATGCAATAGCGCAAGCCGGTGTCGGTCGGCCCATCGGGGAACACATGACCCAGGTGGGCACCGCACTGCGAGCACACCGTTTCGATACGCACCATGCCGTGACTCACATCCTTTATCTCCTTGATGGAGCCAGGGATGGCCTGCGAAAAACTGGGCCATCCGCAGCCGGCGTCGAATTTCGTGGCGGAATCGAAGAGTTTGGCACCGCAGCAGATGCAGTGATAGCTGCCATCGGCCCAGACTGCTTCGTATTTTCCGGTGAAGGGCCGCTCGGTTGCCGCGTGACGCGTCACTTCGAAAGCGCCACGCTCGGCGTCCTTTTCGGCCAGCAGCGCTTTCCACTCGGCATCGGTTTTCTGGATGGTGTAAGTCATGGATCCTGGCAATCTGATTGCCTGTTAGTGCTAAAGTTATTTAGTAGATAAATGGTATCGCTACTGGCAGGTCACGCCTAATTCGGCAATGTGAATTAGGGAAACGCCGTAGTGGGACCCCTGTCAGACCTGACAGGGGTAACGATGGCACACGCTGTCAATTATGTAACGATGATTTAAACATTATGGAGTTCGCCATGCATTCCCAAACCTCACAATCTCGCTCATCGCAAACGCCACCGCCACCCGGTTCATTTCCCGGCGCCCTGAATTCGATCGACTGCGATTCCTTTGTTGGTGCCATTCAACTGGTGCGAGTTCCTCCCGACGAAGTCGCATCCGTGGTGGAACTTCGCAAGGAAATCGACCTATCTGTGCATCTGGCCGCAGGGCCGGATTTTGAATCTCTCGAAAAAAAAGAGACGAGTGCGGCATCGTATTTGCATTCGACTTGCATGGCGAGCGCCTCGGCACGATTCGCATCGTGCCGTTGGGCTACGGCCTGACGTTGACGGAGCAGCTTCTGCCCCATGCCGGCAGCTCTGCTCCGTCGGTTCAGAAAGGTGAGTGGGAAGTGGGCAGACTCGTTCTGGCTCCTGAATACCGAAGCGATGTTAATGCGCTGCGCCACTGCATGAGCCTGGCACTCGAGTACGCCTGCAACCATGCCCGTGTCGTTGGCCTCTGGGCGACTTGCACCCATTCGCTGAGCCGGCTGTATCGTCGTTTCGGGCTCACTGCAGTCGCCCGGGACGTGCCATTGCCCAATACAGAAAAGGTTTATACGCTCATCCGTGGAGGGGCCCGCGATATGGCCGTGGCGTTGGGCTGCGTTGCTGGAGTTGCGACGCAATGAAAACGACATCAGTCATAACGCCCGTCAAGGCCAACATGTCCAATTGGATCAGCCGGCTTTTTGCCCACTACAAGGCGTACCACCAGCCCAGCCCTTTGCTGTTGCGTTACATGATCGTGTTTGGCATCGTGGGCCTGCTGGCGATGTATTTGCTGCGGTTCGTGCGCAGCACCCCCTCGTACGACGACCTCGGTTTGCGCCTCTTCGATGTTGGCATCCTGGCTGTGCTGGCGATGCGCTCTCATTGGCCCGGCTGGGCCAAGCCGTATTACCTGCAATTCTCCTACTTCGTGCTAACGGTGACGCTGCCGATGACCTTTGTGTTCACCTCGCTCATGAATGGTGGGGGGCCAGGCGCGGTCGGCAATACGTTCATGGCGGTCTTCATGCTGCTGTTGGTCACAGACTGGCGCAACCTCATCGTGATGCTCTTGGCAGGATTCGGCGTGGCAGCCGGGCTTTACGTGATGATCAGTCCCGAGCCTCGCCTGCCAATGGACTATGTGATGCGGCTGCCTCTGCTCATCATCAGCATCATCGGTGGCAGCGTGTTCAAGTTTGCGCTTGAGCAGGGCGCGGCGGAACGCGTGCGGCAGGCATACGCTTCCCTTGCCGGCTCGATCGCCCACGAAATGCGCAACCCGTTCGCGCAGGTGCGACACAGCCTCGAGCACATTCGACAGTCGCTGCCGCTGCCCAGTGCCCGCGCAAGTGAGCAGATCATCGGTGCGCACAGCGTCGAGCAGCTCTACCGTCACCTTTCTCAAGGCGAAACAGCGGTGCGCCGCGGCCTGCAGGTCATTGCCATGACCCTGGACGAAGTCAATGCCAAGCCCCTGGATTCCGAACGGCTCAGCTATATTTCCGCCGAGGAACTCTGCACCAAGGCTGTTTCTGAATTCGGCTATGAGGACGCGGCACAGCGGGCCAGCGTGAGCATCGTCGTCAAACGCGATTTTGTCTTCCGCGCCGACGAGACCGCGTTCCTCTTTGTGCTCTTCAACCTGCTCAAAAACGCGTTGCACTACCTGCCTGCCTATCCTGGCATGTGCGTGCGGCTTGAAATCGATGAGGGGCGCATCTGCGTGAGCGATACGGGGCCAGGCATTCCAGCCGATGCGCTCAACGACCTGTTCAAGCCGTTCAACACGAGCGGCAAATCCAGCGGTACCGGTCTTGGCCTGGCCTACTGCCGGCGCGCCATTGAAGCGATTGGCGGACACATCACCTGCGTCTCTTCGCCGAGCGGGACCTCGTTTGTGATGGAGATCCCGGTGGTCAGCCGCGAGGAGCTCGATGCCAGCCGCGAGCGGGTGTTCGCCGAGGCTCGCCGCCAGTTCGCGGGCAAGCGCGTTCTGGTGGTTGACGACGACGCAGGCATCCGCGCTTCGACTCGGCAGCTGTTGCTGTCCCTGACGTGCTCGGTGCGGGAGGCCGCCGATGGTATCGAAGCGCTGCAGGCCCTGCGAGAGTGGAAGTTCGACATGGTCGTGCTCGACCTCAACATGCCACGCATGGACGGCTACGAGATCGCAGAGTCGGTTCGTGGCTACCTCGCGCCCCTGAACAAGGGCACGTGCCTGCTTGCGCACACGTCTGAGCCGGAGCATGTCGCGCGGGTCAAGACGACGAAGGCAGGTTTCGATGGTTTCGTTGCCAAGCCGTGCGACCCGATGGCCTTCGTGCAGGCGCTGCAATTGGCTGTAACCAAGCGTCAGTCCGCGCCAGAGGCAATGGCCGGCTCGCTCGAGGGACGAACGCTGCTGGTCGCGGACGACAACGCCTACAACCGCATGAGCGTGGCAGGAATGTTGAGGCATCTGGGGGCAACCGTCCTCGAAGTCGGCGACGGCGAAGCTGTCCTCGCGCGTCTGGCAGAGGTGTCCAACATCGATGCAGTATTGCTTGACCTTCAGATGCCGCGCATGGGTGGCATGGAGGCCGCTCGGGCGATTCGATCCGGCGCCGCAGGCGAAAGACGCATCCCAATTATCGCCATCACGGGATATGCGGGGCCACAAGTTGTGGCCGAGGGCAGTGCAGCCGGGATTTCTGACTTCCTCACCAAACCGGTTGATCCCGCCGCTTTGCATTCCATGCTGGCACAGGCGCTCGGGCAGCAGTCTCCACTGGCGGCGCCAATTGTCCACGTCTCGCCGCAGGAGCCGATGTTTCTGGACGACGCTCGTCTGCACAACTACCTGCGCCTGGGCATGCTGGCTGAACTGGTTGACGACTTTGTGCCTCGCAGCCGGCTGCTCATGAGCCAGGTGCGCCAGGCAGGGCAAGCGTGCGACCTGCAAGCTGCGCTGGATGCCATGCACTCGTTGGTGGGGATGAGCGGCGAAGCCGGCGCAAGATCGCTTCACCGTTACGCGCGCGAGATTTACGTGGCTATGCGCGAAGACGGTCAATGGCCTGCCGACGATGCCTGGATCACGCGCCTGGACGATCTCACCGATAGCAGCAATGCGGCCTTGCGTAGCTGGTTGAGGGCGCAGGGAGCGTCGGCAATCGGATAGAGTCGCTCCCTGAATGCCCATTGCAGCCGACAAGTCCCTGGCCGTCCTTTTCGTCGATGATGAGGAATTCACGCGCAAAATTTTCGCGCGAGTGTTTTCCGACGAATTCGATGTCGTGACGGCTTCCAGTGCCACCGAGGCGCTCGCGATCCTCGCTTCCGGAGAACGGGAATTCGCTGTTCTGGTCACTGACTACCGCATGCCCGAGCGCGACGGCATGAAACTTCTGCGGGCTGTCCATCGTGATCACCGCCACATCATTCGTCTGCTTGCCACGGCCTATGCCGAACGCGACGTCGCTATCGCCGCGATCAATCAGGGTCGTGTCATGCGTATCCTTGAAAAGCCCCTGACCGACGAAGTCACGCGTGAAGCGCTGGTCGAGGCCATGGACTTGTATCGGGCGCAGAAGGCCGAGCGGTTTACCAACGAGCGCCGCGCGGCAGCGCTTCGGGAGACGCTTGGCTTTCTTGCGCACGAGCTCAACACGCCGCTGGCGACTGTGCGAGGCAGCGTGGCGAGCATCGCGTCCCGTTACCTTCCGCCCGTAGATGGGGACCCAGCTGGCGTCGCCCGATTCAGCGAGGAGGAGCCTGGCCAGCTGGTGACCGCACTGGAGCGCGCAGAACGCCGCGCCCTCTACTGTCAGTCGCTGGTTTCTACATTCGTACAGTCGGCGCGCGACGCGTACCCCGGCGCGATCGCTCAAACGGTCAGTGCGCGAAGTCTGGTGGCGGCCTTGCTAGACGAGTTTCCGTTCGAGGAGGACGAACGCGGCTGGCTCACCAGTGAAATTCAGCAGGATTTTCTTCTGGAAGGCCGTCGCGACCTTCTTTACCTGGTGCTGTGCACGCTCGTCAAGAACGCGCTGATCGCACTCAGAGGCCAAAGCGAGCACTTGCCCAAGCTGCGAATCATCGTAGGTACAGGCGATGATCCCGTGCGCCCACGGTGGATTCGCTTCTCAGACAACGGCCCCGGGGTTCCCCCGGAAATTCTCGGCCGGCTGTTTCGCGAGCCCGTCACTTCGCGCGCCAACTCGGGCGGCAACGGAATGGGACTCATGTTCTGCCGGCGGGTGATGGAGTCCATCAATGGCAGCGTCGAAATCGAATCTGATCTCGGCAAGGGAGCGGTCGTGTCGCTCTACTTCAGGTCGGCGATGCAGGAACTTTGACCGGCGCTTGCGCCTCGGTCGGCACGGACCAGTGGCCGCGCGAAGCCATGAACCAGTCGCGCAGCAGGGGCAGCAGGGACCGGTGCTCGTAAACGCCTTCGCTTTGCAAAATGGGCCTGATGAGCCGCAGCGCGGCTGGTATGCGATAAAAGGGGATATTCGCGTAAAAGTGATGGACGATGTGACAGTCGCCAGCGCCCCACCAGAACATCGGCCGGGTAATGAAGCCACTTCGATAGAAGGTTCCAACCCAGAAGGGGTTACGCGCATCCAGGTCGAAGTGTTCGAGCACAATTCGCAGCGTGTTGACGAGGGGTGTCACGACCAGAAAGGGCAGCAGGTAACCAAACACCAGCAGGCGCCAGTCGACAGCCAGGCTTAGCAATGCCAGACCGACAAGGACACGCCGTGTGTTCTTTTCGACGCGCTGGCGCTGGTCGCCCCCATACGCCGGTTGGCCTGCCAATTGCGCATGTACGTTGCGGTAGAAGAGCGTTCGATACACCGCGAACGCCGCTGTGGCAAAGAAAAACCGTCGCAAAGCTGAATTAAGCCCGTGCCTGTGCATCTCGGTGTCGTTGTCCGTACCGACGCCGCGGTGGTGTGCCAGATGCTGGCGTTCATACACGGAGGCGCGCATCTGGGCCGGCCATGCAAGTATCGATGAGACGATCCAGCGCCAGGGAGTTGGTAACAGCTTGCGGTGCACGAATGCGTCGTGATTGATGATGCCCATCACCACGACGAGGTTGCCTTGCAGCGCGAGGCACAGCCACCAGAGCGCGGAAGAGGCAGAGCCGGTCGCCAATTGCCACGCCAGCAGCAGGAAAAGCGCAATGGAGCCAAAAATCGCGATGAAATCCAGTCCCCTGTTAGGGCGATGCAGGGCGGCTAGCTGGGCCGCGCCCAGGGTCTTCGCAATGACTGCGCGCGCGGCACGAAGTTGAAGCTCGCGAGGGGATTCTGAAGCGAGGATCGGAGCAGACGGGGGCGTGGGTTCCAGCATGGTCTCGTCAGGATAGCGCACCTGCCCAAACTTCCCAACAGACCCAATCAGCTATTTTCTGGTCTGCGCAGCCGAAGAACTTACGATGAACAACTGATTTCGATCCGCGAGGCCCAGTCGGGCGGAAAACCCGCCTTGTCTTCGTGCGCCGGGTGTTCATCAAAAGGTGACTGCAAGATCGCCAGCAAGGCCTCGACTTGCGAAAAATCCTTGAGCGTCGCTTGCCTGATCGCAATTTCAGCGAGGTGATTGCGCAGGACGTATTTCGGGTTGGTGCGCAACATCGCCGCGGCAGTGGCGCCCCGGTCCGTTGTCAGGCGGTCCAGGTAGGGGGGCAGCCATGCGTCAAAGTCCTTGGGCTCCAGGAACAGACCGCGGACGGTATCGGCGGGCGCTCCTTGCACGAAGTGCGACAGCCGTCGCCAGAAAATCGTGTAGTCGGTGCGGTTTTTGGCGAGCAGCTGCAGGATGCTTTCCACGAATTCCCTGTCCCCACGCCCATCTGCATGGCCATCGACCGGAAGCCCCAATTTCGCAAGCATACGGGCCAGCAGTTCGCGCGGGAACACCGTCTTGAATGTCTCGAGCGCCGCCAGCGCTTCATCTTGCTCGCCAATAAGCGGCAGCAACGCCTGTCCCAGGCAAAACAGGTTCCAGTACGCAACGTTGGGCTGGCGGTTGAATGCGTAGCGCCCCTGTTCGTCACTGTGGTTGCAGATGTGGCCGGGATCGAAGCCGTCCAGGAACTGGAACGGGCCGTAGTCGATCGTCAGGCCCAGGATGCTCATGTTGTCGGTATTCATCACGCCGTGGCAAAAGCCGACGGCCTGCCACTGCGCGACCATCGCCGCCGTGCGTTCGGTGACGGCCTCCAGCAGGGCCGCATAGGCGTTGCCGCCGTAGCGGTCGGATGTGCGGCACTGCGGGTAGTAGCCGTCGATCACGAAATCGGCGAGCTTTTGAAGTTCTGCCGTCATGCCCCTGGCCGCGAAATGCTCGAAGTGGCCGAACCGCACAAAACTGGGCGCGACCCGCGCTACGACCGCAGCGGTTTCCATGGTCTCGCGCCGCACCGGCTGATCGGAGCCGGTCACGCAAAGCGCTCTTGTGGTGGGAATTCCCAGTCCGTGCATCGCCTCGGAGCACAGGTATTCCCGAATGCTGGAGCGCAGCACCGCGCGGCCGTCGCCCATGCGCGAATACGGCGTGAGTCCGCTGCCCTTGAGCTGAACTTCCTGCCGTCCGTCGTCGCTGGGCAGGTCGCCCAGCAGGATGGCGCGGCCGTCGCCCAGCTGCCCGGCCCACACGCCAAACTGGTGCCCGCTGTAAACGCTGGCGAGCGGCCGGCTGGCGGGCATGACCACATTGCCCGTGAAGACGTCGATCCCCGCAGGCGATGTCAGCCAGTTGATGTCAAGACCCAGGCGGTCGGACAAGGCAGAGTTCGCGGAAACGAGATAGGGGGCGGGCAGGGGCGTCGGCTGCAATTCAGTGAAAAACGCCGGACCGAGCGCGGCGAAGCGGCTGCGCCACTCAGGTGAAGTACTCATGCCTGGATTGTCCGCTGAAGTCGAAAGCCGCGCAGGTGCGATGTACGATGCCGGCGAGCGCAAACCGGAAAAACTTAGGAGCAAACGATGCTGGGCCTGATGCAAGACCAACCCCTGCTGATCTCGTCGCTGATCGAGTTCGCAGAGCGCCACCACGGAGACGCCGAAATCGTCTCCAGACGCGTGGAAGGCGATATCCACCGCTACACCTGGGCGGATGTCGCCAAGCGATCGCGGCAGGTCGCCAATGCGCTGGGCGCATCCAACCTGTTGTTCTCCGATCGCGTCGCAACGCTGGCCTGGAACGGCTACCGCCACCTGGAGCTCTACTTTGGCGTCAGCGGTTCGGGCCACGTGCTGCATACGATCAACCCGCGCCTGCACCCTGACCAGATCGCCTGGATCGCGGGGCATGCCGAAGACCAGATCCTGTGCTTCGACCTCACATTTCTTCCACTGGTGCAGGCGATTCATGCGCGCTGCCCGTCCATCAAACAGTACGTTGCGCTCTGCGACGCTGACCGGCTGCCTGCTGACAGCGGCATTCCCCATCTCGTCGCCTACGAGTCCTGGATCGGCGGCCAATCCACAACGTATGAATGGCCAAAGTTCGACGAAAACTCCGCATCGAGCATGTGCTACACGAGCGGCACCACCGGCAACCCGAAGGCGGCGCTTTACAGCCACCGTTCCACCATCCTGCATGCCTACGCGGCTGCGCTGCCCGATGTGATGTGCCTGTCGGCGCGCGACTGCGTGCTGCCGGTCGTGCCGATGTTCCACGTC
>JAZKFD010000007.1:0-1881 GCA_040386635.1 Pseudomonadota bacterium
CAGTGCCTGCATCGAAAAGGTGCGCGCGCTGCAGGTCGGGCTGCAGGTTGATCATGCTGCCGGGCTCGAAGTCATGGCGCTCACGAAAGACCGCCGAAAGGTCCGCGCCCTCATGGCGGCAAGCCACGAAGGTGTCCATGCCGGTTGGCTCGAGCACCACGACCTGCGAAGGAATCCCTCCGCTATCGGCCAGCGTAAGATGTTCTGGCCGCGTTCCATAGACCACGGGCTGCCCGTCCTGGCCGCCTGCCTGCAAGGGCGCATCGAGCATGGTGCCGTCATTCAATTCGACCCTTGCCGAACCGCCGCTGCGGCGCAGGGTGCCGGGCAGGAAATTCATCGCAGGCGAACCGATGAAGCCCGCGACGAACTGATTCGCGGGGGTGTCATACAGCTCGAGCGGACTGCCCGTCTGCTCGATGCGGCCGTCGCGCATCACAACGATCTTGTCGCCCATGGTCATGGCTTCGATCTGGTCGTGGGTCACGTAGATCGACGTGGTTTTCAGGCGCTGGTGCAGTTCCTTGATTTCGCTTCGCATCGCCACGCGCAGCTTGGCATCGAGGTTGGACAGCGGCTCGTCGAAGAGAAAAACCTGCGGATCACGCACGATGGCGCGGCCCATCGCGACGCGCTGGCGCTGGCCGCCGGACAACTGCCTGGGATAGCGATCCAGCAGTGGAATGAGGCCCAGGATCTCGGCTGCACGCTTGACCTTGCTTTCGATCGTGGCCTTTTCGGTCTTGGCCAGCGTCAGCGCGAACGCCATGTTGTCGCGCACCGTCATGTGCGGATAGAGCGCGTAGTTCTGGAAGACCATGGCGATGTCGCGCTCTTTGGGCGGCAGGTCGTTGACACGGCGGTCGCCGATACGGATTTCGCCGCCATTGATCTGCTCGAGCCCCGCGATCATGCGCAGCAAGGTTGACTTGCCACAGCCCGATGGCCCGACCAGCACGGTAAACGAGCCGTCCTGGATATCGATGTCCACGCCGTGCAGGATTGCGACGTCGCCGAAGTTCTTCTTGACTGCCTGGATCGTGACACTGGCCATGCGATGGAGTCCCCCTGGAATGCCGCAAGCAAGACAAAAAAGTGTGCGGACGACCCAGCGCAGATCCGGGTCGCTCGCGCAGTATCCGCACGGAATCGGCTCGTCACCATCAGGGAAACCCTGCTAGAAGAAAATTCGCCAAAATTTGTATGATGACCCGATAACCGTCCCTTCTGCCTTTCACCCGCACTTCACCTCCCCTTCACCCCGACCTGCGCTTCGTGCCCTCCGTGCTTCACTCCTCACCCTCCGCCGCAGCCGGATCCGCCTCCACCGGTGCGACTGCACTGGTGTCCGAACGGCTTTCGGACCGGCTCGCGGGCCGCCTCATTGCCCAGATCAAGGCCGGCGAGCTCAAGCCGGGCGACCGCTTGCCAACTGAACAGCAGCTGGCTGCAACGCACGGCGTTTCGCGAACGGTGGTGCGCGAGGCGATGCACCAGCTCAAGTCGCGCGCCCTGGTCGTGGCGCGGCAGGGCTCGGGCGTGTTCGTGGCGCCCACGCCCGAAAACCTGCCGCTGGCCTTCGATCCTGCGGTGCTGGAGTCGGTCCAGTCGGTGGTCCATGTCATCGAGGTGCGCCGGGTGCTGGAAGGTGAAATAGCGGCCCTGGCCGCCGAACGCGCCACCCGCGCGCAGATTGCGCAGCTGCGACGCTCGCTCAAAGCCATTGATGCGGCCGTTGCGCAGGGCCGCGACGGTGTCGCCGAAGACCTGGAATTTCACCGCGTCATCGGTGAATCGACCGGCAACCCGCAGTTCCGGCTGCTGCTGGGCTTTCTGGAGCAGTACCTGCGCGAAGGCATGCGCATCACGCGCGGCAACGAA
>JAZKFD010000008.1:0-3567 GCA_040386635.1 Pseudomonadota bacterium
AACCAAGGAGATTTCCAAAATGGATGCCCAAGTCAAAGGAACCCGGATCGCAGGCGCAGACACCGAAAAGAGCAAGGCGCTCCAGGCGGCGCTCGCCCAGATCGAAAAGCAGTTCGGCAAGGGCACCATCATGCGGCTGGGTGAAGGCGAGAAGCTGGAAGACATCCAGGTTGTCTCTACCGGCTCGCTCGGCCTGGATATCGCGCTGGGCGTTGGCGGCCTGCCGCGCGGCCGCGTGATCGAAATCTACGGCCCGGAATCGTCGGGCAAAACCACCCTGACGCTTCAGGTGATTGCCGAAATGCAGCGCCAGGCGGGTACCTGCGCATTCGTCGATGCCGAGCACGCCCTTGATGTGCAGTACGCGCAGAAACTGGGCGTTAACCTGTCCGATCTGCTCATCAGCCAGCCTGACACCGGCGAGCAGGCCTTGGAAATCGTGGACAGCCTGGTTCGCTCCGGCGCCGTGGACCTGATCGTGGTGGACTCGGTGGCCGCACTCACCCCGCGCGCGGAAATCGAAGGCGAAATGGGTGATTCGCTGCCCGGCCTGCAGGCCCGCCTGATGAGCCAGGCGCTTCGCAAGCTCACTGCCACCATCAAGAAGACCAACTGCATGGTCATCTTCATCAACCAGATCCGCATGAAGATCGGCGTCATGTTCGGCAGCCCCGAAACCACGACCGGCGGCAATGCGCTGAAGTTCTACGCCTCGGTGCGCCTGGATATCCGCCGCACCGGCACGATCAAGAAGGGCGAGGAGGCCATCGGTAACGAGACCAAGGTCAAAGTGGTCAAGAACAAGGTGGCGTCGCCTTTCAAGACGGCCGAGTTCGATATCCTTTTTGGCGAAGGCATCAGCCGCCACGGCGAAATCATCGACATGGGTGTGACCGCGCGGGTGCTCGAAAAGTCCGGCGCCTGGTATGCCTACGCCGGCGAAAAGATTGGCCAGGGCCGTGACAATGCGCGGGAGTTCCTGCGCGAAAACCCGGCGCTGGCGCGAGAGATCGAAAACAAGGTGCGCGACTCGCTGGGCATCCCGCTGCTCCCGGCGGACGTCACCGCCGAGTGATTGGCGCCTGTTAGCCAGAGGGGGCGCGGGTGATGCAGCGGCCCCCGCTATCCCTGAAGGGGCGCGCCCTGCGCCTGCTCAGCGGCCGCGAGCACTCACGCGCGGAGCTCGAACGCAAGCTGGCCGCACACGAGGAGGAGCCGGGACAGCTCAAGCGAATCCTGGACGAGTTGCAGGCCAGGGATTTCATCAACGAGCAGCGGGTCGCGGACTCGGTGGTCCATAGCCGCGCGGGTAAGCTGGGTGCCATGCGCATCCGGCAAGAACTGCAGGCCAAGGGGCTGGCCGATGAACTGGTCCGCAACGCGCTCGACCGCCTCAAGGCGACCGAGCTGGCGCGTGCGCGTGCGGTGTGGTTGCGAAGGTTCGGCGAAAAGCCTGCCGATGCAGCAGAGCGCGCGAAGCAGGCGCGGTTCCTGCTGGCCCGCGGGTTCAGCGGCGAGGTCGTGAGGCGGGTCGTGTCTGGCCTTGACTTCGAGTCGGATTAACGGACTACCCCTGTTTCCAGACTCTCCGTCTAGATCCCCAGCATCAGCTTCAGATTCTGGACAGCGGCGCCGCTGGCGCCTTTTCCGAGGTTGTCCAGGCGGGCAACCAGCACGGCCTGCCGCAAGTCGTCGTTACCGAACACGCGCAGTTCCATCCTGTTGGTGTCGTTCAGCGCCATCGCTTCAATCTTGCCGCCTTCGGTCGGCGGCTCGACCGTGACCCATTCGCTGCCGGCATAGTGCCTGGCATAGGCATCATGCAGATCGGCAAGCTTTGGCTGACCCGACAAGGTATCCAGGTGCAGCGGCAGTTCCACCAGCATCCCCTGCTTGAAGTTGCCAACGGCGGGAATGAAGATGGGGCGGCGCGTGAGGCCTGTGTATTTGACGATTTCCGGCACGTGCTTGTGCTTCATGCCCAGACCATAGATTTCGAAAGGCGCCGCTACGCCGCTTTCATGCGCCTCGATCATGCTGCGCCCGCCACCGGAATAGCCACTGACTGCGGGCAATACCACCGGGTAATCCGCGGGCAGAATTCCTGCATCGACGAGCGGACGCAGGAGCGCAATGGCACCGGTCGAGTAACAGCCGGGGTTGCTCACCCGTTTCGCATGGACGATCGCGTCGCGCTGGGCCTTCGCCAGCTCGGGGAATCCGAACACCCAGCCGTCTGCCGTGCGATGCGCGGTGGATGCGTCGATCACCCGCGGGCCGCGCCCCTGCGCACGCTCGATTTCATCGACCATCGCGACCGACTCCCGTGCTGCGTCGTCGTGCAGGCACAGGATCACCAGGTCCACCCCCGCCATCAACTCTCGCTTGGCGTTGGGATCCTTGCGCAGTTCGGGCGCAATGCTCACCAGCTCGACCTGCGGCATCTTTTCGAGCCGCTCGCGAATCTGCAGGCCCGTGGTACCGGCCTCGCCATCGATGAAGACTTTTGGCATGTGACTTTCCTGTGCAAACTACCCGCACCACTGTAAGGCAGAAGAAGTTGGTGCGATGCAGCATGATACAGTTCACGGCTGTTCCCCGTGGGCTCCACCGCCTGCCGCCGGCGACATTTTTATCCCGTTCCTCGAGAGACACGTCATGAAGATCCACGAGTACCAAGGCAAGGAAATCTTGCGCAACTTCGGAGTGCCGGTGCCTCGCGGCATTCCCGCATACACCGTTCAGGAAGCAGTGGAGGCGGCCCAGAAGCTCGGTGGCTCCATCTGGGTGGTCAAGGCCCAGATTCACGCGGGTGGCCGTGGCAAGGGCGGTGGCGTCAAGCTCGCCCGTTCCATCGACGAAGTCAGGGCCCTCGCCGGTGAAATCCTCGGGATGCAGCTCAAGACCATCCAGACCGGCCCTGAAGGCCAGAAGGTGCGTCGCCTGCTCATCGAGGAAGGCGCGGACATCAAGAAAGAATATTACGTGTCCGCCGTGACCGACCGCGCGTCCCAGCAGGTTGCCTTCATGGCCTCCAGCGAAGGTGGCATGGACATCGAGCAGGTCGCGCACGACACCCCCGAGAAAATCATCAAGGTGTTTGTCGATCCGCAGAAGGGCCTCACCGAGGCTCAGGCCCGGGAGCTTGCCGATGGCATCGGCGTTCCGGCGGCTTCGACGGCGCAGGCTGTCGATGTCCTGCAGAAGCTCTACAAGGTGTACATGGACACCGATGCAGCCCTGGTGGAAATCAACCCGCTGATCCTTGAAGGCAACGGCAACATCAAGGCCCTGGACGCAAAGTTCAACTTCGACGCCAACGCCCTCTTCCGGCATCCCGAAATCGTCGCGCTGCGTGACCTGGATGAGGAAGATCCGGCTGAAATCGAGGCCAGCAAGTTCGATCTTGCCTACATCTCGCTCGACGGCAACATCGGTTGCCTGGTCAATGGTGCCGGCCTGGCGATGGCCACCATGGACACCATCAAGCTCTTTGGCGCGGAGCCGGCAAATTTCCTGGACGTGGGCGGCGGCGCAACGCCGGAGAAGGTCACCGAGGCCTTCAAG
>JAZKFD010000009.1:0-3307 GCA_040386635.1 Pseudomonadota bacterium
CGCGATAGGGCAAGCCCAGCTTTTGCAGGATGGCTTCGGCATGGGTGACCATGGATTCGAGCGCTTCATAGCTCTTGTCCGGATGCGTGATCTGCACCATCTCGACCTTGTCGAACTGATGCTGGCGAATCATGCCGCGCGTGTCGCGTCCGGCGCTGCCTGCTTCGGAGCGGAAGCACGGCGTGTGCGCAGTGAGTTTGATGGGCAGGTCGCTCTCGGCCACGATTTCCTCGCGCACGAAGTTCGTCAGAGTCACTTCGCTGGTCGGGATCAGGTAAAGGGCCGAATTGTCCGGCTGCTCTTCGCCTTCCTGACCGCCCTTTTTTGCGGCAAACAGGTCGCCTTCGAACTTGGGGAGCTGGCCCGTGCCGCGCAAGGTTTCAGCGTTGACGATGTAGGGCGTGTAGCACTCTGTGTAGCCGTGCTCCTGCGTCTGCGTGTCAAGCATGAACTGCGCGAGCGCGCGGTGCAGCCGTGCGAGTTGGCCCTTCATCACGGTGAATCGTGAGCCCGAAAGCTTCACACCCATCGCAAAGTCGAGGCCCAGCTTCTCGCCGATGTCCGAATGGTCCTTGAGCGGAAAGTCGAACTCGCGCGGCGTGCCCCACTTGCGCACCTCGACGTTGCCATGTTCATCGGAGCCAACGGGTACCGATTCGTGCGGCAGGTTGGGCACGGCGAGCAGCAGGTTCTGCATCTCGGGCTGGATCTGCTCCAGGCGCGCAGCGGAAGTATCGAGTTCGCCCTTGAGCGCCGCGACTTGCGCCATTACCGCATCGACGCTCTCGCCTTTGGACTTGAGCTGGCCGATCTGTTTGGACAGCGTATTGCGCTGCGACTGCAGTTCTTCGGTGCGCGTCTGGATGGATTTGCGTTCGGCTTCGAGCGCGGTGAACGCATCGACGTCGAGGAAAGCCTGCGGACGCTTGCGTGTCTCAAGGCGGCTGACCACCGAGGGCAGGTCTTTGCGGAGTTGGATGATGTCGAGCATGCGGGGATTTTATCGGTGAGCGCCTAGGAGAGCGTCGCCGGATCCAGGTTGGCGCCGCAGATCACCAGGCACACCTTCTCATCTTCCCGCGGGCGGTACGCGCCCCTTTGCAGGGCGGCAAGCCCGAGCGATGCGGAGGCCTCCACCGCGAGCTTCATCTCTTTCCACAGCCAGTGCTGCGCCTGGCGGATGGCTTCGTCGGGCAGCACCAGCGAATCCCTGACATGCCGCTGCGTGATGTCCCAGGCGATCTCGCCGATTCGTTTGGCGCCCAGGGAATCCGCCGCGATTCCGCTCACGGACACATCCACTGGCGCACCGGCACGACGCGCCTCGAACAGCGTGGGCGCAAGCTCCGGCTCTAGTGCCACGACGCGCGACCGGTCCTGGAACCAGGCTGCAATTCCCGCGATCAGGCCGCCGCCGCCGACGCTCACCAGCACACTGTCGGGCGTGCCCCCATCGGCTTCGATTTCGTGCGCAAGCGTGCCGGCGCCAGCCACGACCTCCGCCTGGTCGTAGGCGTGCGTGAGCAAGGCACCGGTGGCCTTCTGGCGCGCCAGGCAGGCTTCCAGCGCCTGCGCATACGCCGCGCCTGTCACGATCACTTCGGCACCGAGTTCGCGCAGCCTGGCCTGCTTCATGGCGCTGGAGATCGTCGGCACGAACACTTCGCATTTGACGCCGAGCGCCCGGGCTGCTGCTGCGGTGGCAATGCCCGCATTGCCGCCCGAAGCGACGATGACTCCGCTGGCCGGGATGTCGTTGGCCAGCAGACGATTGAGCATGCCGCGCGCCTTGAAACTGCCGCCGACCTGCAGGTGTTCGAGCTTGAGCCAGACTTCTGCGCAGTTGATGCCGAAGTCGGCGCCGCGCAGTTTCCACAGCGGGGTGCGGCGGATGAAGCCCGGCTGGCGGGTCGTGAAGCGTTGGGCGGCTTCGTTGATTTGAAGAGGCGTCATGGAAGCTTCAATCCCTTGGGCAGCGGAAACTTCACGGTCTCCTCGATGCCATCCATCTTGCGAACAGAGACAGCGCCCATTTCCTTCACGCGGTCGATCACCTGTTTCACCAGGACTTCCGGTGCCGATGCGCCCGCCGTCAGCCCCACGCGTGACTTGCCTTCCAGCCACTCGGCGCGCAACTCATCGGCGTTGTCCACCATGTAGCTCTGGACCCCGAGTTTGCGGGCGAGCTCCGCAAGCCGGTTGCTGTTGGAGCTGGTCGGGCTGCCGACCACGATGAGCACATCGACCTGCGGCGACATGATCTTGACCGCGTCCTGCCGGTTCTGCGTGGCGTAGCAGATGTCCTGCATCTTCGGTTCGCGAATCAGTGGAAAGCGAGCGCGCACGGCAGCGGAAATCGCGGCTGCGTCATCAACCGACAACGTGGTTTGCGTGACAAGCGCGAGTTTCTCCGATTGCTGCGGCTGCACGTCTGCAACATCGGCGACCTCTTCGACCAGATGGATGCCGAAATCAAGCTGGCCCATCGTGCCTTCCACTTCAGGATGGCCCTTGTGGCCAATCATGATGAATTCGTACCCCTCTTTGGCCAGCTTTGCGACCTCGACGTGGACCTTGGTCACCAGCGGACAGGTGGCATCGAAGATGTGAAAGCCCCGCGCGCGCGCCTCGTCCTGTACCGCCTTGCTCACGCCATGCGCAGAGAACACCAGCGTCGAGTCCGGCGGCACATCAGCCAGGTCTTCGATGAAGATCGCGCCCTTGGCCTTGAGGTCGTTCACGACGTAGGTGTTGTGAACGATCTCGTGGCGCACATAGATTGGCGCGCCGAACTTGGTCAGTGCCCGCTCGACGATCTCGATCGCGCGGTCTACGCCTGCGCAAAAACCGCGCGGCTCGGCCAGCAAAATCTCGACGTCGCCCGCTACCTGCGTCATAGCACGCCTATCACTTTGACCTCGAAGGTCACGCGCTGGCCCGCCAGCGGATGGTTGAAATCGAACAGCACGGCATCGGCCTTGCCGTCGCCATCGCCATCCTTGCCGACCTGCCGCACGGACCCCGCGTAGCTGGACATGCCGTCCGGCGTCGGGAACTGCACCACGTCGCCCACGGCATACTGCTCCAGCGGATCGCCCATCTTGTTGAGCAGGGCTCGCGCCACCCATTGCACCATCTCGGGATTGCGCTCGCCAAACGCCTCGCCTGGCGGAATTTCGAAAGTGACCTGCTGGCCTTCTTCGAGGCCGAGCATGCGCTGCTCGACCGCCGGCGACAACTCGCCGCTGCCCAGTGTGAGCGTGGCCGGCTTGTCGTTGAACGTGTTGATGATGTCGCCGGCCGGACC
>JAZKFD010000009.1:3323-10545 GCA_040386635.1 Pseudomonadota bacterium
AGGCATGTTTGTACCGATAAACTGCCATTTTAGGATGGGCCCAGAGCCCTGGCAGCCACAGGCCCATGAATCTCAAAGACCTTCCCATCGATGCCCAGCCACGTGAAAAACTTCTCGCGCGCGGGCCCGCCGCCCTGTGCGACACCGAATTGCTTGCAATCTTGCTGCGCACAGGAACCGCCGGCCGCGGCGTATTGCAGATGGCAGGCGAGCTGCTCGCCCGGTTCAAGGGCGTAGCCGGGCTGCTTCATGCGAGCGCGGACGATCTGAAAGCCTTCAAGGGGCTGGGCGGCTCGGCCAAGCGTGCGGAGCTGATTGCGGTGATCGAGCTCGCCCGGCGCGCGCTGGCCGAACAACTCAGGGAGCGTACGGTCTTCAGCTCACCCGATGCGGTCAAGGACTTCCTGCAGCTGCACCTGGCCAACAAGTCGCACGAGGTATTTGCCGCGCTGTTCCTGGACGCGCAAAACCGGCTGATCGAGATGAAGGAACTGTTTCGCGGCACGCTGACACAAACCAGCGTGTATCCACGCGAGGTTGTGAAACACGCGCTCGCCGTCGATGCGGCATCGGTCGTGCTGTCGCATAACCATCCGAGCGGAAACGTGCTGCCCTCGCGTGCGGATGAGCTTCTGACGCAGACGCTCAAGGCCGCGCTCGCGCTCATCGATGTCCGCGTGCTTGATCATGTGATCGTGACGCAGGGTGCATCTCTTTCCATGGCGGAAAAAGGATTGATCTAGGCCTTCAAAAGGACAAGCCGCAGTATGAAAGCCAAGTCCCTCAAAGACCTCGTGCAGATGCAGCAATTGCTGGCTGACAAGCAGAAGGCAGCAGCCATTGCGCAGGCAGCGCGCTTGCTGGCCGAACGCAAGGCAGAAGCCGAAAAGAACCTCTTTGTTCGTGCGGCGGGCAAGGTCGAGCCGCTGCGTGAGCGGGCCCGGGTTCAGCTCCTGCGTGATCAGCCCGCGCCCATAGCGGTGCAGAAACAGCTCGATGAACAGCGGGTGCTGCACGAGGCCATCAGCGATGAATTCGACGGTGCGACGCTGCTCGACGTGGACGATGCGCTCAGCTTCCGGCGCCCCGGAATCGGCACGGACATCACACGCAAATTGCGCAAGGGCGGCTGGTCGATGCAGGGCGAGATCGACCTGCACGGCATGCGCAGGGAAGAAGCGCGCGAGACCTTGTCTGCGTTCATTCGCGAAGCCGTCAAGCGTGGCTGGCGGTGCGTGCGCGTGGTGCACGGCAAGGGGCTTGGATCGCCCGGAAAAACGCCCGTTCTCAAGGGCCGCGTGCAGAGCTGGCTGATGCAGAAAAACGAGGTGCTGGCGTTCGTACAGGCACGGGGAGACGAAGGCGGTGCCGGGGCGCTGGTGGTGTTGCTCAAGCCCACGCCCTGACACCTGCACGCAGGCGCCCATCAGGCAGGGCTGTTTCGCATCCAGTCTGCCGTCTGAAAAAACGACGCTTTGAGCCGCTCGCGCAGTTTCGGATCGACCCCCGTTTCACCCATGGCCTGGTCCATGCAGGCGAGCCACTGATCGCGCTCCTTGATGCCGATGACAAATGGCATGTGGCGCATCCGCAGCCTGGGGTGGCCGAAGCGATCGGTGTAATGCTGCGGCCCGCCCAACCATCCGCAGAGAAACCAGAACAGGTGCTGGCGCGCTTTGGTGAGGTGGCTGCCGTGTGCCGCGCGCAGGTCGGCGTACGCGGGCTCCAGGTCCATCAAGTCATAGAACCGCTCGACGAGGGCGTGCACTTTTTCTTCGCCACCCATCCATTCGAAGGGCGTCGCAAAGGGAGGCTTTTCCTGGATCTGCATGCCGGTATTGTCCGCAGATTACTGGACCGCCCGGCGCAGCGTCTCCACCACCGGACGGTTCAGGACCTCCCTCAGGCCCCACCAGCCGGCCGCCAGTGCGAGTGCAGCGCCTGCAATCGAGCCGAACAGCGGAACCCAGAGCGAGGCTGTCCATTCAAAATCGAAGGCGTATTTCGCCATGCCCCAGCCAATGGCGCTGGCAACAATGCTCGCCAGGAACCCGGCAAGCAAGCCAACCCCGATCAGCTCTGCACGCTGGACCTTTCGCAGCAAGGAACCGCTCGCTCCCACCGCACGCATGATCGCGAACTCGCGCGCACGCTCTTCGCGCGTGGCCTGCACGGCGGCAAACAGCACCACCACGCCGGCGGCCAGCGTGAAGGCGAAGAGAAACTCCACCGCACGGATGACCTTGTCGAGCACGCCCTGCACCTGATTGATGGTGCTGGTCATGTCGACGTTGGTGATGTTGGGAAAGGTGCGAACGAGCTCGTTGTCGAAGCCCTTTCGATCAGGGGCGCGGAAAGCCGACATATAGGTCGTCGGCACGCCTTCCAGCGTCGTCACCGGATAGATGACAAAGAAGTTCGCACGCATCGAGCCCCAATCCACCTTGCGCAGCGAGGTGATCTTCGAATTCGTCTGGATGCCCCCGATGTCAAAGCGCAACTCATCGCCCAGCTTCAGGCCCAGCGATTTGGCAATGCCTTCCTCGACACTGATGGCGCCCCGGTCTTCAGGCTTCCACTTGCCCGCGACGACTTCGTTGTGCTGCGGCTGTACGGCAGATGCGGAAAGATTGAATTCGCGATCGACCAGCCGCCGGGCGCGGTCTTCGGTGTAATCCTCGGGCGTGACGTTCTTGCCGTTGACCGCGATGAGGCGGCCGCGAATCATCGGGAACCAGTCAAAGCGCTTCACACCGGCGTCGCGCAGCGTTTGCTGGAACGAATCGCCCTGCTCGGGCATGACGTTGATCACAAAGCGGTTGGGTGCGTCAGGCGGCGTGGCTTTGCGCCAGCTCGAAATCAGATCGGTGCGCAGCAGCACGAGCAACACGAGCGCCAGCATCCCCACCGCCAGTGCGCTCACCTGCACCACGGCATAGGCAGGCCGTGCAGAAATCTGCCGCGTGGCAAGCACCAGCCATCGCGGCGCGGTCTGCTCGTTGACAAGAGGCCGCAGCATCTTGACCGCCAGCCAGCTCAGGCATGCAAACAGCACAACGGCGCCCGCGAACCCGCCGACCGCCATGGCGCCCAGCAACAAGTCGCTGCTCGCACCCAGCAAGAGCGCCGCGAAGCCGACCACGCCGATGCCAAGGACTGCAATAGATGCGGGCTTCAGATTGCCGACATCGCGGCGTATCACACGCAGCGGAGGTACTTGCGCAAGCTGCAGCACGGGCGGCAAACCAAACGCCAGCAGGAGCGTGAGCCCCATGCCGATTCCAAACGCGGCGGGCCACAGGCTCGCTGCGGGCAAGGCTGTTTCAACCAGGCCCGCCAGCAGCACGATGAAGACGAAATGGACGCCGAAGCCGATGGCGACACCCAGAAGGCTGGCAGCCAGGCCTACCAGGGTGAACTCGAACGCATAGCTCCACGCAATCGTGCGCTGGCTCTGCCCCAGCACGCGCAGCATGGCGCAGTCATCCAGGTGCGACGCCGCAAAGGCGCGTGCCGCCAGCGCCACCGCCACGGCACTGAGCAAGGCCGCCAGCAGCGCGACCAGATTCAGGAATTTCTCCGCGCGATCCAGCGTCTGCCGCATCTCCGGCCTGCCGCCTTCCAGCGACTCGACGCGCACGCCCCGTATCGAGGGCTTCTTGACCTCTTCCAGCGCCCATTTCACAAACTGCGAGACACGTGCATCGGGTCCCGCGACTGCGAAGCGGTAGCTGATGCGGCTGGCCGGCTGTATCAGCTTGGTCTCGGCGATGTCAGCTTCGTTGATCATGACGCGGGGTGCAAAGCTCATGAAGCCGCCGCCACGGTCGGGCTCCAGCGTGATCACGCGCGTCAGCCGAAGCGTCGAATCGCCCAGCAGCAACGAGTCCCCCATCTTCAATCCGATGGCGTCCAGCAAGGGTGCATCGACCCAGGCTTCGCCGCGCGCAGGAATGTCGCGCGTGTTGGCGCCCGCCTCTTCGGGCTGCCCCGCGACCTTGAGATTGCCGCGCAATGGATAGCCCGCGGGAACCGCCTTGAGCGCCACCAGTCGCGAGCCGCCGCCCTGTGCATCACTGGCCCGCGCCATCGTCGGAAACCCGATCGTCGCGACGCCTTCGAGCTTGAGCTCGCGCGCCTTCGCCAGGAACGATTCGGGCGTTGGATTGTCGCTGGAGACCACCGCGTCCCCGCCCAGCAACTGACGCGCATCACGGGCCAGTCCGCCCTTGAGCCGGTCGGCAAAAAAACCCACGGCAGTGAGCGCAGCGACTGCCAGGGTGACGGCGACGATCAGCAGGCGCAGCTCGCCTGCGCGCAGGTCGCGCCACAGGGTGCGCCATCCGAGCAGCAGGGCTTTGGAATTGAACATCGGCGAAATGTAGATGGAAAGACTCAGGCGGGAGTTAGCCTGCGCTCGAAGGCACAGGTGGCCGCAGCTTTGCCAGCTCAGGCTGCATCAGCAGCCGGTCATGGCCGCTGTAACAGAGGAAGTGGCGATTGGTCGCCCGCCCAATGGCGCACAAGCCCAGGCGTTGTGCGATTTCATGACCCATCTGCGTGATTCCGCTGCGCGAGACGACGATGGGTACCCCCATTTGCGCCGACTTGATCACCATTTCGCTGGTGAGCCGGCCGGTCGTGTAGAAAATCTTGTCGTCGCTGGACATCGCCGGCTCCTGCAGCCACATCCATCCCGCGATGGTGTCGATGGCGTTGTGGCGGCCCACGTCTTCCACGAACAGCAGCAACTCATCTGCGCTGAACAGGGCGCAGCCATGGACCGATCCTGCTGACTTGTATGTGCTTTCCTTTAGCCGGATCGCATTGACGATTCCGTAGAGCTGGGCTTGCGTGATCGAAGCTTCGGGCAATGCGATCGACTCGATCTCGTCCATGAGCCCGCCGAAGACACTGCCCTGGCCGCAACCAGTGGTCACCGTCTTGCGCGCAGTTTTTTCCTTGAGCTGATGAATGCCTGAGCGCGTCCTGACGGCTGCGGCCCCGACCTCCCAGTCGACCGTGATTGAAACAATCTCATCAACTGAACGGATGAGCCGCTGGTTGCGCAGAAACCCCAGGACCAGCCATTCGGGCTGCGCCCCCAACGTCATCAGGGTGACGAGTTCCTGCTTGTCGACATAGACGGTGAGCGCCCGCTCCGCCGGAATCGAGATGCGCTCGCGCTCGGCATGTTCGTTGACGATCTCGATTTCACGCGTGAGCGGCGCACGGGCTTCGGTGAGGACGGGAACGTGAACGGGCATACAACAAGCGTACCGCACTGGCGGCCGATCGGCCGGCCCAGCGGCCAAATCCTCGCTGGCGTGCGGATTCGGCGCCCTGGGCGTGAAAAAAGTGTCGCGCTACTTCTTGGCTGGCGCCATCTGCGCCGAGTTCTGTTGCACGCTGGGCGGGCTGGCTGCCGTACCCGTGGGCGAGTGCGCGCCGGAGGTTTCCAGTGGCTTCTGGTCAGGCGGGTTGTAGGCAAACGGACCGGGCTCCAGGCAAGGAGGAATGACCGAGGCGGTACTGGCTGCGGGTGTGCCCGAGGCAGCAGCAGCCGGAGCGGATGCAACCACCGCGGGGGTTGGCGATGCCGCCAGGACGGCAGGCGATGCCGAAGCACGTGCCGAGGCCGCAGCGACCGGTGCGGAAGCAGCTGCCGTCGCCGCGCCAGCCTGCATGGGCGCCCCCTTGTTGTCCGTCAGGGCCGGTGCGGCCTTGCCCGAAGTCTTCATGTAGGCCGCGGCGACCCTGTCTTGCGCCTTGCACAGCTGGTAACCATCGACCTTGGCCTGCCACGCATTTCTCGCAGCGGCTTCAGCAGCCTTGGCTTTCGTCGCCTCGTCAGGTGGCGGCAGCTTGGCCACTGCCAGGCCGCAAACGGCCAGGCCCACCGAAGCCCACAGGAATTTCTTCATTTCTATCGTCTCCTGATTCGTTGGCCGGTCAGGCGGGCCGCACGTTGTCGATTTCGGGAGCGGGCAGAACCGCACGCTGCTCACTGCGAACAGCGGGGATCTTGCCTGCCTTGATGTCTTCGTACCAGTAAGCGTGATGCTCTTTGGCCCAGTCTTCGCCGACCCATCCCTGGCGCATGGCGGAATACGCACCGCGCATGCCGATCGTGCCGATGTAGATATGTCCCGCGATCAGGCACATCATGAGCACCGTCGCTGCAGCGTGGACCATATGCGCCACCTGCATGGATTCGCGGTCGTACACCATGCCCGGGATCAGCTTGTCGAGAACCAGGCCCGATGCCGCCACAAAGAAGCCGAGCACCAGAACACCACCCCAGAACACGATCTTTTCGCCCGCATTGAACCGGTTGGACGGCGGCTCGTGGCTGGTCGATTTGCCAAAGAGCCCGCCGCCGCGAAGCAGCCAGCCCAGGTCGCCGCGCTGCGGAAAGTTATCGCGCAGGAAGGTGAAGAACACCACGATGAGCGACACCACGAACAGCGGCCCCGCGAAGTTGTGCGCCGTCTTGAGCAGCCAGGTCAGCCAGCCAAACAGCGCGCTGCCCATCACCGGCAGCAAAAAGAACTTGCCGAACGCCATCACGATGCCGGAGATGGCAAGCACCACGAACGCGATCGCATTGGCCCAGTGCGCGGACCGCTCGAAGGGCGTGAACCGCTCGATCTTGCGCGCACCGTCACCGACTTCGGCATGGCCGATCTTGCCTTTGGCGAAATAGAAAATGGCCAGTGCACCCAGCACGATCAGCAGCAGGGAACCGCCGTAGGGGATCAGCCAGTTATTGCGCACCTGGCGCCATGCCTCACCCGCAGTCGTCATGCGTGAGCCGGGATACCGCACCTGTCCCTGGATGAGCACGCCGGCTTCCGGGTCCTGGCTCTTGGGAATGCTGGTGAACCCCGCCAACCCCGCCGCAACGCCGCGCCACATGGGCGAGTTGTTGCCCGGCTGGACGGCGTTGCGCTCGCCATTGCTCTGCTTCATGTAGTTGGGATCGGAGCTGGCATCGGGCTTGACCTCCGGCTTCACATCCATGATGTTCTGGCTCTGGATGCCGCCCGTGGCCGCAGGAGCGGCAGTCCCTGCCGAAGCCGCCGCCGGTGGCGGAGCGGGATCGTCAACCGGCTTGGTCTGCGCCATCGCCGACAGGGAAAAACCCAGCGCACATGACAGGACGAGTTGGCGCAGCATCAGTTGACCCTGTTGTAGTCGTTCTGGCCGGCCTGGGTGCGCA
>JAZKFD010000010.1:0-7555 GCA_040386635.1 Pseudomonadota bacterium
GGGACAGGGCCTGAACACCAAGATCGCGCAGATCGTCGCCGACGAACTCGGCGTTCCGTTCGAACGCGTACGCTCTACTGCAGCCGATACGAGCAAGGTGCCCAATGCCTCGGCGACTGCGGCATCCAGCGCCACGGACCTGAACGGCCGCGCCGCGCAATACGCGGCCCGAAATGTCCGAGACAACCTCGCCGCTTTCGTGAGCGGCCTGGACGGTTGCGGGGCAGGCGCCGTGTCGTTCGCCGCAGGCAAGGTCACCACGCCAAAGTCAACGCGCAGTTTCGATGAGGTGGTGAAAGCCGCGTACGCCAACCGCATCCAGTTGTGGAGCGATGGGTTTTATCGCACCCCCAAGATCCACTACGACAAGACCACGCTCACGGGTCGTCCGTTCTATTACTTTTCTTATGGCGCGGCCTGCAGCGAGGTGGCGATCGACACGCTGACTGGCGAGAGCCGCGTGCTCAAAGTGGACATCCTGCACGACGTGGGCACCAGCCTGAACCCGGCCATCGACATCGGCCAGATCGAAGGCGGCTTCATACAGGGCATGGGCTGGCTCACCACCGAGCAGCTGGTGTGGAACGACAATGGACTGCTCACGACGCACGCGCCCAGCACCTACAAGATCCCTGCCACGGGCGATATTCCCGAGCACTTCAGGATCGCCCTGTGGCACGAGCCCAATCGCGAAGACAACGTCGGCGGCAGCAAGGCCGTCGGCGAGCCGCCTTTCATGCTGGCGATCAGCGTGTGGGAAGCGCTGCGCGATGCGGTGGCTGCGGCGCGCACACCCGGCAGCCCGATCGTGATGGCGGCGCCGGCTACTGCCGAGAATGTGTTGAACGCGGTGCAGGCCACGCCCGACTGAACATGCGGCGAATAGGCGATCATTCACCGCATGAATTGCGGAGAATGCGCCCCGCGATGCGACGATGCGGCGGCAGAGGCCGCAGCACGAGCTACGAGCTGGCGTAGCAAAATTGCCCACCATGAACACAGCACCTGAAATCACCAGGGCCTTGTGCCCCACCGGCCGCCTGCGCGCCTCCATCAACCTGGGCAATCCCATCCTCGCGGGCCGCGCTGCCGACGGCTCCGCGCAGGGCGTTTCGGTTGACCTGGCGCGCGGCTTTGCCGAGCGTCTGGGCGTTGCGCTGGATCTGGTGGTTTTCGAAACGGCAGCGGCGTCGGTCGAGGCGGTTGCCACGCAGAGCGCCGATATCGGCTTCTTCGCGATCGACCCCAGGCGCGGCGAGCACATCGCCTTCACCCCGCCTTATGTGCTGATCGAAGGCTGCTACCTGGTGCGGCAGGATTCGCCCTTGCAATCCAATGAGGAAGTCGATGTGCAGGGCCGCTCCGTTGTCGTCGGACAGGGCAGCGCCTACGACCTTTACCTCTCACGCGAAATCAGGCAGGCGACGCTGGTACGAGCGCCCTCGTCGCCCGCCGTGGTGGAAACATTCCTCTCGCAACAGGCCGACGTGGCCGCCGGCGTCAAACAGCAGCTGCAGGCCGATGCAGCCCGGCTGGGCGGTTTGCGCATCTTGCCAGGACGTTTCATGGTGATCCGCCAGGCCATGGGATGCCCGCGCGCTCGCGGTGAAGCTGCGGCCGCTGCGCTCAGCGCCTATGTGCAGGAGATGAAGGCCAGCGGCTTCGTGGCCCAGGCGCTGGCCAGGCACCGGGTAGAAGGCGCCGCTGTCGCGCCCCCCTGATTCACTTCAGGCCCAGCAGCCCCAGGATGTTCTCGCGGCCCACTTTCAGCCGTGCCCCGGGGCTCAACTGGCGCAGGAAATTCTGGACGCTCTCGAACTTCATGGTCTCGCTGGCCGCGGAGCGATGGCTCGCATCCGTGCCGACGATGAACCTGTGCGACTCCTTCTCGATCAGCGCCAGCCACTCGGGCCACACGTTCACGCCGTCGCGCAGGATCGTGTAGTCGGGCGATCGCGGATGGCGCGGCCAGGTGCGCGCGCTCAGCTCGTAATAAAGATTCGGATGGGCATCCAGCATGCGGCGGGCGATATAGAGCGGCGTGTAGCCGCCGTGCGCCCAGATCACCGGCACATCGCGGAACTCGGCCAGCAGCGCCGACAGTTCGGACATGCGCGTCCACTCGACATGCAACATCACCGGCACGCGGTACTTGCGCGCCAGCAGCAAGACGCCCCGGTTCATTGCACCGACCGGGCTGAAATCGGTCTCGGGAAATCCGGCTGACGGGAAGTGCGTGACGTTGATCTCGCCTATCCCCAGAAACCGGCCAGTGGCGAGCACGCGGTCCAGCGCATCCAGCAGCGCCTTGTCGTCGTTTGCCCATGCAGGTCGATAGGCGGTGCGTTCCGGCGAAATCGAAGCAAACGGAATCAGCCGCCCCTGGCTCGCCGCCGCCGCCCGCTGCACGGTTTCGTTGTCGCTGAGCCCGCCCCAGAAGACCACGGCATGGCTTGCACCATGACGCTCCATCAGCTCGAGCTGCATGGCCACATCGTTGAGGTGCACGTGGGCATCGACAAAAGGAATGTTCTGCGCCGCACCAGACTGGGCGCCGGCAAGCGCTGCGGAGAACGTAAGGGCGAGCGCCAGGACCGCGTCGAGCAATACTTTCTTTTTCATATCTTCCAGTGGCAATGTCGCACCATTTTGCTGTCCGTCGCACCAGCAACGAAACTGAGTTTGCGCGGACATGGCACGGCTATTGCACGTATGCCGCCGCTCTGGAAGGAAAAACCCATGTCCCAGGCGAACGTCCTAGCCATGAAACAAGCACACGGCACAGCGCGCGGTCTGGCTGCCGCCTTGCGGCGCTTGTGGCCCCAGCGCGGTGCGGTGCCCGATGCGGGGCAAAGTCCGTACTGGACACCCGGCGTCACCTACCGTGGCTACCTCGGCGTCAGTGGCGGCGTGTCCGACAGCTGGATGTCCGAGCAGCAGCTCCGCGAGACGCAGGCCCTGCTGCGCATGGCTGCCAACGCCGGCCGGCTCGGTGCCTGGGCGGTCGATCTGTCCAGCATGACCTGGATCTGGTCGGACGAGGTGAAGGCCATTCATGAAGTCGACCTGGACTACCACCCCGGCACCGAAGACGCGATGGCGTTTTATGAGCCAGCCTCACAGGAGCTGCTGACCGCCGCCTTCGAGGACTGTGCCCAGACCGGTGCACCGTTCGATCTCGAGCTGCAGCTCGAAACGGCCAGGGGCCGCACCGTCTGGATTCGCGCCATCGGCGAGGCCGAGCGTGACCTGGAGGGCCGCATCACGCACGTGCGCGGCGCCATCCAGGACGTGAGCAAGGCCAAGGCCGCGACCGACGAAGTGCGCCGGCTTGCCGACCGCTTCACGCGTACGCTGGAAAGCCTTTCCGACGGCTTCATCCTGCTGGATCACGAATGGCGATTCATCTACCTGAACCCGGTAGCCGAGGCCATTTTGCGCCGCAAGCGCGACCGGCTCGTGGGCCGCTCGATCCTGACCGAGTTCCCGGAAACCGCCGGGGGCAAGTTCATTGAAAAATGCATGGACGCCGTTCGCGACGGCCACCCGGTCGAGTTCACCAAGTTCTATCCGCCGCTGGGCATCTGGGTTTACTTCAAGGTATGGCCTTCCGATGAAGGCATGACGCTGTGCATCCGAGACGACACCGAGCGCATCACGCTGCGACGGGAAATCCTGGGCCTGCGGTCCCGGCTGGGCCTGACGAAACGGTGACAACGGCTACCAACGCCGGTATTGCGCCTACATCTGTTACAAGCCAGTCCGACACGCCTTGTCGCGAAATCGGCGCAACCGCTCACGCAGGCAACCTACAAACAACAAATGGCTGACCGAGCACTATTCAATTCATGAAAGTCCTCAACCTCATCCATGTGACCATCGCTCAGGCGTTCTACAGCTGGGCGATGCGAGAAATCAACCCGCTGCACCCGGACCTCCCACGCATCATGCTGCGGCAAAAAGAGCTGTCCGACAAAGCCCATCGCATCATGGCCGTGTGACGGCTGGAGCGGATCTTCACTCGCTGCGGCTGGCAGCTGCTCAGCCGCGAAGGTGACAGGCCACCCAGTGCCCAGGTTCTTTTTCTTCCAGCGGCGGTATCTCGCTGCTGCACAGTGGATGCTTCGCGATGGGGCAACGCGTATGGAACCGGCAGCCCGTCGGCGGATTGATCGGGCTGGGCACATCGCCCTGTAACCGGATGCGCTCGCGCCGCACCGATGGATCGGGAATCGGCACCGCCGACAGCAGCGCCTCGGTGTAGGGATGAAGCGGGTTGGCGTACAAATCGCGCGAAGGTGCAATCTCGGCCACCTTCCCCAGGTACATCACGGCCACGCGGTCGCTGAAATGTTCGACCACCGACAGGTCGTGGGCAATAAACATATAGGTCAGTTGCAACTGTTCCTGCAGGTCTTCCAGCAGGTTGATGACCTGGGCCTGAACTGACACATCGAGAGCCGACACCGGTTCATCGCAAACCACCAGTTTCGGATTGACGGCGAGCGCGCGTGCGATGCCGATGCGTTGGCGCTGCCCCCCCGAGAACTCGTGCGGATAGCGGCGCATGTGATCCGGACTCAGGCCCACCAGCGTGAGCAACTGCGCGATGCGGTCACGGTATTCATCCGGGGCCTGATGCAGCTTGTGGATGGTCAGCGCCTCCCCGATGATGGAACCTACCGTCATGCGCGGGTTGAGCGATGCATAGGGGTCCTGGAAGATGATCTGCATGTCGCGGGCGAGCGAGCGCAACTCGTCCTTGCCCATCGCGGTCACGTCCTTGCCTTCAAACCATACTTCGCCCGAGGTCGGCTCGATCAGCCGCAGGATGCAGCGGCCGGTCGTGCTCTTGCCGCAACCCGACTCGCCCACCACGCCCAGTGTTTCCCCGGCAGCGATCTCAAAACTCACACCATCGACTGCGTGGACCTTCTCTACCTGACGCTGGAACAGCCCGCCCTTGACCGGGAAGTGCTTGACCAGATCGCGAACTTTCAAAAGCGGCTCTGTCATGCGACGACCTCTGCAAACGCCTGTTCGGCAATTTCCTCGGCTCGAATGCACGCGACCTTGTGGCCACTGTCCAGTTCACGCAGGGGCGGCGTCGCTGCGACACACGCGGGTAACGCGTACTTGCATCGCGCCGCGAAACGGCAACCCTCCGCCGGATCGATCAGCTTGGGTACGCTGCCCGCAATCGACTCCAGCCGCGTGCGGTGCATCGCCGCCCGGTCGATGCGGGGGATCGACCGGATCAGGCCCTGCGTGTAGGGATGGCGAGGGCGCGCGAAAAGCTCTGTCGCACTGGCCTCTTCGACCACCTTGCCCGCATACATCACCACCACGCGTTGCGCCATTTCAGCCACCACGCCCATCGCATGGGTGATGAGCATGATCGACATGCCCAGCCGCTCTTTCAGTTCGTTGAGCAGATCCAGGATCTGCGCCTGGATCGTGACGTCAAGCGCCGTGGTCGGCTCGTCTGCGATGAGCAGTTGCGGATTGCACGACAGCGCCATCGCGATCATCACGCGCTGGCGCATGCCGCCCGAGAACTGGTGGGGGTAGTCGTTGATGCGCCGCTCGGGCTGCGGGATGTGAACGAGCTTGAGCATTTCGACCGCGTGTTCCATCGCCGACTTGCGGCTGAACCCGCCGTGCTCGCGCACCACTTCGGCGATCTGGTCCCCCACGGTATAGACCGGGTTGAGCGACGTCATCGGTTCCTGGAAGACGATGGCGATTTCCTTGGCGCGCACGCGTCGCATGGCAGTGGAATCGAGCGGCACCAGGTCGCGGCCCTGCCACAGCACCTGGCCCTCGACGATCTTCCCGGGCGGCATGGGAATGAGCTTGAGCACCGTCATGGCGGTGACAGTCTTGCCGCAGCCGGATTCCCCGACCACGCAGACCGTTTCGCCGCGCTCGACACTGATGTCCACGCCATCGACCGCGTGCAGCCATCCGTCCTCGGTCTTGAAGTGGGTCTTGAGACCCTTGATTTCGAGCAGTGCCATGGGGTGATTCGTTAATGCACATCTCTCGGGTCGAGCGCATCGCGCAGCCCGTCGCCGATGAAATTGATGGCCAGCACCGTGAGAAAAATCGCGGCGCCCGGGAACATCGCCCAATACGGCGCGATGTCCAGGTATTCCTTGCTGTCAAAAAGGATGCGTCCCCAGGTCGGGATATCGGGCGGGAATCCGAGCCCGAGAAACGAGAGTGTCGATTCGGCAATGATGGCCGCCGCCACATCGATGGTGCCGGCCACGATCACCGGCCCGAGCGCATTGGGCAGGATGTGACGCACCACCTGCCGCGACGTGCTGGCGCCCAGAGCCCGCGCCGCCTCGACGAATTCCTTCTCGCGCAGGGAAAAGAACTGCGCCCGCACCAGGCGCGCCACCGGCATCCAGCGAAAGCCGCCGATCACCAGCACGATGAGCATGAACACGCCCACCTCCGGGCCGAACGCACCTTTCAGGGCGTCGCGAAAAAGATAGATCAGCAGCAGCAGCAGCGGCAGTTGCGGCAGCGACAGGAACAGGTCGGTGAGCCACATCAGCGCGGTGTCGATCGGGCCGCGCGAGATGCCTGCGATGGCGCCGATCGTGACGCCCACCAGAATGGCCATGGCCATCGCAGCCAGCCCCACGGCCAGCGAGATGCGCCCGCCATACAACATGCGCGCAAAGATGTCCTGCCCCAGGTCATCGGTGCCGAACGGGTGAGAAGGCATCGGCCCCTTGAGCCGCGCCGAGAAGTCGATCTCGTTGATCGCGACCTTCCAGATCAGCGGCCCGAAGACCACCAGCAACACCATGAAGCCCAGGATGAAGAGGCTGGCCAGCGCCAGCTTGTGGCGCTTGAAGCGCCGCCATGCGTCCGCTACCAGCGAGACACGCCGACCGCGGACATCTCCACCCGCAGGGGTGGCGATGCTAGCGGTAGCTGATACGGGGGTCGAGCCAGCCATAGAGCAAGTCAGCAATCAGGTTAAAGAGAATCACAAGACACGAAAACACGAAGGTCACACCCATGATCACCGGCGTGTCGTTACGCAGGATCGCGTCGATGAGCAGTGAGCCGATGCCCGGTATGCGAAAGATCTGCTCGGTCACGATGGCACCGCCAAAAATGGCCGGCATCTGCAGGAACACCAGCGTGACCACGGGAATCATGGCGTTGCGCACCACGTGCTTCATCACGATGTCCCACTCGGACAGGCCCTTGCTGCGTGCGGTGGTGACGTGGTCCAGGCGGATCACGTCGAGCATCGCCGAGCGCACGTAGCGCGTCCAGCTGGCGCCCTGGAACAGCCCGAGGACCATTACCGGCATCAGCGCCTGGCGGATGTGCTCCCACCACCACTGCCAGCCCGTCGCCGAAATGTCTGCGCGGTACACGAATGGGAGCAAGTCGAGCTTGATGGAAAACAAGAGGATCAGCAGCAGCCCGGTGAAAAAGGTCGGCAGCGAGAAGCCCACGAACGCCAGGGCGCTGGCGATGCGGTCGAACATCGAGTACGGACGCATGGCCGAGTAGATGCCCA
>JAZKFD010000011.1:0-17571 GCA_040386635.1 Pseudomonadota bacterium
CGACGCTCAACGACGAAACCGTCGGCAGCCTGATCACCTACGACAACACCACCGATGTCTTCACCGTCGATGGCGGTCCGGCAGGTACTGCGGGCGGGACACTGGGCACGGGCCGTGTGCGTGCGGTGCTCGCCCCGCGCGCCAACGCCTCGGCGGCCGCGCCGGCTACGGGCCCTGCGGCAGCGCCGATCACCCTGCGGCCCACCACGACGCTCGACGGGGGCAAGAAGTGATGGAAGGCTCCGCGCAGGGGCGCAGTCCTGCGCCCGGGGTTGCCACTTCCGCCGCCGTGAGTCGACTGCAAGCGAGGAACCTGCAAAAGACCTACGGTAGCCGCAAGGTCGTCAAGGACGTCTCTCTCAATGTCGAAAAAGGCGAGGTTGTCGGCTTGCTGGGACCCAACGGCGCCGGCAAGACCACCTCGTTCTACATGATCGTCGGGCTTGTGCGCGCCGATGCCGGTGAGATTTCGATTGACGGCGAATCGGTCGAGCACATGCCAATCCACCGGCGTTCGCGCCTGGGCCTGTCTTACCTGCCGCAGGAAGCATCCATCTTTCGCAAGCTCAACGTCGAGGAAAACGTGCGCGCCGTGCTGGAACTGCAGCGCGATGGTGAGGGCAAGGCGCTCGGCAAGGCCGAAATCGAAAAGCGCCTGACCTCGCTGCTTCAGGACTTGCGGGTGGACCACCTGCGCGATTCACCGGCGCTTTCCCTGTCGGGCGGCGAGCGGCGTCGTGTCGAGATTGCGCGCGCACTGGCAACGCAGCCGCGGTTCATCCTGCTGGACGAGCCTTTTGCCGGCATCGATCCGATTGCCGTGATTGAAATCCAGCGCATCATCGGTTTCCTGAAGTCGCGCGGCATCGGCGTGCTCATCACCGACCACAACGTGCGCGAAACGCTGGGCATCTGCGACCACGCCTACATCATCAGCGACGGCAGTGTGCTGGCGCAGGGCACCCCTTCCGAGATCGTGAACAACGCCGACGTGCGTCGCGTTTACCTCGGCGAGCATTTCCGCATGTGACCGGGTCCGGGTCAGCATGAAGCAGGGGCTTTCACTTCGCGTCTCGCAGCACCTGGCGCTGACGCCGCAATTGCAGCAGTCGATCCGGCTGCTGCAGTTGTCCACGCTCGAGCTGAGCCAGGAAGTCGAGCAGATGCTCGACGAGAACCCCTTCCTGGAAGTCGCGCAGGACGACGCGCCGCGAGAAGAGTTCGGTCTGGCGCAGGCCGACGCCGCCGCGCCCGAAGACGACCGCGAAACCGAATTTGCCGACTACGCGCCGGCATCCGCGACAACGGCGACCAGCGCCGAATCCGAGCCCTCCGCCGCGCCCGACGCCGAGCCGAGCTGGGAGGGTGACGGCAGCACCGAGGTCATCCCGGATGACGGTGAGTGGGGTGGGGATGCGACGCCCCGCAAGAACAATCTGGGCGGCGATGACGAGATGGATGCGACCGAGCTCGCGCGCGGCCATGACTCGCTGCAGTCCTTTCTTCATCGCCAGGCCCTGTCACTGCGCCTGTCCGAAATCGACGGCTTCGCGCTTCGGTTCCTGATCGAGTCGCTCAACGACGACGGCTATCTGGACGAATCCCTTGCCTCGCTGGCTGGCAGTCTCGCGCCCGACGACCTGGAGCAGCAGGACGAGCTGGTTCACCGCTTCACGGTGGCGCTTGGGCTGCTGCATCATCTGGAGCCGGTGGGCGTGGGCGCACGGTCGCTGGCTGAGTGCCTGATGTTGCAACTCAAAGCGAAGCACGCGGCCGAGGGCCCGCATCCCGTCTGCATGACCGCCATGCGAATCTGCGCGCAGCCGATCGAGCTCTTGGCCCGGCGGGACATCAAGCGCCTGTCGCAGCTGTGCGGGGACAGCGACGCCAACATCCGCGCCGCCATTACCCTCATTGGGCGTCTGGAGCCCAAGCCGGGACGGCGCTTCGTGGATGTCGAGCGCAACGTCGTGGTGCCCGACGTGCTGGTTGCCAAGGTCGGCCGTGGCGCGCAGTCGCGCTTCCAGGTGCGACTCAATCCGGACGTGATGCCGAGGCTTCGTGTTCATGATGTGTACGCGGGAGCGCTCAAGTCGCACAAGGGCGAAGGGCACCAGGCGCTTGCGCAGCGACTGCAGGAAGCGCGCTGGTTCATCAAGAATATCCAGCAGCGCTTTGACACCATCCTGCGCGTGTCCAGCGCCATCGTCGAGCGGCAAAAGAACTTCTTCGTGCACGGCGAACTCGCCATGCGGCCCCTGGTGCTGCGCGAGATTGCAGACGAGCTGGGACTCCATGAATCGACGATCAGCCGCGTGACCACGGCCAAGTACATGTCCACGCCCTACGGCACGTTCGAGCTCAAGTATTTCTTCGGCTCCGCCCTGGGTACCGAGACGGGTGGAAACGCATCGAGCACCGCGGTGCGCGCGCTCATCAAGCAGTTCGTATCCTGCGAGAACCTGAAAAAGCCGCTGTCCGACAGCCAGATTTCCGACATGCTCAAGGAGCAGGGTATCGAATGTGCGCGGCGCACAGTTGCCAAATACCGTGAAGCGCTGAGAATCGCGCCTGCCAACCTCAGAAAGGCGCTTTGAACTCCCTCCAGCTCTTTTTGCCCTGCGCCGCCGGCGTCGAGGGCTTTCTTGCCGACGAGGTGCATCGCATCACCGGTCTGGCCGGTGACGACCTGCTCACCGGACGCGGCGGTGTCGTGCTCAACGCGTCGTGGCGCGAGGCCTTGCGCCTGAACCTGCACAGCCGTCTTGCGCAGCGCGTGCTGGTGCAGCTGTCGCATACGCCGTACCGAAGTGAAAACGATCTCTACGAAGCTGCCAGCGCCGTGACCTGGGAAGCCTGGTTCACCAACCGCGAGACTTTCAAGGTCGAGGTGACGGCGCAGCACAGTCCGCTCAAGAGCCTGAATTTCGCGGGGCTGAAGGTCAAGGACGCGATCGTTGACCGTTTTCGCAACAAGACCGGCGAGCGCCCCAGCGTCGAGACCCAGTGGCCGCATGTGCGCGTGTTCGCTCACCTCACCAGCGACATGGCCACGCTCTACATCGATACCTCGGGTGAGCCGCTGTTCAAGCGCGGCTGGCGCGAGGACAAGGGCGAAGCGCCCCTGAAGGAAACGCTGGCGGCCGCGATGATCGCGGCCAGTGGCTGGGACGGCACCGTGCCGCTCTACGACCCCTGCTGCGGCAGCGGCACCATCGCCATCGAAGCCGCGCAAGTTGCGTGCAACATTCCGCCGGGACAGTTCAGGCGGTTTGGTTTCGAGCGCCTCGTGCCCTACCAGGAGCACGTGTGGAAGGCGATATGGGAAGCCGGCAAGGCGCAAAAGCGCGAGCCTTCCGCGCCGATCTTTGGCAGCGATGTGGCGTTTCGAATGGTCGATTTTGCGCAGCGCAACGCCGAGCGTGCGGGCGTGGCAGACGCCGTCAACCTGCGCGGGGGCGACGCCTTGCAGCGCATGCCGCCGTCAGAGACCCCCGGCGTGATGCTGGTGAATCCGCCGTACGGCGAACGCATCGAGACGGCCGGTGTCGCAGGCCGGAGCCAGGGTGGCCGGGAGCGCGCAGAGACCGAGGACGGCGGCGACTTCTTCAACCAGCTTGCCTCTCACTGGAAGAAAAACTACCCCGGCTGGACGGCCTGGGTGCTGACGCCCGATCTCAAGCTGCCATCGCGCATGCGCCTTAAGGAATCGCGCCGCGTGCCGATGTGGAACGGACCGATTGAATGCAGGCTGTTTCGCTTCGACATGGTCAGGGGTTCGGCTCGTGACAAGAGTGCCGGTACGGATAACAAGGGCGATGGTGGAGACGAAAAGAACGCTGGTTCTTGATACCAATATCGTGCTGGATCTCTTCATCTTTTCCGATGAAGCCGCAAAGCCGATAAGGGAGCAGCTCGACCGGGGCCTGCTGCGCTGGATCGCGACCGAACGGATGCGCAGCGAGCTCGAACGCGTGCTGGCCTATCCGCATATCGTCTCGCGCCTGGTGTTCTACGGAAAGACAGCGCAGGACGTGCTTGCCCAGTTCGATCGTCATGCAGAGATCGCCCAGACGCCGGCCAAGGCACGATTCATCTGCAAGGATGCGGACGACCAGATGTTCATTGATCTGGCTGTTGAACATCAGTGCCTGCTCCTGAGCAAGGACAAGGCTGTGCTCACCATGAAGAATCGCCTGGCGACACTGGACGTCGAGGTGGCAAGGCCGGTGCCGGCGCTGACTTACAGCCAGGCTTGAGTGCCAGAGCGGACACTGGGCTCCCGACACGGGCCGTTGAGCATTTGCGCCTGATTACCTGTCGCTCTTCACGGACTTCCAGGACATGAAGACATTCAAGCCCGCAGACATGCACCTGAAGTCGCTGACCACCATGCTCGACCAGCTGGTCGCCTGGAGCACGGCGCTCAAGACGCTGAGGTAAACCCGGCGGTGATGGAGGTGTCCCGCACGGTGCGGGCGCCGAAGCCTTCGGCCTGCGCCATTGGCCAGTAGAGCTTGAACACGTTGTGCTGCTCGCTCAGGTCATTCGAAAGCAGCGAGCCGGGTTCCACCGACATGATCAGGTGCGCGAGCAGTTTCACTTCGGTGTCGGTCAGGCGACGCACGATGTGATGGGCTGATATTTCGCGCGGGTGCTTCAGCCCGGCGGCCTGCACCAGCTCCTTCAAGGCGTGTAGCGTCGACCGGTGGAAGTTGAATACGCGCTGCGCCTTGTCCGGAACCACCAGCGCCCGCTCGCGCAGCGGATCTTGCGTGGCCACGCCCGTCGGGCAGTTGCCGGTGTGGCACGTCTGCGCCTGGATGCAACCCAGCGCCATCATGAAGCCGCGCCCTGCATTGCACCAGTCTGCGCCCAGCGCCATCATGCGCGCGATGTCGAATGCGGTAATCACTTTGCCCGCACATCCCACACTGATGCGTTCGCGTAGTCCTGCGCCGATCAGGGTGTTGTGAACCAGCAGCAGGCCCTCTTGTAGGGGCGCGCCGACGTGGTCGCTGAATTCCACGGGCGCCGCACCCGTGCCGCCCTCGGCGCCATCGACCACGATGAAGTCGGGTGTGATGCCGGTCTGCAGCATGGCCTTCACGATGCCGAACCATTCCCATGGGTGTCCGATGCACAACTTGAATCCGACAGGCTTGCCGCCCGACAACTCGCGCAGCCGCGCAATGAACGCCATCATCTCCAGGGGCGTCGTGAAAGCGCCATGCGACGAGGGCGATATGCAGTCCACGCCCTGGGGGACGCCGCGTGCAAGCGCGATTTCCCGGGTGACTTTCGCGGCCGGGAGGATGCCGCCGTGACCGGGCTTGGCGCCCTGGCTCAGCTTGAGCTCGATCATCTTCACCTGCGCCAGCCTTGCGTTCGCCGCAAAGCGTTCTTCGGAGAAACGGCCATCGTCATCGCGGCAGCCGAAGTAGCCCGAACCGATCTCCCAGATCAGGTCTCCGCCGTGCGTCTGGTGATAGCTGGAGATCGAACCTTCACCCGTGTCATGCGCGAACCCACCCAGCCGGGCGCCCTGGTTCAGCGCCAGGATCGCATTGGCAGACAAGGAACCAAAACTCATCGCCGAGATATTGAAGACGCTCGACTGATACGGCTGCGCAGTCTGCGGCCCGATCGTCACGCGAAAATCAGCCGACGCCAGCACCGTCGGAAACATCGAGTGGTTGATCCATTCGTATCCCTGTTTCGTCACGTCGAGCTGTGTACCGAAGGGCCGGTTATCGGGTTCGCCCTTTGCGCGCTGGTACACAAGCGAGCGTTGCGCGCGCGAGAACGGCGCGGCTTCGGAGTCGCTCTCGATGAAGTACTGCCGCATCTCCGGGCGGATGTACTCAAAGAGAAACCGCATGTGACCGATCACCGGATAGTTGCGCAGCACCGCGTGGCGCGTTTGCCGCAGGTCGCGGATTCCCACGGCGACCAGCGCTCCGAAGACAAGCACACCCAGACCCGCACGAAAAGGAGAGTGCATGAGCCAGGCCAGCGAGATCGCCAGCCCGACGACGCAGACCGCCAGCGTGTTATAGCGAACGCCGTAATAACGCGCGAAAAATCCGGCCTTCATCGCATGAAGTCGCGAATCGCCTGCGCAGTTTCGGCGTGCAGTTCTTCCGGTATGAAGTGTCCGGCAGGCATGCTGCGCCCGGTGACTTTCCCTGCGCATTGCGCCTGCCACAGCGCCAGGGGCTTGAACAGCCGTTCGATCAGGCCGCGCTGGCCCCACAGCGCGAGCAGGTCGCACCTGATCTTGTCACCGCGTTCCCGGCTGGCACGGTCGTGATCCAGGTCGATGCCCGCGCTTGCGCGATAGTCTTCGCAGGCCGCGTGGATCGACTCCGCACGGCAAAAGCAGCGCTCGTACTCGGCCAGGGCTTGCGGTTCGATGTAATTGAGTCCGCCCGCGCCCCAGCCACCGAGCTTGGCGTGCAGATACATGCGCGGGTCGGCGCCGATCATGGTTTCGGGTAGCGGTGCGGGCTGGATGAGATGGAACCAGTGGTAGTAGTGGCGCGCGAAGGTCATGTCGGTTGCCGCATACATGTCCAGCGTGGGTGCGATGTCGATCACGCACAGTTTCCGCACGGCCGCCGGATGATCGAGAGCGAGCCGGTGCGCGACGCGGCCGCCGCGGTCGTGGCCGCACAGGAAGAACTCCTTTTCCTCCAGCAGCGCCATCAGCTCCACCATGTCGCGCGCCATCGTGCGCTTGCTGTAGTTGGCGTGGTCTTGTTCGCCGGGCGGTCTGGAAGAATCGCCATAGCCGCGCAGGTCAGGCATGACGAGAAAGTAATCGTCCTTGAGTTGCTTGGCGATGCGATGCCAGATGGCATGCGTCTGCGGAAATCCGTGCAGCAAGAGCAACGCCGGTTTTCCTTTGGCGCCACCGAATCGTGCAAAGATTTCGACCCCATTGACTGCGAAGCTGGCCTTGTCGAAACCATCGAACCAGTTCTGTGCGGTGTTCATGAAGCGTCCTCGTAGGGGGGAATTTACCTGGCGGGGGTTTGTGCCACGCGGACGATCAGGCCTTCGATGGCGTGTTCCACGGTCCGGCGTCGCACGGCGGCCCGGTCGCCATCGAATCGTCGCATCTCGCTGTCGAGGCGGCCGTCGATCATGAAGCCGAACCACACCGTACCCACTGGCTTGTCCTTGCTGCCGCCGGTCGGGCCGGCAACGCCGGTGACTGCCACGCTGACCCTGGCGCGCGAATGCCGCACGGCGCCGAAGGCCATGGCTCTTGCGACAAGCTCACTGACGGCACCGTTGGCTGCGATCAGGCCGGCATCGACTCCCAGCGAGTCCGTCTTGGCTTCGTTGGAGTAGGTGACGAACCCGCGCTCGAACCACTGGCTCGAACCTGCAAGGTCGGTGCAGGCCGCCGCGATCATTCCGCCGGTGCAACTTTCTGCGGTGGCGAGCATCCATTCGCGCTCCAGCAGCACCTCGGCCAGCCGCTCAATGGCGGATCCTTCGATCAGCCCGGGACTCACGGGTTCCATCACCACAAACTCCACAGAGAGATCACGAGCAGCGTGCAGAACGCCGCCACCAGGTCGTCGAACAGGATGCCGAAACCGCCCTTCCAGCCGAATCCATGAAAGAGATTGTCGGCCCAGGCCACCGGACCCGGCTTTACTGCGTCGAAGAAGCGAAACAGGGCGAACGCTGCAAATTGCGCTGCCAGCCCGGCTGGCATAACCAGCCATAGCACGATCCAGAAGGCGACGACCTCGTCCCACACGATGTTCCCGGGATCGAGCAGTCGCATGTGTTCGGCCGTGACCGTACAAGCCCACAGGCCCACGACCAGCGCGACCGCAATCACGCCGCCGATCTGCATCGGCGTCAGCCACATCTGCATCACCACATACGCAAGCCACGCCCAGAGTGTGCCGGCGGTGCCTGGCGCGACCGGAGACAGTCCCGAGCCGAAGCCCAGCGCGATGCAGTGGGCCGGATGGGACAGCATGAAGCGTGCGTTGGGCCGGATCACAGCCGCTCGAACGGGCGGATTTATGGGCGGATTGACGGGCGGGTTCATCATTGGTAGCAGCTGCCGTTTTGCACGCGAAAGTCGCGCGGCACCATGGCGTCTTTATCGACCCACAGGCCGGTATGGGCATGGCGTGCCCGACGTTCCTGTTGTGCATAGGGCCCGGGATGGCCGCGAAAGCGGTAGGACCATGCATAGCCGCGCGCGACCATCGCTTCGCCAACGTCCTGTCCGTCGCGTTGCAATCGCGCCAGAAGCCGCCGGTTGCTGTCATGCCTGCTGCTGATCACGACCACGCGGCGGCGGTGCACAAGCCCCTTGAGGGCATTGCGTGACTGCACCCCGAATGCCTGGCAGATTTCCGGTGCGTCGATGCCCTCGATACGGACCGGTCGCGGTGCACCGCCGCGGTCTGGGCGGACCCAGACGGTGTCGCCGTCAACGACGGTTGCCACGACGGCGGTGAAGGGTTCCGCCTGTGCGCCTACCGAGGCGAACACAAGCGCAGCAGTGATCAGGCCAATTTGAAGGGCGCGCATGGCTCAAGGACGTCAGGCGAAGTGGTCGAACGACGCGAAGTGCCGTACCAGGGGGGCGCCTGATGCATCGACCAGTCGCAGACCCTGCCCTGTTTCGACCCGGCCGATCCGGGTGACTGCCGTTTCGGATGCGCGCGCTGCGGCATCGACCGCGCCTCGCATCGAAGGCGGTGCGCAGAACACGAGTTCGTAGTCGTCTCCTCCGGCCAACGTGTACTCGAGCCGCCGGTCCTCATCCACATGCGCGCCTGCAGCCAGCAATCTCATCGTAGCCCCAGCGTCGATCACCGCGCCGACCTTCGACTGTCGCAGGATGTGCCCGAGGTCGCCCAGCAGGCCATCGCTGACGTCAACCGCCGCTGTCGCGATGCCGCGCAGAGCCTGGCCCAGGGCGACGCGCGGTGTGGGTTGTTCCATCCGCGCGCGCGCAGCTTCGAATGCATCACTGGATACGGACAAGGTGCCGCGAAACACTTCCAATGCGAGCCGTGCATCGCCTACCGTCCCGCTGACAAAGATGTCGTCTCCGGCCCGCGCGCCTGAGCGCATCAAGGCCATTCCGGCAGGCACTTCACCGAACACGGTGATGCAGATGTTGAGCGGTCCCCGGGTTGTGTCGCCGCCCACCAGCTCGCACTCGTGTGCATCGGCCAGGGCCAGCAGACCGCGCGAAAAAGGCTCGAGCCATGATTCGTCTGCCTGTTGCATCGCGAGGGCCAGTGTGAAGGCGAGCGGCCTGGCGCCGCAGGCCGCAAGGTCACTGAGATTGACCGCCAGCGCCTTGTGGCCCAGCCGAGCCGGATCGACGGTGGACAGGAAGTGGCGCCCCTCCACCAGCATGTCGCTCGACACGGCCAACTGCATTCCCGGTCCCGGGGCAATCAACGCGCAGTCGTCCCCGATTCCCATCGCGCTGCGGCGGACTGGGCGCTTGAAGTAACGCTCGATCAGGTCAAATTCACCCATGGGCGCCATTGTTCACCAAATGCGTGGCGCCACTTGCCCCCGTGCATCATGAAAGCCCGAGAAAGATTGCAGGACATGGAACAACGAAATTTTGACGCGGCCATCATCGACCTGGATGGAACACTGGTGGATACGCTCGATGACTTTCGGGTGGCGCTCAACATGATGCTTGCTGACCTGCGCCTGGCGCCGCTGGACAGGAACGTCATCGAACCCATGATTGGTCGAGGGTCGGAGCACCTCATCCGTGCGGTGCTGGCGCGTACTGGCGCGAGCGCCGCGCTGTACGACGCCGCCTGGCATGCATACCAGACGCATTACCTGGCCGTCAACGGACAGCATTCGGCCGTGTTCGAGGGTGCGCTGGAGGGGCTTGAAATCCTGCAGGCGCGTGGCCTGCGACTGGCGTGCCTGACCAACAAGCCGCAGGTGTTTGCGCAATCGCTTCTCAGGGTAAAAGGCCTGGATTCCTTTTTCGACATGGTGTTCGGAGGCGATGCGTTCGAGCGCAAGAAGCCAGACGCGCTGCCCGTGCTCAGAACCTGTGCGGCGCTCGGGTCGGTTCCGTCCCGCACGCTGATGGTTGGAGACTCCAGCAATGATGCAAGCGCCGCGCGCGCGGCCGGTTGCCCCGTGATCCTGGTGACTCATGGCTATAACCACGGTGAACCGGTGGGCGCGGTGGATTGCGATGGATTGCTGGACTCGCTGGCGCTGGTGGGGAGCTGGCTGGACGCTGGCCGCCAGGGCCGGTGAAAACCAGTGCAGTCATCCCCCGGGCGTATGGGTATGCGAATGCTTAGGCCTATGCGTCGGCGGATCGCTGGCCTGTCCCGGCTCTTCGGTCAATTCCCAGGGGTCCATTTCCAGCATGGAGTGGATGGTGTCTCGTATCCCGGCTGCTATCAGCGCAACGAACACGATGACGAGCATGGCAGCCGAGATCATCCAGGGCACTGACGATGCGAGAAGGCGGAAATCAGTCCCTTGGGCGTGAAGCTCCAGCTCGCCCGTCGCTGCTGCGCTGTCTTGCCCCTGCAGGCTACCCCAGATCGTCAGCGTGGCTGCCAACAAAAGGGCCAGCCCGACAAATACCGCAAACCAGCCAAACCGGTGACCCAATACCCGCATTCCGTACCCTCCGTGTTGTTAGGCGAGAACGGAAGGCCGGAGACTTCCTTGTTGAAGAAGCTCCCCAAAAATCCATCCCCTTTTATCATCAAATTTTAGGGATGCGGACGCAGATTGAACCCAGACCTTCGTAGGTCTGGCGCAGTGACAAAAGTCGCTTCAGGCGGGTTTTCCGAGGAGCGCTTCCTTGAGCTTCCAGTCCGCTGGGCTCGGGCCGAGCCAGATTCGCAGCAGCGCGTTGTAGAACTCGGGTTCCTTGAAAGGCTCGGTTTGCTGGAAGCACTTGGCGCCGTTGATGGAGATGACGGTGCCGACGCCGGGTACCCAGTCGATCATGAAACTTTCGCCTGCCTTCAGTGCCTTGCATTCGGAAAACAGCTGGCTCATGCGCAAAACGCCGGGGACGAGCTTGGAAAACGCGGCCTTGTCCATGTTGTCTTCCATGCCGCGGGAAAAGAGCTTGCCGAGTTCGCCGGAGTCAATATCGCGCAGCATGGTGATATTCATGCGCTTGGCGCCCGGCATCGCGAGCACTTCCTCGGTCGAGCCGGCTTTCCTGGGCAAATACAGGCCTGCCGTATAGACCTTGAAGATGGCCTTGTAGCGGACACCTGCGCCGTTGAGCGTGACCTTCGCGCCGCGTACATCGGAGGCCTCGTCGTATCTCACGCCCGAGATCATCTGGGATTGAGCGTGCGCCAGCGGCGCGGCGATCAGTGCTGCGACCAGCAGGCTGGCCCTGAACAGTGTTTTCATGCGATCTGTCTCCTGAGGCGAGAGAAGGCCTCTCGCTGTCTGTAACGGAATTCTTACGTACCGACATGCGAAGGGCTAGAGGGTTTTCTCGCGTTTGCTACACTGCCGCCATGTTCATCCACCGCACGATCGTGACGGGTCTCGCCGACCGGGGAGCCTGGCCCTGGCGTAAGCCTTCCGTCGTGCGTTTCTGATTGCACGGGGCAGCCCGTGCCCCGCGTCCCGCCTGCCGGGACATCCCCTTGAACTGATGCTGGACTGATGCGGCGCCCCCCGATGCCGCCGAGCTTGTGGAGGCTCAACCCATGATCACAGAACTTGAATTCAAAAGCCTTGCTTCGCAGGGCTACAACCGCATTCCCCTGATCGCCGAGGCGTTTGCGGATCTCGAAACGCCGCTTTCCCTGTACCTGAAGCTCGCGCATGCCAAAGGCGGTGGCAAACACAGCTTCCTGCTGGAGTCGGTTGTCGGCGGCGAGCGATTCGGCCGCTACAGCTTCATCGGCTTGCCCGCGCGCACCTTGCTGCGCGCAAGCGGCTTTGGCGCCGATGCAGCCACCGAGGTCGTCACCGACGGCGTGGTGGTGGAAACCGTCAAGGGCAATCCGCTGGACTTTGTCGAGGCTTACCAGAAGCGTTTCAAGGTGGCTCTGCGGCCCGGCCTGCCGCGGTTTTGCGGCGGCCTTGCGGGCTACTTCGGGTATGACACCGTCCGTCATATCGAAAAGAAGCTGGAGCAGTCCTGCCCGCCGGACTCGCTGGGTTGCCCGGACATTCTTTTGCTGCAATGCGAAGAGCTGGCCGTTATCGACAACCTGTCAGGCAAGCTCTACCTCATCGTTTACGCGGATCCTGCCACCTCGGAGGCCTTCGCCACCGCCAAGAAGCGCCTGCGCGAGTTGAAAGAGCAGCTCAAATACTCGGTGAGCGCGCCCGTCATCAGGCAGACACAGGTTTTCCCGGCAGAGCGTGAGTTCGCCAAAGCTGACTACCTGAACGCCGTTGATCGTGCCAAGGAACTGATTGCCGGCGGCGACTTCATGCAGGTGCAGGTCGCCCAGCGCATCAGGAAGCGCTATACCGAGTCCCCCTTGTCGCTGTACCGCGCGCTGCGATCGCTCAATCCCAGTCCGTACATGTACTACTACCACTTCGGAGATTTCCATGTGGTGGGCGCTTCACCCGAGATCCTGGTGCGCCAGGAGCAGACGGACGAGGGCCAGAAGGTCACGATCCGGCCGCTTGCCGGAACCAGGCCCCGTGCTGCGTCGCCCCAGGAGGACAAGGCGGTCGAGATGGAGCTGGTGAGCGATCCGAAGGAGCGTGCGGAGCACGTGATGCTGATCGATCTGGCGCGCAACGACATCGGGCGCATTGCCAAGACCGGCACCGTCAAGGTGACAGAGGCATTTGCCGTCGAGCGATACAGCCATGTGATGCACATCGTCAGCAACGTCGAAGGCATCCTGAATGATGGAATGACCAGCATCGACGTGCTGAAGGCGACTTTCCCGGCGGGCACGCTGACCGGTGCCCCGAAGGTGCATGCCATGGAGATCATCGACCAGCTCGAGCCCACCAAGCGCGGTCTTTACGGCGGCGCCTGCGGCTACCTCAGTTACGCCGGCGACATGGACGTCGCCATTGCGATCCGCACCGGCATCATCAAGGACCAGATGCTCTACGTCCAGGCGGCTGCCGGCGTCGTGGCTGATTCCGTGCCCGAGATGGAATGGAGAGAAACCGAGGCCAAGGCGCGTGCCTTGTTGCGGGCCTCGGAGCTGGTCGAGGAGGGGCTGGAATGAAGCTGCTGATGATCGACAACTACGACAGCTTCACCTACAACCTGGTGCAGTACTTCGGTGAGCTTGGCGCGCAGGTGGAGGTGTTTCGCAATGACGAGATCACCGTGGCCGGGGTCGCGGACCGCCAGCCTGACTTCCTCGTGATTTCGCCGGGACCCTGTTCACCGGCAGAAGCTGGAATTTCAGTTGAGGCGATTCGCCATTTCGCCGGCAGGCTGCCTATCCTGGGTGTGTGCCTGGGGCATCAGTCGATCGGCGCGGCCTTTGGCGGCAAGATCGTGCGCGCGCAGCAGCTCATGCACGGCAAGACAAGCGTGATCACGACAACGCAGCAAGGCGTGTTTGCCGGCCTGCCAGCGCAGTTCACGGTCAATCGCTACCACTCGCTGGCCATCGAGCCAGCGTCCTGCCCGGCGGAACTGCTCGTCACGGCACGAACCGATGATGGCGAAATCATGGGCGTGCGCCACAGGGAACTGGCGATCCAGGGTGTGCAGTTTCATCCGGAGTCGATCCTGACTGAACATGGCCATGCCATGCTGAAAAACTTTCTGGAGCAAGTAGCGTGAAACCGATTGATCTGCGCAGCGACACGGTGACCCAGCCAACCGCCGCAATGCGCGCGGCGATGGCTGGCGCGCCCCTTGGCGATGACGTCTTTGGCGATGATCCGAGCGTGAATGCGCTCCAGGAAAAAATCGCCGCCATGCTTGGCTTCGAAGATGCGCTGTTCGTGCCGACCGGCACGCAAAGCAACCTGTGCGCGATCCTTGCGCATTGCCAGCGCGGCGATGAGTACATCGTGGGGCAGATGCAGCATTGCTATCGATGGGAAGCCGGCGGCGGAGCGGTTTTTGGCAGTGTGCAGCCGCAGCCACTTAATCATCAGCCCGATGGAACGCTGGCGCTGGACGAGATCGAGGCTGCGATCAAGCCCGACGATCCGCACTTCGCGCGCACGCGCATGCTCGCGCTGGAAAACACGCTGGGCGGCAAGTTGCTGCCCTTCGACTACGTCGAGCAGGCGACGGCGCTGGCACGGCGCAAGGGTTTGTCGCGACATCTGGACGGCGCGAGGCTGTTCAACGCGGCGACAGCGCAAGCCGCCGCGACGGGCGGCGATATCCGCGCCGAAGCCCGGCGCATCGCGCAATGCTTCGACAGCGTGTCGGTCTGCTTCAGCAAGGGGCTGGGAGCCCCCGTTGGCTCGGCCCTGTGCGGATCAAGCGAGGTGATCGGGCGAGCTCGGCGCGTGCGCAAGATGGCGGGCGGCGCGATGCGGCAGGCCGGCATTCTTGCGGCGGCAGCCAGCCACGCGCTGGATCACCACATCGACAGGCTTCGCGCTGACCACGAACTGGCCCGGCAACTCGCCGACGGCCTTGAAGGCATCGACGGCGTCGTCGTCGAGCGGCCGCAGACCAACATGATCTTCATCGACCTGGTCGGCCCGGCCCGCGAAAAATCGCAGGGCCTGATCGCCCATCTGGCTGCGCAGGGAATTTTGGCCATCGGCCTGTATCGGCTGCGTTTCGTGACGCATCTCGATGTTGACGCACCTGGCGTGGATCGGGCCGTCGCGGCAATCCGCGAGTACCTGCGCAATTGAACCGGCCTGATCTGAAGTGTTTTCAGGCTTCGACCTGAAGCCGGCACTCACCGACAATCCCGAACGAACCCCGAGACCGCAAGGAGGCACTCATGCCGATCAGTCCCCAGGAAGCGCTTCAGCGCACCATCGAGCATCGCGAAATTTTCCACGACGAGATGCTCCACGTCGTACGCATGATCATGAGCGGCGAGTTGTCGCCGGTGATGATGGCCGCGCTCATCACAGGCCTTCGCGTCAAAAAGGAAACCATTGGAGAAATCACTGCTGCCGCGCAGGTCATGCGGGAGTTTTCGACCAAGGTTGAAGTGAAGGACAAGACCCATCTCGTCGATATCGTGGGGACCGGCGGCGATGGCTCGCACACGTTCAACATTTCCACGTGTTCGATGTTCGTGGCCGCTGCAGCGGGCGCCAAGGTCAGCAAGCATGGTGGGCGCAGCGTCTCCAGCAAAAGCGGCAGCGCGGATGTGCTGGAGAGCCTGGGCATCAATATCAATCTGCCCCCGGCGGCGATCGCAGCTTGCATCGAACAAGTCGGCATCGGCTTCATGTTCGCGCCCAATCACCACCCGGCCATGAAGAACGTGGCTCCCGTGCGCAAGGAACTGGGCGTGCGCACGATCTTCAATATCCTGGGCCCCCTCACTAACCCGGCAGGCGCTCCCAATATCCTGATGGGCGTGTTTCATCCGGACCTGGTCGGCATCCAGGTGCGGGCGCTCCAGCGTCTGGGCGCGGAACACGCGCTGGTGGTTTATGGCCGCGACGGCATGGATGAGGTCAGCCTGGGGGCTGCGACCATGGTGGGCGAGTTGAAAAATGGCGAGATTACTGAATACGAAATTCATCCCGAAGATTTCGGGCTGCCCATGGCCAGTAATCGCGCGCTGAAGGTTGAGACGCCTGATCAGTCGCGTCAGATGCTGCTCAATGTGCTTGACAACGAGCCGGGACCGGCGCGCGACATCGTGATCTTCAACAGCGGGGCTGCGCTTTACGCCGCCAATGTCGCTGAATCGATCCAGGAGGGGATAGAAAAGGCCCGAAGGGCGCTTGACTCCGGTGCCGCGAAGGCCAGGCTCGACGCCCTGGCGCAGTTGTCCAGGTCGATGGTGGCCTGATGACCCCTATCTCTGACATCCTCAACAAAATCGTCGCCGTCAAACGCGATGAAGTCGCCGCAGCCAAAGGCAAGGTGCCATTCGCGCAGATGCGCGCCGATGCCGAAAGCCGTGTGCTCACCCGGGATTTTGAAGGCGCACTGCGTCGCAAGATCGCCGCTGGCCAGCCTGCGGTTATCGCGGAAATCAAGAAAGCCAGTCCGAGCAAAGGTGTGCTGCGCGCTGACTTCATTCCGGCTGACATTGCGCAGAGCTACGCCGAGTTTGGGGCCGCTTGCCTGTCGGTGCTGACCGATCGCGATTTTTTCCAGGGCCAGCCCGACTACCTTAAGCAGGCGCGGGCTTCGTGCGACTTGCCAGTTTTGCGCAAGGACTTCATGGTCGATGCGTACCAGGTCTATGAATCGCGGGCGATGGGCGCCGACTGCATCTTGCTGATTGCCGCCTGCCTGGACGATGGGGCAATGGCGGAACTCGAAGCGGTGGCTCGAAGCCTCGACATGGCGGTACTCGTTGAGGTGCACGATAAGGCAGAGCTCGATCGTGCGCTCAAGCTTAAGACGCCTTTGATCGGGATCAACAACCGCAACTTACGCACCTTCGAAGTGTCGCTGGACACCACGATCGGGTTGTTGCCCGAGGTGCCAAACGACCGTCTGCTGGTGACTGAATCCGGCATTCTTGTGAAAGAGGATGTCCAGAAGATGCGCTCGGCGGGTGTCAACGCCTTTCTGGTCGGGGAGGCATTCATGCGCGCTGACGATCCCGGGCGAGCACTCGCTGAACTCTTTGGCGAGTGACGCATGGATGAGCGCCTGAAGGCGTGGCAGCCTGAAGTGTGGCCGGTGGCGCAGGGCTGGCGTCCCGCCATCGAATCCTTTTTTGAAAGCACGGACGGGATACGGCTGAGTGCGTTCATGCAAGCCCGCCTCGCTGCCGGGGCGGTCATCTATCCGCCCGAGCCTTTTCGCGCGCTGGCACTAACGCCTCTGTCGAAGGTTCGGGCAGTTATCGTCGGACAGGATCCGTACCATGGTCGCGGGCAAGCGGAAGGACTCGCGTTTTCCGTGCGAAGGGGCGTCCGCCCGCCGCCGTCCCTGCAGAATATTTTCAAGGAAATGCGCCGGGATGGGTTTGCGCTGACCGAGCCGGCAGACGGGTCTCTCGTGCCATGGGCGACAAGGGGCGTGCTGTTGCTCAATACCAGCCTGACCGTCGAGGATGGAGAGGCGGGGAGTCATGCAAAAAAGGGGTGGGAAACCCTCACGGATTTGCTGCTCGAACAGGTCGCTGCCACCGCGTCCCCGTGCGTGTACATGCTGTGGGGTGCCCATGCGCAAGCCAAGGCGGGTTTGATTGAGAACGCTGCCGAGCGAACTGCGCGCGATCACCTCATCCTCAAAGCCAACCACCCGTCCCCGCTATCTGCACGGCGACCGCCGGTGCCGTTCCTGGGCTGCGGACACTTTTCGCAAGCCCGCCAGTGGCTCAGCGAACGGGGTTACCCCGACATTTTCTAGCTGGGCGAGTTCGATGGCCCTCGATAGTGCATTTGAATCGTGCTATATTTCGAGGTTCGCCGGAGGGGTGCCCGAGTGGCTAAAGGGGGCAG
>JAZKFD010000012.1:0-8853 GCA_040386635.1 Pseudomonadota bacterium
CTGTCGTGCTTGAAAACCTGATTGGGCAGTTCCTGTTCAACAAAGCCGCCGAAGGTAACAGTCCGGCGGCATCGGCTCCCAAGAAATGACTTCGATCTTCCGGACACTCCCGTTTTTCCCTGCCGGCATCGGCCGCCCGGCATGGGCAGCGCTTCTAGCCAGCGTCCTGGTGCTGCTCACCGGCTGCGCCAGTCCCAATGCGTCTTCGCGTGATCCGTTCGAATCGTTCAATCGCAAGATGATGTCGTTCAACGACGGCATCGATTCGGTGGCGCTCAAGCCGGCTGCCACGGCCTACAAGGCTGCACTGCCGCCCATCGCCCGCACGGGCGTCAGCAATTTTTTCGCGAACCTGGGTGACGGCTGGTCCGCCATCAACAGCGCGCTGCAATTCAAGTTTGGTCATGCCGCAGAGAACTTCATGCGGCTGAACGTGAACACGTTCTTCGGGCTCGGCGGCATCCTGGACATCGCCAGCGAACTGAACATCGAGCGCCACAAGGAAGACTTCGGCCAGACGCTGGGCACCTGGGGTGTCCCTACGGGTCCTTACCTGGTCCTGCCCTTCGTCGGGCCGTCCACGATGCGCGACGCCATCGCGCTGCCTTTCGACCGCAAGGCCGATCCGGTGGCAATGGTGAATCCATGGGGTACCCGCTACAGCCTCTACACGCTGCGCGTCATCGATTCGCGTTCCAACCTGCTGCGGGTCGGAACCGTGATCGATGAGGCCGCACTGGACAAGTACACCTTCTACCGGGATGCGCACCTGCAGCGCCGGCGGGCGGAAATCAGCGAAAAGACGTCCGATGGCGATGCGGGCCAGGAGCCGAAGGCAGATGGGACGCCCGCAGCCCCCGGCATTGCCCCGGCGCCGGCTTCTCCAGCTTCCGCCCCAGCCCCGAAGTGAAGGCGGTTGGTTGCAAACTGTTGCGTCGTCCCTCACGTAACCGGAACCCCCTGGATAACAGTCGTTCCAATGACGATTCGCGGGCAGTGTCCGCACGAAAGGTTTGAATTGAAAAGAAGACTTCTCATTGAATGGGCTGCGTCGATCGCGGCGGTTGCGGCCTTTGCAGGCCTTGCGCCACTTGCGCACGCGGCGGAAGAAACCCCCGACGTGATGATCAAGCGCCTGTCAGATGACGTGCTCGGGGCGATCCGGCAGGATAAGGCGATCCAGGCGGGCGATACGTCGCGCGTGATCGCTCTCGTGGACAGCAAGATCATGCCGAACGTCAATTTCCAGCGCATGACCGCAGCCGCTGTAGGCCCGGCATGGCGCCAGGCCACGCCCGAGCAGCAAAAGCGTCTGCAGGAAGAATTCAAGGTCTTGCTGGTTCGCACCTATTCCGGCGCACTGGCCCAGGTGGACGACCAGACCATCAGCATCAAGCCGCAGCGCGGTGCGACTTCCGACACCGACGTGCTCGTGCGCACCGAAATCCGCGGCCGTGGCGATCCGATCCAGCTCGACTACCGCCTTGAAAAGACGCCCGGGCAAGGTTCGGGCTGGAAAATCTACAACCTGAACGTGCTTGGCGTCTGGCTGGTTGAAACCTATCGCAGCCAGTTCGCCACCGAAATCAATTCGAAGGGCATCGACGGTCTGATCGCCACGCTGGTCGCACGCAACAAATCCAACGCCAAGGGCTGACCGGACATGCTGGTCCTGCCCGCTGAGCTCACCCATGCGCAGGCGGTGGCGTGCTGTCGCATGCTGGTGCAGGGCCTGCGTTCGCACGCTGAACCGGCGGTGGTGGCAGATGCTGGTGCGCTCGCGCATTTCGATTCGTCGGCGCTTGCGGTGCTGCTCGAATGCCGGCGCGAGGCGCTTGCGATTGGCAAGACGCTCTCGATCAGCCGCATGCCGCCCCGGCTTCGTGAACTGGCCTCGCTGTACGGCGTGGCCCAGCTGCTTCCGGCGGCGGCGTAAGGCGATTGCTCGGCCCTGGCGGCCTTCTGCTCGCGCGCCCGGTAAAATCCCGGGCTCCCCATGCCCGCCATCTCCTTCCAATCGGTTTCCAAGCACTATTCGTCCGCACGCGGGAATTCCCTCAAGGCGCTCGACAACGTCAGTCTCGATATCGAGCAGGGCGAGTTCTTTGGCTTGCTCGGGCCGAACGGTGCTGGCAAGACCACCATGATCAGCATCCTGGCGGGGCTCACGCGTGCCACGTCGGGCAGCGTGAGCGTGCTGGGCCACGATGTCCAGTCTGACTATGCCAACGCGCGCAGGCGTCTGGGTGTGGTTCCGCAAGAACTCGTGTTCGATCCGTTTTTCAATGTGCGCGAGGCCCTGCGCATCCAGTCCGGCTATTTCGGGGTCCGGAACAACGGCGCCTGGATCGACGAACTGCTCGAAAGCCTGGGCCTGGCCGACAAGGCCAACGCCAACATGCGCCAGCTATCGGGTGGCATGAAGCGCCGGGTGCTGGTGGCGCAGGCGCTGGTCCACAAGCCGCCGGTGATCGTGCTGGACGAGCCTACGGCCGGTGTCGATGTGGAGCTGCGCCAGACGCTGTGGCAATTCATTGCCAAACTGAACAAGCAGGGCCATACCGTGCTGCTGACGACGCATTACCTGGAGGAAGCCGAAGCGTTGTGCGGGCGGATCGCCATGCTCAAGACCGGCCGGCTGGTGGCGCTGGAGCGCACGAGCGAACTGCTCAAGGCGGCGTCGAGCAATGTGCTGCGGTTCAAGATGGACAGCGCACTGCCCAAAGCGTTTGAGGGCAAGGCACGCGTGACCGGGCGTATCGTGCAATTACCCGCCCACGACGCGCATGAGATCGAGCGCTACCTGGCCATCATCCGCGAAGCCGGCCTTCGGGTGGAAGACGTCGAAATCCGCAAGGCCGACCTGGAAGATGTGTTCCTGGATGTGATGTCACGCCACGGCGAGAAGGCGCAGGATCAGGCGCAGGTGCAGCCTCAACCCCTGCCTGTCACGGAGGCCACCAGATGAACGGCTGGCAAACCCTGCTCTACAAGGAAGTGCTCCGCTTCTACAAGGTGAGCTTCCAGACAGTCGCGGCGCCGGTTCTCACGGCGGTGCTCTACATGCTGATCTTCGGCCATGTGCTGCAGGATCATGTGAAAGTTTATGACAAGGTGAGCTACACCGCCTTCCTGGTGCCGGGGCTTGTGATGATGAGCGTGTTGCAGAACTCGTTTGCCAACAGCGCTTCTTCGCTGGTGCAAAGCAAGATCATGGGCAGCCTGGTGTTTCTGCTGCTGACGCCGTTGTCGCACTGGGCCTGGTTTACTGCCTATGTCGGCTCGTCGATCGCGCGTGGCCTCGCAGTGGGGCTGGGTGTATTCGCCGTGACGGCGTTCTTCGGCCGGCCGGCATTCGAGGCGCCGCTCTGGATCATCGTGTTCGCGGTGCTGGGCGCAGGCCTGATGGGCTCGCTGGGCGTCATCGCCGGGCTATGGGCCGACAAATTCGACCAGATGGCCGCGTTCCAGAACTTCATCATCATGCCGATGACGTTTTTGTCGGGGGTTTTCTATTCAATCCATTCCCTGCCTGCGTTCTGGCAGCAGGTGAGTCACCTCAACCCGTTTTTCTACATGATCGACGGGTTTCGCTACGGATTCTTCGGCGTGAGCGACGTGTCGCCGTGGCTCAGCCTTGCCATCGTCGGTACCGCATTTCTCGTGGTGAGCTCGATAGCCGTCCACTTGCTGCGAATCGGCTACAAAATCCGCAGCTGACTCCATTTGCCGACCCCACCTGCCTACCCACTTGCCATGACCGCTGAAGAACTCCAATCCCTGATCGCATCGGGCCTTGCCTGCGAGCACCTCGATGTCAGCGGCGATGGCCGCCACTGGAGCGCCGTGATCGTTTCGGCCGAATTCGAAGGCAAGCGGCTGATCCAGCGGCACCAGCGGGTGTACGCCACCCTCGGTGCGAGAATGCAGACGGACGAAGTGCACGCACTTTCGATGCAGACATTGACGCCCGCCGAATGGGCCAACCAACCAAAGTGATTTCATGGACAAGCTTCTGATTCGCGGGGGTCACCAGCTCCACGGCGAAGTCCGGATTTCCGGCGCCAAGAACGCCGCGCTGCCCGAGCTTTGCGCGACGCTGCTCACCTCCGACCCGATGGTGCTGGAGAACGTACCGCGCCTGCAGGACGTGGCCACCATGCTCACGCTCATTCGCAACATGGGCGTGAACGTCGAGCGCGACGCCCAGGGCACGGTCCGGATCGACTCGGCGCGACTGAGTTCGCCCGAAGCGCCCTATGAGCTGGTCAAGACCATGCGCGCGGCCGTTCTCGCGCTGGGCCCGCTGCTGGCCCGCTTCGGCGAGGCCACCGTATCGCTGCCGGGTGGTTGCGCCATTGGTTCCAGGCCGGTTGACCAGCACATCAAGGGCATGCAGACCATGGGTGCCGAGATCACGGTCGAGCATGGCTACATGATCGCCAAATTGCCAAAGGGCCGGACCCGGTTGAAGGGTGCCAACATCCGCACCGACATGGTGACGGTCACCGGCACCGAGAATTTCCTGATGGCCGCCACGCTGGCCGAAGGCACCACGGTGCTTGAAAACGCGGCGCAGGAGCCCGAGATCATTGACCTGGCCGAAATGCTGATCGCGATGGGCGCGAAAATCGAAGGCCACGGCACCGAGCGCATCACCATTGAAGGCGTGGAAAAGCTGCATGGCGCCACCCACCGGGTGGTGGCCGATCGCATCGAGGCCGGGACTTTTCTCTGTGCGGTTGCGGCCACCGGCGGAGACGTCACGCTGCGTCACGGCCGCGCCGAGCACCTGGGCGCGGTGATCGACCTGTTGCGTGCAGCAGGCGCCACGGTGACGCCAGTGGAAGACGGCATCCACATCAAGTCGCAGGGGCGGCTGGCGGCCCAGAGCTTTCGCACGACCGAATACCCGGGATTTCCGACGGACATGCAGGCGCAGTTCATGGCGCTCAACATCATTGCCGAGGGTCCTTCCAAGGTGACGGAAACGATCTTCGAGAACCGTTTCATGCACGTCAATGAAATGGTGCGCCTGGGCGCCAATATCCAGGTCGATGGCAAGTTTGCCGTGATCGAAGGCGTGGAACGGCTGTCGGGCGCCGTCGTGATGGCGACCGATCTGCGCGCATCGGCGAGCCTGGTGATTGCCGGACTGGTCGCCGAGGGCGAAACCATCGTCGATCGCATCTATCACCTGGATCGCGGCTACGACCAGATGGAAGCGAAACTGCGCGCAATCGGCGCCGACATTGAACGGATTTCCTGAACCCATGTTGACTCTGGCCCTGTCGAAGGGACGCATCTTCGAAGAGACCTTGCCGCTGCTGCGCGCAGCGGGCATCGAGGTGACCGAAGACCCCGAGAAGTCGCGCAAGCTGATTCTGGCGACGACCCGTGCGGATGTGCGCGTTGTCATCGTGCGGGCGAGCGACGTGCCGACCTATGTGCAGTATGGCGGCGCGGACCTGGGCGTGACGGGGCTCGACACGCTGATCGAGCACGGCGCTGACTGGGGCCGCGGCACGGGGCTTTACCAGCCGCTGGACCTTCGCATTGCCAAATGCAGGGTGAGCGTCGCGGTGCGTTCCGATTTCGACTACGCCAATGCAGTGCGGCAGGGTTCGCGCCTGAAGGTTGCCACCAAATACGTCAACATCGCTCGCGAATTTTTTGCCGCCAAGGGCGTGCACGTCGACATGATCAAGCTGTACGGCAGCATGGAGCTGGCCCCGCTCACCGGGCTGGCCGACGCGATCGTGGATCTGGTGTCCACGGGCAACACGCTCAAGGCCAATCATCTGGTCGAAGTCGAGCGCATCATGGACATCAGTTCGCGGCTTGTGGTCAACCAAGCCGCGCTCAAACTCAAGCAATCCGCCATCCGCAGCGTGATCGACGCATTCTCTTCAGCCATCCCCCAGGACTGACACCGATGAACTGGACTGCCCGGCCGCTACGCCTCGCGACGGACACAGCCGATTTCGAAGCGCAATTCACCCGGCGCCTGCACTGGTCTGCCGAGACGGATTCGAAGGTCGAAATGGCGGTGGAGGCCATTCTTGCCGACGTCAGGCAGCGCGGCGATGCAGCCGTACTGGAATACACGGCCCGGTTCGATTCGCTGGACGTCACATCCATGGCGCAGCTGGAGCTCGAGCCGCACGAGCTGAAGGACGCCTATCACCAGTTGCCCACGCAGCAACGGGAAGCATTGCAGGCAGCGGCCAATCGTGTGCGCGCCTACCACGTCGCGCAGATGCGGGCCACCGGCGAAAGCTGGAGCTATCGCGACGAGCATGGCACGCTGCTGGGCCAGAAGGTCACCCCACTCGACCGGGTCGGCATCTATGTGCCGGGCGGCAAAGCAGCGTATCCGTCTTCCGTTTTGATGAACGCGATTCCAGCGCAGGTGGCCGGCGTCGGCGAGATCGTCATGGTCGTGCCCACGCCACGCGGCGAGAAAAACCAGCTGGTGCTGGCTGCGGCCTATGTTTCCGGTGTGAGCCGCGCGTTCACTGTCGGCGGCGCGCAGGCGGTGGGTGCGCTGGCATACGGCACCCAGACGGTTCCGCGCGTGGACAAGATCACCGGACCGGGAAACGCCTACGTGGCGAGCGCGAAGCGTCGCGTATTCGGAGCGGTGGGCATCGACATGATTGCAGGCCCCAGCGAAATCCTGGTGCTGTCTGATGGCACCACACCACCCGACTGGGTCGCGATGGATCTGTTCTCGCAGGCCGAGCATGACGAATTGGCGCAAAGCATCCTTTTGTGCCCTGATGCGCCGTACATCGACCAGGTGCAGCAGGCCATTGACCGCCTGCTGCCCGACATGCCTCGTGCTGAAATCATCGCGAAGTCGCTCAACGGCCGCGGCGCGCTGATTCACACACGCAGCATGGAAGAGGCGTGCGACATCAGCAATCGCATCGCGCCCGAACACCTGGAGATCGCGAGCAGCGATCCACACCTCTGGGAGCCGCGCCTGAAGCATGCGGGTGCGATCTTTCTGGGCGCTTGGACGAGTGAATCGCTGGGCGACTATTGCGCAGGGCCCAACCACGTGTTGCCCACGAGCGGCACGTCCAGGTTCTCCAGCCCGCTGGGCGTGTACGACTTCCAGAAACGCAGCAGTCTGATCGAGGTCAGCGAAGCCGGCGCGCAGGCACTGGGTGCCATCGCCTCGGTGCTGGCCCATGGCGAAGGCCTGCAAGCCCACGCGCGTGCGGCAGAAATGAGAATGAAGCGATGAGCCTTCCGGAAAAATCTGCACTCCTCGATGTGTTCCGCAAGGACGTTCAATCGATGCATGCGTACGCCATCCAGGACTCCCGGGGGCTCATGAAGCTGGACGCCATGGAGAACCCGCACCGGCTGCCGCCCGAGCTGCAGGATGCGCTGGGCAGGCGGCTGGGCGCCCTGGCACTCAATCGCTATCCGGGTGATCTGCCCAATGAATTGCGCGCTGCGCTCGCCAGGCACTCAGGCATGCCTGAGGGCTTTGACATCATGCTGGGCAACGGCTCGGACGAGTTGATTTCCTTGCTGGCGATGGCCTGCGACGTGCCCGGCGCGACGATCCTGGCACCCGAGCCGGGCTTCGTGATGTATGCGATGAGCGCAAAGTTGCAGGGGCTGAACTATGTCGGCGTTGCGCTCACCGCGGATTTCGAACTCGACGCCGACGCGATGCTCGCTGCGATCGCGCAGCACAAGCCCGCCATCATCTACCTTGCCTATCCGAACAACCCGACGGCCAACCTGTGGAATGATGAGGCGATCGAACGCATCATCGAAGCGGCTCCAGGCATCGTCGTGATGGACGAAGCCTATCAGCCATTCGCCGCCCGCAGCTACATCGACCGCGTCGCGAGGCACCCGCATGTGCTTTTGATGCGCACGATGAGCAAGTTCGGGCTCGCGGGTGTTCGCATCGGCTACATGATCGGCCCGAAAGCGCTCATTGCCGAGGTGGACAAGGTTCGCCCGCCATACAACATCAGTGTGCTCAATGCCGAGACGGCGCTGTTTTGCCTGGAGCATGAAGCGGTGTTTGCCGCGCAGGCGGCCGACATTCGTGAACAGCGCGCTCTGCTCGTGAAGGCACTGGCCCGAATTCCCGCTGTGAAGTCATGGCCCAGCGACGCCAACATGATCCTGGTGCGCGTGCCCGATGCCGCGAAAGCCTTCGACGGCATGAAGTCGCACGGCATCCTGGTCAAGAACGTTTCTAAAATGCATCCATCGCTGGCCAATTGCCTGCGCCTGACCGTCGGAACAGCCGACGAGAACGCGCAGATGATGAAGGCCCTCGAGGCTTCCCTATGACCACTGTTCCCACAACCGAATCCACTGCCGGACCCACGCCCGGACTCACTTCCGGACTCACTTCCGGACGTAGCGCCGAAGTGATCCGCAACACGGCGGAGACGCAGATCACTGTCCGGGTCAATATCGACGGCTCCGGCAAGTCTCGGCTTTCAACCGGCATCGGCTTTTTCGATCACATGCTCGACCAGATCGCACGCCACGGCCTGATCGATATCGACATCGAAGCCAAAGGCGATCTGCACATCGACGGGCACCATACGGTCGAAGATGTGGGCATTGCTTTCGGCCAGGCCGTCTTCAAGGCCATCGGGGACAAGAAAGGCATCCGCCGCTACGGCCACGCCTATGTGCCGCTCGATGAAGCGCTGTCACGGGTGGTCATCGACTTTTCGGGCCGTCCTGGCCTGGTGATGGACGTGCCATTCAAGAGTGGGATGATCGGCACCTTCGACAGCCAGCTTGCCCACGAGTTCTTCCAGGGCTTCGTCAATCACGCCTTCGTCACGCTGCACATCGACA
>JAZKFD010000013.1:0-22264 GCA_040386635.1 Pseudomonadota bacterium
GCAGTACTGGCGCGACAACCGCCTGAACATGATCCACGAAGGCACGCACGGCATCCAGGCTGCGGACCTGCTGGGCCGCAAGGTGCTGATGGCGGGCGGCCATGGGCTCAAGCTGCTCGCTGCCCGGGTGAACGCCACCATCGAGCGCGCCATACAACGTCCCGAATTAGCTGAATACGCCAGTGCGCTGGGCAAGGCGCTGGAGCAGGTCGGCTCCGCCACCCGATCGGCATGGGCCACCGGCGATGCGCGCGAGGCGCTGGCCAATGCCGTGCCTTATATGCAGGCGTTCGGTCATATGGTCATCGCCTGGATCTGGCTGGATGTGGCGCTGTCGATTCCCGCAGACAGGGCAAGCGAACCTGCCCATGTCGGACGGCTGGCCGCCACCCGATTTTTCTATCGCTACGAGCTACCCAAGATTGGCGCCTGGCTCCATGTGGTCACTTCGCGGGACCCCACGTGCGCAGAAGTGCCCGAGGACGCCTTCTAGATGCCGACCCCTGAAACCACCGCCCGAATCGAACAGCTGATCTGGGTACTCATCTATGCCGGCCTGTTCGCTGTAGTCGTCGGACTGGCATCGCTTTCGGCCAGCCCCGCCGCAGCATGGACCCTGATGACAGTCGGTGGTGTCCTGGTCGCTGCGGGCGCGATCCTGATATGGGTGCGGTCGCGCTTTGAGGAGCGCACAATGCCGGGCAAAACCTCCAGTAGCCACACATCAGGAAAACAAGACACATGATTCGCACCGTTCCCCAACTCTTCAATCTTGAAGGCAAGACTGCACTCGTGACCGGCGGCTCGCGGGGCCTGGGTTTGCAGATGGCGCATGCGCTGGGCGAGCAGGGCGCGCGCATCATGCTGACTTCGCGCAAGGCGGCAGACCTCGAAGTGGCTGCAGCTGATCTACAGGCCGCCGGCATCGACACACGCTGGATCGCGGCAGACTGTGGCAAGGAACAAGACATCCGTCGCCTTGCCGACCAGACGCTGGAACGCATGGGCGATGTCCATATCCTGGTGAACAATGCCGGTGCAGCCTGGGGTGCCCCTGCCGAAGACCATCCGGTCGAGGCGTGGGACAAGCTCATGAATCTGAACGTTCGCGGCTATTTCATCCTGTCGCAGCAACTGGCCAAGAAGTCGATGATCCCCAACCAATACGGGCGCATCATCAACATTGCTTCCATCGCCGGGCTCGGCGGCAATCCGCCCGAGATCCAGACCCTGGCCTACAACACCTCCAAGGGCGCGGTCATCAGCTTCACTGAAGCGCTGGGCTGTGAATGGGGCAAGTACAACATCACTGTGAATGCGATCTGCCCGGGGTTCTTTCCCAGCAAGATGACGCAGCACACACTGGATACGCTCGGCGAGGACAAGCTGGCCAGCCACGCACCGCTCAAGCGCCTGGGCGATGACGAAGACCTGAAAGGCATTACCGTCCTGTTCGCCAGCGACGCCGGTAAGCACATCACCGGCCAGTGGATCGCCGTCGATGGTGGTGTGAGCGTCATCACCGGTGGATAACCAAAGGCCCTTTGATGGAATTCGGCGTTGATATTCCCTTCGTTCATCATCTCGGGTTCGAGTTGGTGAAGTTCGACGGTGGCGAGTCGCAGGTTGATTACGCGACAAGGCCCGAGCATTTCAATTCGTTTGATGTGACCCACGGCGGCGCCGTGATGACGCTGATGGATGTGACGATGGCCGTCGCCGCGCGCAGCGTGCAAAAGGACATGGGCGTTGTGACAATCGAGATGAAGACGACCTTCATGCGGCCGTCGCGCGGCAAGCTGTCGGGCAAGGGCCGCCTGATGCATCGCACCGCGACGATGGCCTTTGTCGAAGCCACGGTTTATGACAGCGAAGGCCAGGCCTGCGCGCACTCGACAGGCACGTTCAAGTACGTCAGGCGCCTGCCGACAGGGCCGTCCGGCGCCAATTCCCTCAACGTGATTTCGACCGACTGAGGTCGGCGACGCTGCACTTCCAGATTCCACACAGGAGACATTTCATGCCGCAGAACCGACAGATCCACCTGGACAACCGACCCGAAGGCGAAGCCTCCGTATCCAACTTCAAGCTGGTCACCGCCGATACCCCCGCGCTGCAAGACGGCCAGGTGCTGGTCAGGCACCACTTCCTCAGTCTCGATCCGTACATGCGGGGTCGCATGAACGATGCCAAGAGTTACGCAGTCCCGCAGCCGCTCGGCCAGGTCATGGGCGGCGGAACAGCGGGCGAAGTGGTCGAGAGCAAGTCTGACAAGTACAAGCCCGGCGACAAGGTGGTCGGCATGGGTGGCTGGCAGGAATATTCGGTCGTCGATGTCGGTCAGCCCGGTGCGCTGCGCAAGGTCGACACGACGCACGTGCCCCTGTCGCATTACCTGGGCGCAGTCGGAATGCCCGGTGTCACGGCCTGGTACGGTCTCGTGAAAATCATCGAGCCCAAGGCCGGCGAGACCATGGTCGTCAGCGCGGCGACGGGAGCCGTGGGCAGCGCGTTCGGCGCCCTGGCGAAAGCGCGCGGTTGCCGCGTCGTGGGAGTCGCCGGAGGAGCGGAGAAGTGCAAGTACGCGACTGAAGAGCTCGGCTTCGACGCCTGCGTGGACTACAAGCAGCACAATGACGCGGGCTCGCTTTCAAAGGCGCTTAAACAAGCTTGCCCGGCTGGCATCGACGGCTATTTTGAAAATGTCGGCGGCATGGTGATGGACGCGGTGATGCTGCGGATGAACGCATTCGGCCGCATCGCGCTGTGCGGAATGATCGCTGGCTATGACGGCAAGCCGGTGCCCATGGCCTTCCCACAATTACTGCTCACCAATCGCCTGAAGCTGCAGGGCTTCATCGTGAGTGAGCACATGGAAGTATGGCCCGAAGCGCTGAAAGAGCTTGGCACGCTTGTCGGCACAGGCAAGCTGCGTCCACGCGAATCGGTGGCGCAGGGGATTGAAGCTGCGCCCGAAGCGTTCTTAGGCCTGCTGAAAGGGCGCAACTTCGGCAAGCAGCTGGTCAAGCTGGTTTGAGCGTCAAATCAGGCGCGGCTGTCGGGACCGCGCCGATCGTTCGCGCTAGAGTGCGAACAGGAGGCCAAGCATGGACAGCACGCACGAAGTCATAAACCAGCCACAACCGCTGGCGCACTACAACCTGTTCGAAGGCAACCTGGGGTTGCGCGATGCGCTGAAGTTCAACGCTCCCGCGCTGGATACGGCGCCGCTGTCCAAGCTGGGCGCGGTGCTTGGAAGCTCGCCAATGCAGCTACATGCGCGGCTGGCCCATGTGAATCCGCCGCAGTTGCACACGCACGACCGGTTCGGGCGGCGGGTGGACCGGGTTGAGTTCCACCCGAGCTATCACGCGTTGATGACCGCCGCCACCGGGGCGGGATTACATGTGGCAGGCGAGGCCGCCAATTCACACACACTGCGCGCGGCGGGATTCATGCTTTTTACCGAGCTCGAACCCTCCATTCTTTGCCCGATTTCCATGACCTACGCGGTCGTGCCGGCCCTGCGGGGCAATGCGGCGATCTACAAGGATTGGGGACCCAAACTCGCAAGCCGTGCCTACGACCCCGAGCTCAAGCGCTGGCAAGACAAGCCGGGCCTGACCATGGGCATGGGCATGACCGAAAAGCAGGGCGGCTCGGATGTGCGGGCGAACACGACGCTTGCGACACCCGATGGGCAAGACGACTGGGGCCAGCGCTTTCGCCTCACCGGTCACAAGTGGTTTTTCTCGGCGCCGATGTGCGATGCCTTCCTGGTTCTCGCTCACGCGGATGCGGGCCTGAGCTGCTTCTTCGTGCCGCGCGTGCTCAGTGACGGTACCCTCAACGCGATCCACATCCAGCGCCTGAAAGACAAGCTGGGCAACAAGGCCAACGCCAGCTCGGAAGTCGAGTTTCATTCGGCCACGGCTTGGCTCGTGGGTGAAGAGGGCCGCGGTGTTCCTCAGATTCTCGAGATGGGCACCATGACGCGTCTGGACTGCGCACTGGGCACCAGCGGCCTGATGCGGCAGGCCCTGTCGATCGCACTTGATCATTGCTCGCAGCGCGAAGCGTTCGGCAAACGCCTGATCGATCAGCCGCTGATGCGCAATGTGCTGGCCGATCTTTCGCTCGAATCCGAAGCTGCCACGGCCTTGGCGATTCGGCTCGCACGGGCGTTCGACCGGGCAAGCGATGTGCATGAGCGTGGGATGGCGCGCGTGCTGACGCCGATCGCGAAGTTCTGGATCTGCAAGCGCGGCTCGCACTTTGCGCAGGAGGCGATGGAGTGCCTGGGCGGAAACGGCTACGTGGAGGAGGGCGGCGAAGGCATCATGGCCCGCATCTACCGTGAGATGCCGCTCAACTCGATCTGGGAAGGCGCGGGCAACATCATGGCGCTGGACCTTATGCGGGCGCTGCGCAAGGGCGATGCTGCTGCCGCGCTCGCGCATGAACTTGAACCAGCCAGAGGTGCGCATCCCGCGCTGGATCGCATGATCGATGTGCTGCCCTTGCGGATCGAAGAGTTGAATGACGAAATGCAGGCAAGGCAGCTTTCGCAGGATGTCGCCCTATCGGTTCAGGCTGCGTTGCTCCATCAGAGCGCTCCGCCAGCAGTCTTCAACGCATTTTGCGATTCACGTTTGGGCGGGAGCTGGGGTCATGCATTCGGAACACTGAGCCCAGCCACTGATTTCGCCGCCATCATCACGCGAGCGATGCCGCGTTAGGCCACGAAGAAACACAAACACGACAAAGGACCTCCATGAATGCCGTGATTCCCATCACCGATCTGATCCTGCACCACTACCCCCGCTCCCCGTTCTCGGAAAAAATCCGCCTGATCCTGGGCAACAAGAAGCTGGCATGGAAGTCAGTGGTGATACCGGCGATCATGCCCAAACCCGACGTGACGACTCTGACCGGTGGCTATCGCAAGACCCCGTTCCTGCAGGTCGGTTCTGATATTTACTGTGACAGTGCGTTGATCTGCGATGTCCTCGAACACGTCCAGCCCGAGCCTGCGCTGTATCCGCCGCATCTGAAGGGCGTCTCGCGTGTGTTTGCGCAGTGGGCCGACACCACGCTCTTCTGGGCGGCGATGGCGTACAACCTGCAGCCCAAGGGCGCGGCCCATGTTTTTGGTAGTGCACCGCCCGAAGTGGGTAAGGCATTTGCCGAAGACCGCAAGGCGATGAGCGCAAACATGACACGCTTGCGTGCTGGCGATGCGACATCGGCCTATCGCTCATACCTCAGACGTATTGCGCACATGGCCGAAGAGCACGACTTCCTGTTCGGCATCGAGCCGTGCGTGGCCGACTTCGCGGCGTATCACGCCCTCTGGTACACCCGCGTGCAAGTCAAACCGCTGGCCGACATCCTCAATGCGACTCCGGCGGTACTCGAATGGATGGACCGAATCGCTGCCATCGGCCACGGGCGGCTCGAGAAATTCGATTCGCAGAGCGCGATCACTGTGGCGGAGAAATCAGAGCCCTTGCCGCCTGGCGCGAACCTCCTTGTGGACAGCGCCTTCCAGGATGATCACGGCATCCCGCTGGGCTCGCGGGTCACGATCACGGCTGAGTCTTTTGGTCCCGAGCCAACGGAAGGCATATTGATGGCGGCTACACGCACCCACTACTCCCTGCGTCGCGAAGGGCCGCTGACCGGCGCCGTGCATGTGCACTTCCCGCGTGTGGGATACGTTTTGCGCGCGGCCGAGTCCGCGCGCTGACGCCGTGGCTGCCGGTAAAGCCCGGCGCTCTATTACAACTTCGAGTGCGGGCGAGTCTCGTCCGGGTCGTAGGTCGCGGGGACGATGACGCCTTGCTGAGTGGTGGTGGTCACGCCCTGTCCGGTGGTGTTAGGCCCCAGGTTGACGTCCGTGACGCCTGTAGCGCCGCTGCTCAGGCGCCCATCGATCCGGTTTTCGATTTCGCGAAGGCGGGTGCCGAGAAGCTGGCTCATGGCCTCGAGTTGGCTGCGCAGTTCGCGCTGGTTGTTCGCCAGTGAACGTTCAAATTCGGTAGCGGCGATGGCCTCGCGCTGCCGGTTGTCGCGCAAGTGGGCGTCAAGCTGCTTTTGCAGCTCGGTATATCGGGAGGTTTCGGCGTTGTCAGCCAAGTCGCGCTGCGCCTGCAGGGTACGCTGCGTCTTGCCGTAATCGATCTGGTGGCGCGTTTCCTGCGCGCCGCTGGAGATAAGAAAGCTGATCAGCGTGACCGCCAGGAGCGTCAAAAGGACGAGTCCAACCGAGCCTTCGCTGACCAGTATGCCGAAGCTCAGCGGGGTTGTGCGAGTGACCTCGCTCCAGTTCAGACCTGCAAATCCGAATGCCACGGCGGAAAGCAAAATGATGAGAATGAGACGTCCACGCATATGTTTTTCTCCTGGTGTAGGGCTTCAAAACATTCTCGACAGGCCACCGTCCAGCTTGTGTCAGCCGATGCGCCGAGAGCTTGTCCTCTCGTGTGGCAAACTCGCGCCCTTCGTGCCCTAGCGCACCGTCACAGCCCAGCGAATCCCAGTTTTCAGCATGCAAAAGATCACCCGGCAAATCGCCAGCGAACTCAAGGTCCAGGAACAGCAGGTGCAGGCGGCTATCGACTTGCTCGATGGCGGCGCCACCGTCCCTTTTATCGCGCGCTATCGCAAGGAAGCCACCAACGGCCTGGACGATATCCAGTTGCGCGAACTGGAAGCGCGGCTTGCCTATATTCGCGAACTCGAGCAACGGCGCGAAGCGGTGCTCAAGAGCATCGAAGAGCAGGGCAAGCTCACGCCCGTGTTGCGCGCGGCCATCGAGGCCGCCCCGACCAAGCAGGAAGTCGAAGACCTGTACCTGCCCTACAAACCCAAGCGGCGCACCAAGGGCCAGATCGCGCGCGAGTTCGGCATCGAGCCGCTGGCCGACAAACTCTTCGCCGACCCCAGCCTCAATCCCAATGACGAAGCCGCGGCCTTCGTGAAGGCCGAAAAGGGCGAGGGCGGTGAAGACTTCACCACCGTGGCCGCGGTGCTCGATGGCGTGCGGGACATCCTCTCGGAGCGTTGGGCCGAATCGCCGGCCCTGGTGCAGCAGCTGCGCGAGTGGTTGTGGACCGAAGGGCTCTTTCGCTCGAAGCTCATGCCCGGCAAGGACGAGAACCACCCCGAGGTCGCCAAGTTCCGCGACTACTTCGATTACGACGAGCCGATTGGCCGCGTGCCCTCGCACCGTGCGCTGGCGGTGTTTCGAGGCAGGCAGCTAGAAGTGCTGGACGCCAAGCTGGTGCTGCCCGTCGAGCCGGAGCCGGGGCAACCATCCCTGGCAGAAGGAAAGATTGCGCTGTACCTCGAATGGAGCCATTCGAAGCGCCCGTCCGATGACCTGATCCGCAAATGCGTGACCTGGACCTGGCGGGTGAAACTGTCGCTTTCGACCGAGCGGGACCTGTTCGCCCGCCTGCGCGAAGAGGCGGAAAAAGTCGCGATCAAGGTGTTCGCAGACAACGTGCGCGATCTGCTGCTAGCCGCGCCCGCCGGACCGCGCGTGGTGATGGGGCTCGATCCGGGTATTCGCACGGGCGTGAAGGTCGCCGTGGTGGATGCCACCGGCAAGCTGGTCGAGACCGCGACGGTTTTCCCGCACGAGCCGCGCCGCGACTGGGAAGGATCGCTGCACCAGCTGGGTCTGCTGTGCCGCAAGCACGGCGTTGATCTGATCGCTATCGGAAATGGCACGGCAAGCCGCGAAACCGACAAGCTGGCGGCGGACCTGATCAAGCGGCTGGAGGCGGCCGATCCGGGACGCGCCATACAGCGCGTGGTTGTCAGCGAAGCGGGCGCGTCGGTCTATTCGGCCAGCGAGTTCGCCTCGCAGGAGATGCCGACAGTAGATGTGAGTTTGCGCGGCGCGGCGAGCATTGCCCGGCGACTGCAGGATCCACTCGCCGAACTGGTGAAGATCGACCCGAAATCCATTGGCGTGGGACAGTACCAGCACGACATCAATCAGAGCGAACTCGCGCGATCGCTGGAAGCGGTGGTCGAAGACTGCGTGAATTCGGTCGGCGTGGACCTCAATACAGCGAGCGTGCCCTTGCTGTCGCGGGTTTCCGGCCTCTCGGGCAGCGTCGCCAAGGCCATCGTCCGATGGCGCGAAGCCAATGGCGCGTTTAACAACCGGATGCAGCTGATGGAAGTCAGTGGACTGGGCGGCAAGACCTTCGAGCAGAGCGCCGGCTTTTTGCGCATTCGCGGCGGGACCAACCCGCTGGATATGACGGGTGTCCATCCCGAAACCTATCCCGTGGTCGAAAAAATGCTGGCGACTGCAGGCAAGCCAGTTGTTGAAGTGATGGGTCGCGCCGAGATGCTCAAGACGCTGCGTCCGGAGCTGTTCGCCAATGACAAGTTCGGTGTCATCACAGTGAGGGACATCCTGGCCGAGCTGGAAAAGCCCGGCCGTGATCCGCGCCCCGACTTCAAGGTCGCGCGCTTCAATGACGGTGTCGAAGACATTGCCGATCTGCGCGAAGGCATGGTGCTCGAAGGCACCGTCAGTAACGTTGCCGCATTCGGCGCTTTCATCGACCTGGGCGTGCACCAGGACGGTCTGGTGCACGTCAGCCAGCTGGCGCACAAGTTCGTGAGCGATGCGCGCGAAGTGGTGAAGGCAGGCGACATCGTCAAGGTCAAGGTGGTCGAGGTCGATGTTGCCCGCAAGCGAATCGCCTTGTCGATGAAGCTCGGCGATGCACCCGCGCGGCAGGGCGGCGCCGGTCAGAACCGCTTCGAGGGTGCGGCGCGCGGCCAGCGCATGACGCGTGAACAGGCGCCTGCGAACACGGCCATGGCCGGTGCGTTTGCCAAGCTGCAGGGCCTGCGAAAGTAATGGCCGAGCGGGCGCTGCGCCTCTACGCCGGTCCGAAGGCGCGCGCCCACATCGAACGTCACGGGCTTCGTGCGCAGGATGTGGGCGTGGTGCCGGGCGCAGCGGGTGGACCCAAGGGCCTGATCCTCGGGCCGCTCGATCGCTTCATCTTCGGCGAGTGGCTTTCGCAGAGCACGCAGCCCGTTCATCTGGTCGGTGCGTCGATAGGCGCCTGGCGCATGGCAACTGCATGCCTCGATGACGCGGTGACCGCGTTCGAGCGACTGGAGCGCGACTACATTGCGCAGGATTATGAGTTGCCACCTGGACGCAAGACACCGACGGCCGCCCATGTGAGCGAACGGTTCGGGCAAAACCTGGATTCGTTCTATGGCGGACGAATTTCGCAGGTGCTGGGCAACCGACGGTATCGGTTGCACATCGTGACTTCGCGCGGGCGGCATTTCATGCGGCGTGAGCATGGCATTGCGACACCGCTTGGATATTTCGGTGCCTTCGTGACCAATTCCATCCATCGCAAGGCGATGGGCGCGTGGCTCGAACGCGTGGTGTTTTCAAGTGGTGGCGGCGATCTGCCGTTCGCAACCTCGGATTACCTCACCCGGCATGTTGCGTTGCACGCAGACAACTTCAAGCCCGCGCTCCAGGCCAGCTGCTCCATTCCGTTCGTGCTCAGCGCAGTTCATGACATCCAGGGCGCGCCGCGCGGTGCGTACTGGGATGGCGGCATCATCGACTATCACCTTCACCTGAACTACAACGCGGCAATGACCGAGGGGCTCGTGGTCTATCCGCACTTCCAGAAGGCGGTGGTGCCTGGCTGGCTGGACAAGGGACTGAAGTGGCGACACGGCGCGACGCATTTCCTGGACAACACCCTTGTCCTGGCGCCCGATCCCGCGTGGGTGAAAACCTTGCCTAATGCCAAGCTGCCGGACCGGACCGATTTCACGCGCTACGGGACTGACCTGCCGTCCCGTGTGAAAGCGTGGACGACAGCGGCCAGCGCGAGCAGGCAGCTCGCAGATGAGTTTGGCGAGTGGCTCGCGCGACCCGACCTGTCGCGAATCGAGTTGTTGTAGCGGGCGGATAGCTGACGCTAATCTGGCGTTACAGCGACTCGGCCAGAATCGCCTCATATTCCTGGGCCGTCGCGATTCGCGGGTTGGTCTTGTGGCAATGATCGGCCATCGCACCCTTGATGATCTTGTCGAACCAGTCGCGTTGCACGCCCATCGCCGACAGACCTGTGGGCAAGTCGAGGCGGGCGTTCATGTCCCTGATGGCCTCGGGAATATCACCGGCGGATTTCAGCCCCATCGCGTGGGCCATGCGCTCCAGGCGCCTTTCTTTCTGCACCGATTCGGCCGATGCATTGAACCGAACGATCGCGGGCAAGAACATGGCATTCAATGTGCCGTGATGCAGGCGCGGATCGACACCGCCCAGGCTGTGGCTGAGGGAATGCACGGCGCCCAGTCCTTTCTGGAAAGCCATCGCGCCCTGCATCGACGCGCTCATCAGGTTGGATCGCGCCTCGCGGTCGTCGCCGTGTTTGGTCGCGCGTTCGATGTTGGCCCAGCCGCGCTCCAGGCCGTCGAGGGCGATGCCATCGGCCGGGGGATTGAAAGCAGCCGACATGAAGGTTTCCATGCAGTGCGCAATCGCGTCCATGCCGGTGGCTGCGGTGAGTTTGGGCGGAAGGCCGAGCGTGAGCTCGGGATCGCAGATCGCTGCCTTGGGAACAATGTGCCAGGAGTGAAAGCCAAGCTTGCGGTGATCGTCCACGATGATGATGGCGCCGCGCGCAACTTCGCTGCCCGTGCCGCTGGTGGTGGGCACGGCGATCAGCGGGGCGACCTTGTCGGTGATACGCGGTGAACCGCCTTCGATCGTCGCGTAATGGGTGAGCGGTCCTTCGTGCGTGGCGGCAATCGCAACGCCCTTGGCGCAGTCAATGGCCGAGCCGCCGCCCACGGCGATCAGGCCGTCGCAATTGCTGGACTTGTACATCGCCACGGCGGCACGCACCGCCGCTTCGGTCGGGTTGGAGGGCGTCTGGTCGAAGACGGCCACCGTCATTCCCGGCAACGCATCGAGCGCTTTCTGCAGGACGCCAGCCGCTTTCACGCCTGCGTCTGTGACGATGAGTGGTCGGGTGATGCCGACGCGTTCGCATTCCTGCTTGAGGAGCTTGACGGCGCCGAAGTCGAACTGGATCTGGGTGACGTAGTAGATGAATGCCATGTCTCGCCTGCCGGGGTACGATTGAAGGCAACACTGTACTTGGAAAGGCGCCAGAGCCCGCGATGCCATCGATTCCGCTGACGCCGCAGATGCGCTCGGTGCTGGAGCGAATGGCCCGCGCACCGTATCCGCCCCTGCACACCCTTTCGCCGCAGGACGCCAGGGCGGCGTATGAGGCGGGCTCGAGCGTGCTGGAAGTGCCCAAAGCAGAGCTGGCCCGAGTGGAGGATTTCACCATCACCGCCCGCGACGGCTATGCCTTACCGGCGCGCCTGTATGCGCCCGATCACGACAGGCAGCCGCTGCTGCTGTACTTTCACGGCGGCGGATTCACCATCGGCAGCGTGGCTTCGCACGACATCCTTTGCCGCGAATTGTGTCGCCTGAGCGACTGCGCCGTCGTGTCGCTGGACTACCGGCTCGCACCCGGGCATCGGTTTCCGGTGGCCGTCAATGATGCATGGGATGCGATGCAGTGGCTGGGCAGGCACGGTGCCGAACTGGGGCTCGATCCGTCCCGCATGGCGGTCGGCGGCGACAGCGCCGGCGGAACGCTCGCCGCCGTCTGCGCAATTCAGGCGCGCGATGCCGGCCTGCCGCTCGCCTTGCAGCTGTTGTTCTACCCCGGATGCGCAGCCAACACCGAGGCACCGTCCCATCAGCGTTATGGCAGGGGCCTCATCCTGGAGCAGGCCCACATCGAATACTTTTTTTCGCACTACATCGAATCGGGGCAGCGGCAGGACTGGCGCTTCGCTCCGCTCAATGCACCCGATGTGGAAGGCGTAGCCGCCGCCTGGTTCGGCCTGGCCGAATGCGATCCGCTGGTCGATGACGGCCTGGCCTACGCAGATAAACTGCGCTCTGCCGGCGTCGCGGTGGATCTTGAAATCTATCGGGGCGTCACCCACGAATTCATCAGAATGGGGCGAGCGATCCCTGAAGCGCGAATGGCTCACGCCGACGCCGCCCGCGCCCTCTCCAGAGCATTGAAACCATGAAACGAAACGACTTCCGGTTCTTCCACAGCCTGCGGGTCCGCTGGGCCGAAATCGACATGCAGAAGATCGTCTTCAACGCGCATTACCTGATGTACGTCGATACGGCAGTCGCTGCGTATTGGCGTGCGTTGGCGATGCCATACGAAAAAGCCATGCACCTGCTGGAAGGCGACCTCTATGCCCGCAAGGCCACGGTTGAATTCAACGCGTCGGCGCGCATCGACGACACGCTCAGCATTGGCCTGAAGTGCACCCGTATCGGCACTTCGTCGATGAACTTCACTTCCGGTATTTTCCGGGGCGATGAGTTGCTCGTGACGGTCGAGCTGGTCTATGTATTTGCCGATCCGGCGACGCAGAAGTCGCGTCCGGTGCCGCAGGAATTGCGCGACATCCTCCTGGGGTTCGAGGCAGGTCAGGAGATGGTTCGCGTGCAGACCGGCGACTGGTCCGCTCTTGGCAAGGACGCCCAGATCATTCGCACCGAAGTTTTCGTGAACGAGCAGAAGATCCCTGCCGATCTGGAATGGGACGAAGCCGATGCCTCATGCATCCACGCGGTCGCCTACAACCGGCTCGGACAAGCCATTGCAACGGGCCGGCTTCTCCAGCACGCACCGGGCGTCGGCAAGATCGGACGCATGGCCGTCGACCGCGTGCTGCGCGGCTCGGGTGTTGGCGCGCAGGTGCTCCATGCGCTGATGGATCAGGCCCGGTCGCGCGGCGATCGCGAGGTCGTGCTGCATGCGCAGCGAAGCGCACAGTCGTTCTACCAGGGGCTGGGCTACACCGTCAGCGGCGATGCGTTCGAGGAAGCAGGTATCCCTCACGTAGAGATGCGTTGCGAACTGCGCAGCGTGTGACGCGCACGGTTTCGTCCGCTGATTCCAGCGCTGCGGCCGCTGCAGTGCTGGCAGCCACGATCTTTCTGGCCCCTTCGCTCGGCGCGCGAGACGAGCTGATGCTGCAAGATACGCTGAAATCCATCGTCGTTGCATGGGGGGCGATTGCGGCGGGGATGGCGTGCCTTTGGGCATTCGCACGCTCCAGGGCCGTTCCCAGGTGGCATCCAGCGATGTGGCTGCCGCTCATGCTGATGGCGTATGCCGCTGGCAGCACCGTCTGGTCGCACACGTATCTGGCAAGTGTCGAAGCGATCCGTTGGTTTCTGTTTGCACTGATCGTCTTCGTGTCCATCAACAGCTTGACGATTGATCGCCTGGCCTGGCTGGCTTGGGGGATCTTCGGCGGAGGTCTGGTCGCATCCGTGTGGGCAGTGCTGCAGTTCTGGTTCGATGTGAACTGGTTCCCGCAGGGACCACCGCCAGCCTCTACATTCATCAACCGCAATTTCTTTGCCGAGTTCGCGATCTGCACCCTGCCTTTTGGCGCAGTGCTGCTGGCGCGCGCGCGCAAGAGCCAGATGATTGCCCTGCTGGCGGTAGCGAATGCACTGGTGATCGTCGCCGTGCTGATGACCGGGACGCGCGCGGCCCTGATGGCGCTTTGGCTTCAGTTGCTGGTGTTATTTCCGTTCGTAGGGCTGCGGTTCCGGAGGCACTTTGCATTTGTGCAGTGGAGCCGCGTGTCGCGCGTCGTGGCAATCGGCTTGCTGGTCACGACCGTGCTCGGGCTCGGAATGCTGCGAACCGGCAATCCGGCCATCGAGCGTGAGGGGCGCGGCCTCACTGCGCTCGAACGTGGCCTGGGCCGGACCGCGTCGATCTCGGTGGGTGATCCTTCGCTGGCCCTGCGAACAGTGATGTGGAGAGCGACCCTGCGGGTGATCGAAGCCCGCCCACTATCGGGCGTCGGAGCGGGTGCCTGGGAAAGCGAAGTGCCGCTATACCAGGAGGCCGGCGCGCAACTGGAGACCGATTTCTATGTTCACAACGAGTTCCTGCAACTCATCGCCGAGTACGGCCTTGTGGGCTGGGCCTTTCTTGCGGGGCTTCTGGCGTGGCTCTATCTCGCCCTGAAAAGAACCTTGCTTGACCGGGCTCCCACCGACCTCGGCGAGGCCGAAGGCGCATGGCGCGCAGTGGCGCTGTGCAGTCTTGCTTGCTTCATGGTGGTGAGCAGTGTCGGTTTTCCGTGGCGCATGGCCGCAACCGGGGCGCTGTTTGCAATCTGCCTGGGGATACTCGCGGCATCGGACAATCGTCTTCGCGAATCGCGGACAAACGACGCCATGGCGCCGTCAGCCGGGGCTGGGCAGGCAGCGTGGACGGGCCTCGTGGCCTTGTCGCTGGCCGGCGTACTGGCTGGCTACATCAGCCTGCGGGCAGCGCAGGCTGAACACAAGCTGGTGATGGCAACCCTGATTGCCTACGAAATCTCAGCTTCGGGGGCTCCGAATGATCCTCGCTGGAACGGCCGCAAACAGGAGATGCTGCGTCTTGCGCAAGAGGGTATTGAACTCAATCCGCATTACCGCAAGATCACGCCCCTGATCGCCGACGAACTGGGCCGATGGGGCAGTTGGCCAGAGGCTGTCGTGCTGTGGGAAAGCGTCCTGGCTTCGCGGCCCAACATCGTGGTCATCATGACCAATGCAGCGCGCGGCCACCTCGTCGTGGGCAACTATGACCGCGCGCAGGCATGGCTTGACAGGGCGCTCGCCATCCAGCCGAAGGCCCAGTCGGTGTTGTCGCTACAGGTGCTGTTGTTCGGCTACACCGGGCAGGACCAGCGGGCGCTGGACGTGGTGCGCAGCGCGATCGCAGACAACAACTATGACTTTGACCTGGTCAACTTCGGCTACGCGATTGCCATGCGCGCGGGCGATGTGCAACTGGCGCAACAGGCGTTCAGGCTGAGAGCGCAGGGCTGGCCGCAGAGCGTGCCGATTGATTCACCCGCCACGCCTCGCGCGCCCGCAGCCCCGCCCCCTCAGACGTCAGCGAGCAAAGGGTAGGCCGCAGGCTCGACCCGGATCGCCGGGCCATCTGCTTTTCCCAACGACAGCGCACCTTGCTGCGCTGCCGCGATCTGCATCGAGACGATGGCGTCCCAGCCACCACCCGGCCGCGCCGCCGCCTGTGCAACGATGCCGCACGGCTGCGTGGCATCTGACTCGTGGAACACCTCGTCTCCCGCGCGCATTTCACTTTGGCCATGCGCCAGATAGGCACGCCGTTTCAGGGTGCCGCGAAACTGGCTGCGCGCGACGATTTCCTGGCCGGGGTAGCAGCCCTTCTTGAAATTCACGCCACCGACCGATTCGTAGTTGAGCATTTGCGGCACCAGCGCCTCGACCAGGGGCGCGGTGATCGTCGCGATGCCGCTGCGCACCTCGCTCAGCTGCCACGCTGACTCGTCCAGCTCGGCTCCGGCAGGAGCGGGCAAACCCGAAGGTGCAACCCACAGAGCGCGCGGTGTGCCATCGGCCGGATACAGGCCCACGACATTCGTCTCGCCAACAGCTACCCGGCTCCAGGGCCCCTTCAGATCGGGCGCCAGTTTGCCGACTGCATCGCCGGCAATGCCATAAAGATCGAACTCTGCCGTGGCATCCCGCAGTTTTGTCTTTGCCCGCATCACGAACATCGACAGGCGTTTGAGCGTGGGGGCGAGGATGTCGCGACTCATCACGAGCACGATGTCGTTTCCAGCGAGCTTGAACCCGATAAAGCTGGCCTGCATGCGGCCCTTGGGTGTGCAATAGGCAGCGAGCCGGGCTTCGGTCGGGCTGATGAGGGCGAAATCGTTGGTGAGCTGCCCCTGCAGGAAGCTCGCCGAGTCTTCGCCCTCGACGCGGATAACGCCCAGGTGGCTCAGTCGGGCGATGCCATTGAAGGCGGGGTTGGTGGAATCGGTCATCGGTCAATTATCATGATTGGCTAATTCACTCTGCGGCATAGGGCCGGAAGCTGGTGCGTCGATTTTTCCTGGCAATTTTCCTGCTTCTTTTTGGCGCGGCGCTCGGTGTCGGCGGTTGGGCCCTTTGGTGGGTGTACCAGCCCCTGCGGCTCGCCACGCCCACGGTCGATCTTTCGATCGATCCCGGGACATTGCCTCGCGGCGTCGCCCAGGCGGTAGCGGATGCGGGTGTCAATGTGCGACCCGAGATTCTCTACCTGTGGTTTCGCGTGTCAGGGCAAGACCGGCTCATCAAGGCGGGGAGCTACGAGCTCGAGACCGGCATCACGCCCCACCGCCTGATGGCCAAGCTCGCACGCGGAGAAGAATCACTGCGCGCCGTCACGCTGGTCGAAGGCTGGAATTTCCGCCAGGTTCGCGCTGCCCTTGCAAAAGAAGACGTGCTGAAGGCCGACACCCGGGGGCTTTCGGACGAAGCCCTGATGAAATTGCTCGGCCGCGAAGGCCAGCATCCTGAAGGTCGTTTCTTTCCGGATACCTACACATTCGCCAAGGGGTCCAGCGATGTCGCGGTGCTCAAGCGTGCGCTCAGGGGCATGGACAGGCGCCTGGCTGCGGCGTGGGCGCAAAAGTCGCCTGACGCCGTGGTCAAGACCCCCGACGAGGCCCTGATCCTGGCCAGCATCATCGAAAAGGAAACAGGCAAGCCCGAGGACCGGCCGCTCATCGGCTCGGTCTTCAGCAACCGGCTGCGCGTGGGCATGCCGCTGCAGACCGACCCCACCGTGATCTACGGCATGGGCGCCTCCTTCGATGGCAACCTGCGCAAGAAAGACCTGCAGACCGACACGCCATGGAACACCTATACACGTCCCGGCTTGCCGCCAACGCCGATTGCCATGCCCGGGAAGGCGTCGCTGCTCGCCGCCGTCAAGCCCGCGCAGAGCAAGGCCTTGTACTTCGTGGCCCGTGGCGATGGAACCAGCCAGTTCAGCGCCAATCTGGACGAGCACAACCGGGCGGTGAACAAATATCAGCGCGGCAGGCCCGACCCCGGCGCAAAGACGCCGTAACCGAAAACTGCCATGGGTGCGCTTTTCATCAGTTTCGAAGGCATAGACGGCGCGGGTAAGTCAAGCCATATCGAGACGCTTGCGGCGCGTTTTCGCGAAGCGGGCCGGGCTGTGACAGTCACCCGTGAGCCAGGCGGAACGCCGCTCGCCGAGAAGCTGCGCGTCATGGTGCTGAACGACGCCATGGACCCGCTGACCGAGGCGCTGCTGATGTTCGCCGCCCGGCGTGACCATTTGCTGCAGGTCATCGAGCCAGCACTGGCACGCGGCGAGGTCGTCTTGTGCGACCGGTTCACCGATGCCACCTTTGCCTATCAGGGCGGGGGCCGGGGTTTCGACTGGGACGTGCTTTCGCAACTGGAGCGGTGGGTCCAACAGGGCACCCACGGCATCCGGCAGCCCGACATGACGCTTTTGTTCGAACTCGACCCGCAAGTCGCTGCGGGACGGCTCGCCGGCGCGCGCGTGCCAGACAAGTTCGAGTCGCAACCCGTCGATTTCTTTCGCGCCGTGGCCCGGGGTTACGACACACGCGCGCAACAGGATCCGGGCCGATTCGCGCGCATCCAAGCCGACCAGCCGCGCGGATCGGTTGAAAGCGACGTGCTGGCCTGCGTGCGCGCGAGGGGATGGCTGCCATGAGCGCGCAACCCTGGATTGCGGCGCAGGCCGAGCAATTGCTGGCCCAACGCGGCCATGCGTGGCTATTGCACGGACCCTCGGGTCTGGGCCAGTTCACGCTGGCGATGGATGTGGTTCGCGCCTGGCTTTGCGAGCAGGCGACACCGCAGGGAGCATGTGGCAATTGCGAGAGCTGTCACCAGATCGATGTGCATTCCCACACCGATCTGTTTATGCTCATGCCCGAAACAGTGATGATGGAACTGGGCTGGCCCCTGTCGGAGAAGGCCCAGTCTGATATCGACGACAAGAAGCGCAAGCCCAGCAAGGAAATCAGGGTTGAGGCGATGCGCGACGCGATCGAGTTCGCGCAGCGCACCAGCGGGCGCGGTAGGGGCAAGGCCGTGCTGGTTTACCCGGCGGAGCGCATGAACCATGTCACAGCCAACGCGCTTCTCAAAACGCTCGAAGAACCAGCGGGAGACACCCGCTTCGTGCTTGCAACGGATGCCGCGCACCTGCTTTTGCCCACGATCCGCAGCAGGTGCCTCGCGCACACCATGGCATGGCCTTCTGAGGAAGAGGCGGCGTCGTGGCTCGCCGCTCAAGACATCCCGCGCAGTGACGTGCCAGCGCTGCTCAGGGCGGCGGGTGGCCGGCCTGAGGATGCGCTGGGTTTTGCGCGTGCGGGCGGGGACCCGAAGATGTGGGCGGCCCTGCCCAGGGCCATCGCGCGCGGTGATGGCGGCGCGATTTCGGGCTGGCATCCTGCGCAGGCGATCGACGCCCTGACCAAGATCTGCCATGACCTGCTTTCCGTCAAGGCCGGCGCGCAGCCCCGGTTTTTCAGTTCAGGCGATTTGCCGGTGCCGCCGACATTCGAAGCCCTTAATGGATGGGCGCGCGAGCTCATGCGTGCCGCCAGAACCGCCGAGCATCCCCTGAACGCCGGCCTCATGCACGAGTCGCTTGTGAGCCAGGCTCGGCAAGCCCTAAACTCGAAGTCATGAGTACAGCCGCTCCATCCACGCCGCGCCCGAGCGTCATTCAACTCGCCATCAAGGAGAAAGCGGCGCTGTATGCGGCGTACATACCCCTGTTTGCCGACGGCGGCGTATTCATCCCGACCACACGCGATTACAAGCTCGGCGACGATATCTACGTGCTGCTTTCCCTTCCTGACGACCCGCAGCGCTATCCGGTTGCGGGCAAGGTCGCCTGGGTCACGCCGGCGCGTGCCGCCGCCAATCGAACCCAGGGGGTGGGGGTGCGATTTCCGGCTGACGAGAAGTCGCGCCTGCTCAAGCTCAAGATTGAAGAAATTCTCGGTGCCCATCTGGCATCCGAGCGGCCCACCCAGACCATCTGAGCCCAATCACCGGCTACACTTTTCGAAGTGTTTGTCGATTCCCATTGTCACCTGAGTTTTCCAGAGCTCGCCGAGCGACTGCCCGAAATACGGGCGGCGATGGCGCAGGCGCAGGTCGATCGTGCCCTGTGCATTTGCACCACCCTGGAAGAATTCGAGTCGGTTCATGCGCTCGCGACCGGCTACGACAATTTCTGGTGCTCGGTGGGCGTCCACCCGGACAACGAGGGGGTCGCCGAACCCAGTCTTGAAGACCTGGTTTCCCGCTCGAAGCTGCCTCGTGTGGTGGCGATCGGGGAGACCGGTCTTGACTATTACCAGATGGAAGAGCGCAAGGGTGGCCGGTCGATCGGCGACATGGACTGGCAGCGGGAACGCTTCCGAACCCATATCCGTGCTGCCCGGCAGGTGAAAAAGCCGCTGGTCATCCACACGCGCGCCTCGTCCGCCGATACCGTCGCCATCCTCAAGGAGTCGGGTGAAGACGGCTCGCCCGGGTCGGCGGGCGGTGTTTTCCACTGCTTCACCGAAACCGCTGAAGTCGCGAGGGCGGCCCTGGACCTGGGTTTCTATATTTCCTTTTCGGGCATCCTGACCTTCAAGAGCGCCCAGGATCTTCGCGAGGTGGCGGCATTCGTGCCGATGGACCGGATGTTGATAGAGACCGACAGTCCATATCTCGCGCCCATGCCGCATCGCGGAAAGACCAACAATCCGTCGTATGTGCCGTTTGTGGCCAAGCAGATTGCACAGTTGCGCCAGATGCCTGTGGAGGAGGTTGCGGCCGCCACCAGCGCCAATTTCGAGCGGCTTTTTCCAGAAGCCCGATGATGAGAAACTGGATGAAGAAAGCCGCGTTGCTTGTTGTTGCCATTGGTTTTTCTATGGCGTATGCAGGTTCTTACGAAGACTTCTTCACCGCGATCAAGCGGGACGACCCCCGCGCCATCACCTCACTTCTCGTGCGCGGATTCGACCCCAACACGCCCAATCCGCAGAAGCTGGACGGCCTTTACCTGGCGCTGCAGGAGTCGAACCTGAAGGCAGCGCAGGCGCTCATTGACTGGCCAAAGACCAATGTGGAGTCACGCACCCCGCAGGACGAGAGCCCGCTCATGATCGCGTCCCTGCGAGGCCACCTGGAACTTGTGCGCAAGCTGATCGACAGGGGAGCCGACGTCAACAAGACAGGCTGGACACCTCTGCACTACGCAGCCACCAGTGGCCATGTACCGGTCATCGCGCTCTTGCTGGAACACCATGCCTATATTGATGCGGAGTCGCCCAACAAAACCACGCCCCTGATGATGGCGGTGCACTACGGCTCGCCTGAAGCTGTCCGGCACCTGCTGGAAGCGGGCGCGGACCCGTCGCTGAAAAACCAGCTGGGCATGACAGCTGTCGATTTCGCCCACCGGGCGAACCGCAAGGACATGGCCGAGCTGGTCTCTGCGGCCATCAGGGCAGGGCAGCCCAAAGGCAAGTGGTAAAGACCGTTTCAATAGACTGTCCAAACTCTTTTAGATCTGTCCAAGACTTAGGTGTGGCGCAAGGGCGTCAGTTTCCCTTCATTGTCCAATAAACCTTGGACAGCTTGGTATCTGTCTACTACAGTAAATGGACAGATCAAACGCCGGGACACAACTTGTTGACCAGCAAAGAGGTATTGGAAAAAACCGGGCTTTCGCGTGCGACGCTCAACAACTACATCAGTTGGGGTCTTGTGCCGAAGCCGCAGGTATTGCCGCCTCAGGCCAACGACGGGGCTGCCCCTCGCATTGGTTATTTTCCCGACGACATCCTCGAGCGGGTCGCGCAGATCCAGCGGTTGAAACGTGACGGCCTGAGCATCAACCAGATTCGTGCGCAATATGCCGCATTGCCGCCAACCCTATCGCCGACCCCGATCTCCCCCCAGCCTCCGGCGCTGCCAACCTTGCCATCGACGCAACCGGCCCAGCCGCGTCCGGCAGCGGTTTCGTTCGCACCGCCGGCAACAGCCGCCTTGCCACTGGAAGAGATCAACAGCCCGGCCTACCTCGTCAACAGCCGATTTGAAGTCGTCTGGGCGAATGAGGGGGCCAGGTCGCGTGTCTGGCCCAACCATGTGCCGCTGTCGGCCGGTCCTGAAGCCCCGAACGTTTTCAAGTTCCTGATGCGGGACGGCGCCGCCAGGGCCGAAGATCCTGTGCTGGAACTGCATCTGAGCCTGGCCAGGCAACGTGGCGTGCCCTTGACTGATCTCTGCCGGGGCGTCCGGCAGGACCAGGGCGCTCTGCTCGCAATTTGGTATGAGCGTCGCGATACCGTCGAAGTCCCTGCCGTCGTGCGCGTGGGCCTGGAGCCTTTCAATGATCCCGGCGTGCGGTCCAGCGGCTCTGGTGGCGCACAAGGCGGTGCAAACCGCGCCGCGTCTCTTTACGCGCTCACCTTGGCCAAGACAACGCTATTTATCTACGTGGCAGAGCAGGGCGGGGACTTCAACCCGGGGCGCTGGATGCCTGCCAACGCCCCTTCGGCGACTGGCCCAACGCTGATTGCGCATGCGGTCCTCGCCTGCGAGCTGCAGGACGCACGGGGACTGTGGGCCGAGCTGCCGGCTCACGAGTATTTCGAGCTGATCAATGAAGTCTGGCTCGCGCTGGAGCCGGTTTTACGGCGGCATGGCGCAACCACCGGCAAACATCCCGGGGAAGGGCTGGTTTGCTACTTCACGGCGCATGAGTCTTCCGCGCATCTTTGGAGCGCGATCGCAGCCGCGCAGGAAATTCGCGTTGCGATGGATTACATCAGTCGCCAGTGGCGGCTGCGCAAGGGCTGGGTCCGTGACCTGCACCTCAATACCGGTATCGACGAAGGCCTGGAATGGCATGGACGTGGCGGCGCAAGCCCGCACGCAGCCTTCACGATGCTGGGCGAATCGGTGCATCGGGCTGTTCGAATTTCCGGCTTCGCGCGCGATGGCGCTGTGTGGCTGACCAAGAACCTTGTGGAAAAGCTTCCCGCTGCTTCACGCGATCGCCTGAAGTTCGGCGTCCGGCACCGCACGCAAACGGGTGAACTGGTCCTGGTGAAATCGACATTCGCCCGCGTGGAACAGTCGGCCGGCGGCGACGCACTGGTCGCCGAACTCATTGCGATCAATGCGGAGCCCGACCGCACATCCGGGCAAAACCCCGCGTAACTTGAGAAAGGTGGCACCCATGCGTTGGTTCAAACCAAACCTCAGGAGCAGCATCTA
>JAZKFD010000014.1:0-3296 GCA_040386635.1 Pseudomonadota bacterium
TCCTGATCAACAGCAACCCGGCCACGATCATGACGGACCCGGCCACGGCCGACGTCACCTACATCGAGCCGATCACCTGGCAAACGGTCGAAAAGATCATCGCCAAGGAGCGTCCCGACGCGATCCTGCCCACCATGGGCGGACAGACGGCGCTCAACTGCGCGCTCGACCTGTGGCACCACGGCGTGCTCGAAAAATACAAGGTCGAACTGATTGGCGCCACGCCCGAGGCCATCGACAAGGCCGAGGATCGCCAGAAGTTCAAGGAAGCGATGACCAAGATCGGGTTGGGCTCGGCCCGCTCGGGCATCGCGCATTCCATCGATGAAGCCTGGGCCGTGCAAAAGACGGTCGGATTTCCGACAGTCATCCGCCCCAGTTTCACGCTCGGCGGCACCGGCGGCGGCATTGCCTACAACCCGGAAGAATTCGAGATCATCTGCAAGCGCGGCCTCGAGGCCTCGCCGACCAGCGAACTGCTCATCGAAGAGTCGCTGCTCGGATGGAAAGAGTTCGAGATGGAAGTCGTGCGCGACAAGGCCGACAACTGCATCATCATCTGCTCGATCGAGAATCTCGATCCCATGGGTGTGCATACCGGTGACTCGATCACGGTCGCACCCGCCCAGACGCTGACCGACAAGGAATACCAGATCATGCGCAACGCATCCATTGCGGTGCTGCGCGAAATCGGTGTGGATACCGGCGGCTCCAACGTCCAGTTCGCGATCAATCCCAACGATGGGCGCATGGTCGTGATTGAGATGAATCCGCGTGTGTCGCGCTCGTCGGCGCTGGCGTCCAAGGCCACCGGTTTCCCGATTGCCAAGGTCGCGGCCAAGCTCGCGATCGGCTACACGCTTGACGAACTGCGCAACGAAATCACGGGCGGCGCAACGCCTGCTAGTTTCGAGCCCAGCATCGACTACGTGGTCACCAAGATCCCGCGCTTTGCCTTCGAGAAATTCCCGATGGCCGACTCGCGCTTGACCACGCAGATGAAGTCGGTGGGCGAAGTGATGGCGATGGGCCGCACGTTCCAGGAGTCGTTCCAGAAGGCACTGCGCGGACTTGAAGTCGGCGTCGATGGTCTTAACGAAAAAACGCAGGATCGCGAAGTGCTGGAGAAGGAACTCGGCGAGCCAGGCCCCGAGCGCATCTGGTACGTCGGCGATGCTTTTGCACAGGGCCTGAGTGTCGACGAAGTGTTCGACCTCACCAAGATCGACCGCTGGTTCCTCGTCCAGATCGAAGAGATCGTGAAGATTGAGCTGGAACTGGAGAAGATGTCGCTCGACCAGATCGATGCGGCCACGCTCTCGATGCTCAAGCAAAAGGGCTTTTCTGACCGCCGTCTCGCGCGTCAGCTCAAGACCACCGACAAGGTCATCCGCGAGAAGCGGCGTGCGCTGGGCGTGCGTCCGGTTTACAAGCGCGTGGATACGTGTGCCGCTGAATTTGCCACCGACACGGCGTACATGTATTCGACCTACGAAACCGCAACCTACGGCGGTGTTCCCGAGTGCGAGTCCGACCCGACCGATCGCAAGAAGATCATGGTGCTCGGTGGTGGACCGAACCGCATCGGGCAGGGCATCGAGTTCGATTACTGCTGCGTGCATGCAGCCCTGGCGATGCGCGAAGATGGGTACGAGACCATCATGGTCAACTGCAACCCCGAGACCGTTTCAACCGACTACGACACCTCGGACCGTCTGTATTTCGAGCCACTCACGCTGGAAGACGTGCTTGAGATCGTCGATAAGGAGAAGCCGCTGGGCGTGATCGTGCAGTATGGCGGGCAGACACCGCTCAAGCTCGCGCTGGGTCTTGAAGCCGAAGGCGTGCCCATCATTGGCACCAGCCCGGACATGATCGACGCCGCTGAAGACCGTGAGCGTTTCCAGAAGCTGTTGCACTCGCTCGATTTGCGCCAGCCGGCCAACGCGACGGCGCGCACCGAAGCAGAAGCCCTTGAAAAAGCGGCCGCTCTTGGTTATCCGCTGGTCGTGCGCCCCAGCTACGTGCTCGGCGGCAGGGCGATGGAAATCGTCCATGAGCAGCGCGACCTGGAGCGCTACATGCGCGAGGCCGTGAAAGTGTCCAACGATTCACCCGTCCTGCTCGACCGCTTCCTGAATGACGCGATCGAGTGCGACGTCGATTGCCTGCGTGACCCCACGGGCCGCACCTTCATCGGCGGCGTGATGGAGCACATCGAGCAAGCCGGTGTTCACAGCGGGGACTCCGCCTGCTCATTGCCGCCGTATTACCTGTCCCAGGTCACGATCGACGAGATCAAGCGCCAGACCGCGGCGATGGCCGATGCGCTGAACGTGGTGGGACTGATGAACGTGCAGTTTGCAATCCAGGAGGTGGATGGCAAGGACGTGATCTACGTGCTCGAAGTCAACCCGCGCGCGTCCCGCACCGTGCCATTCGTGAGTAAGGCGACCGGCATTCAGCTGGCGAAGGTTGCGGCGCGTTGCATGGTGGGCCAGTCACTGGTTTCGCAGGGCATCGACAAGGAAGTGACGCCGCCGTATTTCAGTGTGAAAGAAGCGGTGTTCCCCTTCGTGAAGTTTCCGGGTGTGGACACCATCCTGGGCCCCGAGATGAAGTCCACGGGTGAGGTGATGGGCGTCGGCAAGACGTTCGGGGAAGCCTTCGTCAAGAGCCAGCTGGGCGCGGGCACCAAGCTGCCGCGCCCGACGGACGCGGTCAAGAAGATTTTCCTCACGGTGAAAAACAGCGACAAGCCGCGCGCGGTCGAGGTGGCGCGGCAATTGGCCGCGCAAGGCTTCGATCTGGTTGCGACCAAGGGTACGGCCGCTGCCATCACTGCCGCCGGCATCGCCTGCGAGACCGTCAACAAGGTCACCGAAGGCCGCCCGCATGTGGTGGACATGATCAAGAACAACCAGATCGTGATGGTGATCAACACCGTGGAAGAGCGTCGCAATGCGATCGCCGATTCGCGCGCGATCCGCACCTCTTCGCTGCTCGCCCGGGTGACGACCTTCACCACCATCTTCGGCGCGGAAGCGGCCGTCGAAGGCATGAAGTACATGGACGACCTCGGGGTCGTTTCCCTGCAGGAATTGCACGCGCAACTGGCCTGAGCTGCTTGCGTTATCAAAGAATTTGGAGTTTCCAGTGACCACCATTCCCATCACCAGGCGCGGCGCCGAAAAGCTCAAGGCCGAACTGCACAAGCTTAAGACCGTCGATCGCCCCTGGGTCATCAACGCCATCGCCGAAGCGCGGGCGCAGGGCGACCTGTCCGAGAACGCCGA
>JAZKFD010000015.1:0-4819 GCA_040386635.1 Pseudomonadota bacterium
GCGAAGTCGCGATCGCTCACGGCGTCCAGCGAGTTCTGGCACACGCCGTCCATGGCGAGTGCCTGGGCGACCGATTCGCGGTCCAGCGGATAGCTGGTGCCCGCCAGTGCCGCCGCGCCCAGCGGCAGCCGGTTCACGCGTCTGCGCACATCCGCCATGCGATCCTGGTCGCGCTCGAACATCTCCACATAGGCCAGCATGTGGTGTCCGAAGCTCACCGGCTGCGCAACCTGCAGATGCGTGAAGCCCGGCATGATGACCTCGACATTGCGTTCAGCCAACTCGACCAGCGCCCGTTGCACGTCGCCCAGCAACGCCCAGATGATGTCGATTTCGCCGCGCAGCCACAGCCGCACGTCGGTGGCGACCTGGTCGTTGCGGCTGCGTCCGGTGTGCAGGCGCTTGCCCGCATCGCCCACCAGCTGCGTCAGGCGCGCTTCGATATTGAGGTGCACGTCTTCCAGATCGAGCTTCCAGTCGAACTGGCCTGCCTCGATTTCGCGCGTGATCTGCGCCATGCCGCGCTCGATGTCCTTCAGGTCCTGAGCGCCGATGATGCCCTGGCGCGCCAGCATGGATGCATGGGCGAGCGAGCCCTCGATGTCGGCCTTCCACAGGCGCTTGTCGAAAAAGACGCTCGCGGTGTAGCGCTTCACGAGGTCGCTCATGGGCTCGGAGAAAAGTGCCGACCAGGCCTCGGATTTTTTGTCTAATTGGTTCATAAGGGATGATTCACCAATAATCCGGCGAACGTTGCGGCATCAATGATGGATTCCCAAATTTTATCGACCTTCCAGGACGGGCCCGCGCCGACACCGTCCGCGAGCAGCGTTTCGCCCGCGCTGGTCTTTGACGCGTGCCATCTGGGCGTGATCCTCAGGGCCGTGGTTTTTGTCGAAACTGTCATGGCCGTGGGCGCGATGTTCGGTGCCGCAACGCCTTTTGACTGGCTGCTGCGGGTTTCCATCCTGAGCGGTGCGGCCCTGCCCGCCACGCTGGGCTGGTTGCTCGTGGCCTGCAGCCTCAAGAAATTTCTCTCCGGGCTGTCCCGGGCCCGGCAGCAGCTGTCTGGGGTGGCGCTGGGCGGCCTTGCGGGGCTGGGGGGCTGCGCCGTGCTGTCAGTGGCCGGACTCATGCCGAACCTGCCCTGGCTCGCCTCGGCCCTGACCGGCATGGTGCTGGCGGCAGCGCTGGTGGCAGCGCTGGTGCTTCGCGCGCGGGCCCGCATGCCCGCCGATACGGCAGCACGCCTGTCCGAATTGCAGGCGCGGATCAGGCCTCACTTTCTTTTCAACACACTCAACAGCGCAATCGCCCTGGTGCGTGAAGATCCCGCGCGCGCCGAAGCCGTGCTGGAGGACCTGAGCGAGCTTTTTCGTCATGCGTTGATGGAGCAGGGCGAATCGGTCACGCTTGCAGAAGAAGTCGCGCTGGCGCGCCGCTACCTCGACATCGAACAGGTTCGCTTTGGCGACCGTCTTCAGGTCGAGTGGCAACTCGATCCCGCCGCAGGAAGCGCCCGGGTTCCTGCGCTGATGCTGCAGCCGCTGGTGGAGAACGCGGTCAAGCACGGCGTGGAGCCCAGCGCCGATGGCGCTCAGGTGAGGGTGAGCACGCAAAAGCGCGGCAGCGTGGTGGTCCTGAAGGTCACCAACACCGTCCCTGCCGGTCAAGGCAGGCCGGGACACGGCGTGGCGCAGGATAACGTGCGCGATCGCCTGCAGTTGCTGCACGACGTGCAGGGACAGTTCCAGGCGGTTTTCAGGGACGGCATGTATCAGGTGCGCGTGGAGGTGCCGGTATGACGCTTCAGGTGCTGGTGGTCGATGACGAGCCGCTGGCGCGGTCGCGGCTTCGTACCGTGCTGGCAGGCTGCACGGCGCCGGCGGCAGTGGTCACGGCGGAGGCTGGCAATGCTGTTCAGGCGATGGACATGCTTCGCCGCCACCGGTTCGATGCGGTGCTGCTGGACATCCATATGCCAGGGGCCGACGGACTCGCCCTGGCGCGTGCGTTGCGCGAAACACCCGACGCCCCGGCCATCGTGTTCGTCACCGCGCACTCTGAGCATGCGGTGTCGGCCTTCGAGCTGGAAGCGGTTGACTACCTCACCAAGCCCGTCCGCCTGGAACGTCTGCAGGCGGCGCTGCAAAAGGTGGAACGGCAGGTCCATGCGCGCGGCTTGCCGTCAGGCGCGTCGTCTGACATCCTGCTCATCCAGGACCGTGGACGAACGGAGCGTGTTCCATTTGCGGAAGTGTTGTATTTCAAGGCCGAACTCAAGTACATCACCGTACGCACCGCCACGCGCAGCTATATTCTCGATGCGGCCCTCAGTGACCTCGAGGACCGGCATGCCGCACAGTTGTTGCGTGTGCATCGCAATGCCCTGGTTGCCCGGCACGCGATACGCGCGCTCGAAAAGCACTATGACCCCGAGGAGGGCGAGGGCTGGGCCGTACGGCTCAATGGCGTTGATGAGCTGCTGACCGTTTCACGGCGTCAGCTCAGTGCGGTACGAGAGGCGTTGGCGGCCTAGCACCAGAAGTATTTTTTCAAGGGCAAGCATGGCAGACGCGATCAATCCTGCAACTCTCACTCCTTCGGCGCCTTCCGCGTCGCCCCAGGGGCCGCTGCTTCACGACCCCGAGGATCCCTCACACGTCCTGCTCCATGCTCCGCAGAACGTGCGAAGCACGATGCTTGTCGTGCTCACCGTGCTGGCTGTCCTGGCCACCCTCAAGTGGGCGGCGGCATTTTTTATACCGGTGATGGTGGGGTTGATGTTCAGCTATGCCCTGTCGCCGGTTGTGGACTGGCTCCACAAGCTTCGAATCCCGCGTGCGGTCAGCGCTGCAGTGTTGATCATTGGCATCCTGGGCGGCACCGGGGCGTCGATGTACGCCTTCAGCGACGACGCCAATGAGCTCGTCCAGTCCCTTCCCGACGCAGCCCGCAAGTTGCGCGATTCCATGCGCTCGCGCAGCGACAGGACAGACACCATCGGAACCGTGCAGAAGGCGGCCGCTCAGCTGGAGCAGGCCGCGGCTGAAGCCGGCGGTGCACCAGCGGCTCCCCGGGGCGCAACCCGCGTCGTCGTCGAAAAGCCGAGGTTCGATATTCGCGAGCATCTGTGGAATGGAACACTCGGTTTGGCGAGCCTCATCGGGCAGGTGGTGGTCGTGACCTTCCTGACCTACTTTCTGCTGATGTCCGGCGACACGTTCCGCCGCAAGCTGGTAAAGATCACAGGCCCCACGCTGGCCAACAAAAAAATCACCGTGCAGGCGCTTGACGAGATCACCCAGCAAATGCAGCGCTACCTGCTCGTACAGGTCCTCGCCAGCCTCGTCGTTGGTGTGACAACGGGACTCGCGTTCTGGGCGCTGGGCCTGAAACATGCGGCGGTCTGGGGATTCGCGGCGGGCGTCCTGAACCTGATTCCCTATATCGGCTCACTGGTGGTGACAGGCGGAGCGGCGCTGGTTGCATTCGTGCAGTTCGGCTCCGTCAACATGGCATTCGCAGTGGCGGGCGCATCGCTTTTCATCAACACGATCGAGGGCTATCTCATCGTGCCGTGGGTGACCAGCAAGGCGAGCAAGATGAACCCGGTCGCGGTGTTCATCGGCGTCCTGGCCTGGGGATGGTTGTGGGGCGTGTGGGGCCTGTTGCTGGGTATCCCGATCATGATGGTGATCAAGGCCGTGTGTGACCGGGTCGATGATCTCAAGCCGGTTGGAGAGTTGCTGGGGACCTGACCAGCAAACAGGGGTTGCCTATCCCGTGTTGCGAAGCGCCGCTGCAATGCCGTTGATCGACAGGTGGATGCCCACCTTGGCGCGCTCGTCCAGCTCGTCCAGCCGGTGACGGCGAACCAGTTCGACCTGCAGATGGTGCAGCGGGTCGATGTACGGAAAGCGATGCCTGATCGATCGCTGCAAGGCGGGATTCGTCGCCAGCCGGTTGCGCTCGCCGGTGACCTGCTGCAATGCCGAGACGGTGAGATGCCACTCCGCTTCAATCATCGAGAAGATGCGCTTGCGCAGCCGCGCGTCCGTCACCAGGCCGGCATAGCGTGATGCAAGCGCCAGATCGCTCTTGGCAAGCACCATGTCCATGTTGGACAGCAAGGCCTTCAGGAACGGCCACGTCCGGTACATTTTCTGCAGCAACGCGAGCCGCTCTTGCGGCGCGGGTTCAAGAAATGCCTGCACCGCGCTGCCGAATCCGTACCAGCCAGGCAGCGTCAGGCGGCACTGACCCCAGCTGAAACTCCAGGGCACCGCACGCAGATCTTCGATGCGCACCAGCGCCTTGCGCGAGGCTGGCCGCGAGCCGATGTTCAACTCCGAGATTTCGCGTATCGGTGTGGATGCGAAGAAGTAGTCGGTGAAGCCCGGCGTTTCATAGACGAGGGCGCGATAGGCCGCCATGCTGGCAGCCGACAGGTCTTCAGCCGCGGCAAGGAATGCGCGCGGTGCGGGCTTGGTGGGTTGCAGCAGGGTCGCTTCGAGCGTCGCTGCGACCAGGGTCTCGAGATTGCGCCTGCCGATCTCCGGGTTGGCGTATTTGGAGCCGATCACTTCGCCCTGCTCGGTCAGGCGGATCTGTCCGCGCACGGTGCCCGGCGGCTGGGCCAGGATCGCCTGGTAGCTCGGCCCGCCCCCCCGGCCGACAGTGCCGCCGCGGCCATGGAACATCCGCAGCTGGATGTTGTGGCTGTTGGCCAACTCGTCAAAGAGCGCCACCAACGCGATCTCTGCCTTGTACAGCTCCCAGTTGCTGGTGAAGATGCCGCCGTCCTTGTTGCTGTCGC
>JAZKFD010000016.1:0-10594 GCA_040386635.1 Pseudomonadota bacterium
AACATCGACGACCTCATCACGCACACCCTGAAGCTGGAAGACATCAACAAGGGGTTTGACCTGATGAAGTCGGGTGAGTCGATCCGGTCGGTGGTCGTGTTCTGACCCTGCTTTCCCTCTGTCTGAGCGCGAGTGACGGTCAAGCTGACGCCGTCGCCTCTTCGCTCGGCGCAGGCGCGGCGTTGCCGAACTTGAACACACCCGGTTCCCGCACCGGATCGACCTCGACCGGAATCGTGCTCTTGGGCGGGAAGCGCCCTTCCAGAATCAGTTTGGACAACGGATTCTCGATGCGCTGCTGAATCGCACGCTTGAGCGGCCGCGCGCCGAACACCGGATCGAACCCGACCTTGGCGAGTTCTTCGAGCGCCGCCGGCGATACCTCCAGGTACAGGTCCATCTTGGCCATCCGCTGCTCCAGCGTCTTGAGCTGGATGCCGGCGATTTTGGCGATGTGCTTGGCGTCGAGCCCGTGGAAGACCACCGTCTCGTCGATGCGGTTGAGGAACTCGGGGCGGAAATGGTTCTTGAGCTCGTCCCAGACTGCGTCTTTCACCTCTTCGTAAGATTTGCCGACCATCGCCTGGATCATGTGCGAGCCGATATTGCTCGTCATCACGATCACGGTGTTCTTGAAGTCCACGGTGCGCCCCTGGCCATCGGTCAGGCGGCCATCGTCGAGCACCTGCAAGAGCACATTGAACACGTCCGGATGCGCCTTCTCGACTTCATCGAGCAGGATCACGCTGTAGGGCTTGCGGCGAACCGCCTCGGTCAAGTAGCCGCCCTCTTCGTATCCCACGTAGCCGGGCGGCGCACCGATCAGGCGCGCGACCGAGTGCTTTTCCATGAACTCGCTCATGTCGATGCGGATCATGTGCTCTTCGCTGTCGAACAGGAAATTCGCGAGCGCCTTGCTCAACTCGGTCTTGCCCACGCCGGTGGGGCCCAGGAACAGGAACGAACCCGTCGGCCGGTTGGGGTCCGAGAGGCCCGAGCGTGAACGCCGGATGGCGTTAGCCACCGCGCTGATCGCCTCGTCCTGTCCGATCACGCGCTGGTGCAGCCGCTCTTCCATCTTGAGCAGCTTCTCGCGCTCGCCCTGCATCAGCTTGGAGACCGGGATTCCGGTGGCCCGCGCCACGACCTCGGCAATCTCCTCGGCGCCCACCATCGTGCGCAGCAGCTGCGGACGGCCACCGTCTTTCGCGCTTTTCGCCTTGCCGGCTTCGGCCGCCTGCGCCGCTTTCAGCTTCGCGTCGAGTTCGGGCAAGCGGCCATACTGCAACTCGGCGACCTTGTTGAAATCGCCCTTTCGCGTGTGCTCTTCGATCTCGCGGCGCAGCTGCTCGATCTCTTCCTTCACCTGGGCCGAGCCCTGCGCGGTGGCTTTCTCGGCCTTCCAGATCTCATCGAGATCGGCGATTTCCTTTTGCAGGCGCTCGATCTCGTCCTTGATGAGCCCCAGCCGTTTTTTGGACGCATCGTCCTTCTCTCGCTTGACGGCCTCCCGCTCGATCTGCAATTGGATCAGCCGCCGGTCGAGCTTGTCCATGACCTCGGGCTTGGAATCGAGTTCGATCTTGATCTTGGAAGCCGCCTCGTCGATCAGGTCGATCGCCTTGTCGGGCAGGAAACGGTCGGTGATATAGCGGTGCGAAAGCTCCGCCGCAGCGACGATCGCCGGGTCGGTGATTTCCACGCCGTGGTGCACTTCGTATTTTTCCTGCAGGCCGCGCAGGATGGCGATGGTGGCCTCCACGGTCGGCTCACCCACCAGGATCTTCTGGAAGCGGCGCTCCAGGGCGGCGTCTTTTTCGATGTATTTGCGGTACTCGGCCAGCGTGGTGGCACCCACGCAATGCAGCTCGCCGCGGGCAAGCGCCGGCTTGAGCATGTTGCCCGCATCCATGGCCCCTTCGGCCTTGCCTGCGCCCACCATGGTGTGAAGCTCGTCGATGAAAACAATAGTCTGGCCTTCATCCTTGGCCAGCTCGTTGAGTACGCTCTTCAGGCGCTCTTCAAACTCGCCGCGAAATTTCGCACCGGCCAGCAAGGCCGCCATGTCCAGCGAGAGCACGCGCTTGTTCTTGAGCGACTCCGGAACCTCGCCCGCAATGATGCGCTGGGCCAGTCCTTCGACGATGGCGGTCTTTCCGACACCCGGCTCGCCAATCAGGACGGGGTTGTTCTTGGTTCGGCGCTGCAGCACCTGGATTGCGCGGCGGATCTCATCATCACGACCGATCACCGGGTCGAGCTTGCCCATGCGGGCGCGCTCAGTGAGGTCCATGGTGTATTTCTTGAGAGCTTCGCGCTGGCCTTCGGCTTCCGGGTTGTCCACGCTCTGGCCGCCCCGCACGGTGTCCACCGCCGTTTCGAGCGACTTGCGGGTCAGCCCGTGGTCGCGTGCGATGCGGCCGATGTCCTGCTTGGTATCCGCGAGCGCCAGCAGTACCACTTCACCTGCGATGTACTGGTCGCCGCGTTTGATGGATTCCTTCTCGGCGCCCTGCAGCAGCGACACCAGGTCACGGCCGGCCTGCACCTGCTCGTGGCCCTGCACCTTGGGCAGCTTGTGCATGGCCGCTTCGGCCGAGGCGAGCAGCCCCTGCACGTTGACCCCCGCGCGCTGCAACAGGGAGCGAGGCCCGTCCTCCTGGCGCAGCATCGCCACCAGGAGGTGCGCGGGTTCGATGTAGGCATGGTCGTTGCCCAGCGCGAGCGTTTGCGCCTCGCCCAGGGCTTCCTGCAGTTTGGTCGTGAGTTTGTCGAGTCGCATGGGATTGTTCTCCTGACCATCAGCTTAGGTCCGGCCATGGCGTTTTCAAGGGTGGGCCGGCTTCCGGCGTGACGTCGGGCTGACTAGAATCAAACAACATGAAGATTCATCAGCTCTCGGTCACCTATCTCGCCGAGCAGGACCGAATCCTCGCGCGCATCAATACCGACGCGTCAGAGGAAATGCGCCTGTGGCTGACCCGGCGGCTCATGCTGGGGCTCTGGCCGCTCCTGAGCAAGCTTTTGACGACTCACCTGCTCAAGCTCGAAGCTGCCGGCACCTCGCTGGAGACAGCGGACGAAGGCCTCAAGCAAATGCTCACGGATTTCCGCAAGGAGGAATTCCTCAAAGATGCGGACTTCGACACGCCCTACAAGGAACAGCAGGCGCAGCTCCCGCTGGGCGAGGAACCCCTGCTCGTGACCGACGTCGAGGCCTCGCCGCTGCCCAACGGGCGCCTGCGGCTGAGTTTCAACGAGCGCACCCCCAATGTGCAGACCCCACGCAGTTTCCAGATGGAGATGGAACCCAAGCTGATGCAGGGTTTGATGCACCTGCTCGAGCAGGCGCTGGCCCGGTCGCAATGGCGTGAGCCCTTTGCCAACCCGGTTTCGGCCCAGGAAACCGCAGCGGCAGACGACGAGCAGTCCCCGCGCAAGCCGCGCTACCTCAATTAGCGTCCCTGTCCCGAAAGGCATTGCCTTTCCGCGCGGGGTTTGTATGCTAACCATGTCCGGCTGAGTTGCAGCAGGACATGACTGCTTCCTGAATCCGCACCATTTTGTCCAGTTCAACCAAACCCAACGCCACGCTCTCGCGCCTGTACACCCGCCCGGGATTCCTGCTTCGGCGAGCACACCAGATCTCGGCTGCGGTATTTGAGGACGAATGTCGCGAACTGGGCCTGACCCCCGCGCAATTCGGTGTTCTCACCGTCCTGAACTCACATCCGGGACTGGGCCAATCAAGTCTGGCCCGCGCGCTGGGGTTCGACAAGGTGACCGTTCTGCGTGTCCTGCGCGGACTGGAAGCACGCGGGTTCGTCGAACGCGCGCCCGCTCCCGACAACCGCCGAAATGTGTCCGTCGCCTTGTCACCGGCCGGTCAGGAAATGCTTGCCAAGGCCCAAAAGCCCGCCGAAAAAGCCTACAAGCGGCTGGTGGCGCCCTTGAACAGGGCCCAGCAGGAGCAGCTGATCGAGCTGCTACAACTGCTCAATGGCGAGCTCGAAAGCGATGCACGTGCGGCATTCGTGCCACCGGGGCGGCAATAAGAGGCCCATCGCCATCGTTCGCCGCCATTCGTCCTGGCAGCGCGCAGCTCAACCTCCGATCAAACGTCGGTGTTGGTGCCGGCGATGCCCCAGCGGGCCAGCGCCGCATCGTCCGCGACCCGGGCATCCACCCAGCGTGCGCCGCCGGGGGTCTGCTCTTTCTTCCAGAACGGCGCCTGCGTCTTGAGGTAATCCATCAGGAATTCGCACGCCCGGAAGCTTTCACCGCGGTGGGCGGATGTCACGGCCACCAGTACGATCTGGTCCAGCGGAGCGAGCAGGCCGACCCGGTGAATCACGCGGGCGCCGAAGATACTGAAGCGCCGATGCGCCTCATCGATCATGGTTTCGATCGCCTGCTCGGTCATTCCGGGGTAATGCTCCAGTTCCATCGAGCTGACGCTGTCGCCGTCATTGCGATCCCGAACCGTGCCGATGAAGCTACAGACCGCACCAACGCGTTTGTCGCCCGCGCGCAGCACCGCAACCTCATTGGCGAGATTGAAATCGTCCGTCTGGATGAAAACGCGCGGGGTCACGGTCAGCCTCCGGTAACCGGCGGGAAGAAAGCAACTTCGCAGCCCTCATACAAGGCTGCGGCCCCGCCTGCCATGACCTTGTCCAGTGCCACGCGCACCGCCTTGCCGTGCCCCAGGCTTTGAGCATAGGCATCGCCGCGCGCGATCAGCACCTCACGCAGGGCATCGACGTTCTGGGCATCGGTCTCAACGAGCTCGCTGCCTTTGCCCAGGGCCTCGCGGATCGAGGCGAAGTAGCGCACAGTGAGCTTCATGCCAGCAGGTCCGAAAACGGCAGGAAGGCAACCGGATCACCAGGGGCGATGGTGCGCCCGGGTGCAACATCAACCAGGCCATCGCCCCAGGCAACAGAAGTCAGAACCCCCGAGCTTTGATTGGGAAACAGATCCAGCCCACCCGCGTCATTGCGGCGTGTCCGAAGGAACTCGCGGCGCCGGTCGGCACGCGGCCAGTTGAAGTGCGCAGGAACCATCACCGGACGCGGCGCAGTCTGAGTCGCCCCTTGCAGCTTGAGCAGGAACGGACGCACCAGCAAAACGAACGTCACAAAGCTGGAAACCGGGTTTCCGGGCAAGCCCATGAAATGCGCGGCCCCGATCTGGCCGTAGGCAAAGGGCTTTCCGGGCTTGATCGCAATCTGCCAGAGGTCAAGCGTGCCAAGCGCCTCGACAGCAGGCTTGATGTGGTCTTCTTCGCCGACGGAGACGCCGCCGCTGGTGAGAATCAGGTCATGCGCATGCGACGCTTCCTGCAATGCTGCAATCGTGGCCTCGCGCCGGTCGGGGACGATGCCCATGTCGGTCAGTTCGCACCCCAACCTGCGCAGGAGCGCACTGAGAAAAAAACGGTTCGAGTTGTAGATGGTGCCCGGCTTCATCGCCTCGGGCGCAATGGTTCCGGGCATGACGAGTTCATCACCGGTGGAAAAAAGCGCCACGCGTGGCCGGCGCGACACCGGCAACTCGTGCATGCCGATACCGGCTGCCAATCCCAGTGATGCAGCAGACAAACGCTCTCCCGCCGACAGCACGACCGCGCCGCGCGTCACGTCCTCGCCGCTGCGGCGAATCCATTGACCAGCCGCCGGCACCCGCATGATGCGCACCTCATGGTCGCCTGCCGCTTGCGTGTCTTCCTGCATGACGATCGCATCGGCACCCGGCGGCACCGGCGCGCCAGTGAAAATGCGGGCGGCCGACCCCGGCACGAGTGGCAGCGCGGCATTGCCGGCAGCAATGCGCTGACTCACCGGAAGCACGACACCTTCGTCCGCGATTTCCGCCAGCCGGACGGCGTAGCCATCCATGGCACTGTTGTCCTGCGGCGGCACTTGCAGCGCGGACACCAGGTCGCGGGCCAGCACGCGCGAATCGGCATCGAAGGTGGAGACCGTCTCCTGGCCTTCCAGCTGACGGGCATAACCCAGCAATTCAGCCAGCGCATCATCGAGCGGCCTCAGGGCGGGTCGTGTGCCATTCATCCGTAGTTCTCCGGGTCGTATTCGAAGCGATCCCCATTGTCAACGAGCCACTGGGCCACCGAATCGGGATCGTTCAGATCCAGCACCGGTCTCAGGGTTGCCTCGGGCAGTTGTTCGGGCGTGTCGGTCGCAATGGCCGCAATGAAATCGTCGTCGGGGTAACGCGCAGGATTCACAGCGCCCGCGCGCCAGATCTCGACCTTCAGGAGGTTGCTGTGCTTGAAGCCTTCGACCAGCACCCAATCGACGCCGTCATAAAGCTCGGAGATGAGGTGGTGGACGGTGAGTTCCGCCGGCTGCTCGAACTCGCGTATCAGCGCCAGTCGCTTGCTGGATGCAACCACCACCTCGAAGGCGCCCGCCTCACGATGCCGGAAGGTGTCCTTGCCGGGATGGTCGATGTCGAACTTGTGATGCGCATGCTTGATGACCGAAACACGCAGGCCGCGCAATTTGAGCGCGGGAATGATCGCCTCGACAAGGGTGGTCTTGCCAGAACCTGAGTAACCCGCAAAGCCTACGACCTTCATGCGCAGTGGGTTGCAATGAAACCCTTGACCTGTTGTACGTCGGCGGCAAGAACGGTCACCCGGCGCGGCAAGTCTTCGATGCCGATCATGGCCGCAGGCCGATCAGGCTCAAGCCCGAGCGCCTCGACAATGGTGGCAGCGAACTTGATGGGCAGCGCCGTCTCCAGCACGATCATCGGAACGCCCGGCACCAGGTTTTCACGGGCGACCTTGACACCATCTGCCGTGTGAGTGTCGATGATGATTTTCGAGCTTTCATACGTACTGCGAATCGTGCTCAGCCGGTCCGCGTGGGTGCTGGTGCCGCTCACGAAACCATAGCGTTCGCGCAGTTGCCTGAATGCGGGGTCTGCGCTCAGGTCGAACCGGCCGCTGGCGGCGAGCTGCTCACCGAAGAGCGATTTCACCCGCGCACCATCACGACCCACCAAGTCGAAGACAAACCGCTCGAAATTGCTCGCCTTGCTGATGTCCATCGAAGGACTCGATGTCTCGTGCGTGTCGGCGGCGGTTCGCACGCGGTAGACGCCAGTGCGAAAGAATTCATCCAGAACATTGTTTTCGTTGGTGGCAAGCACCAGCGTGTGGATCGGCAAACCCATCATCCGCGCCACATGGCCCGCGCAGATATTGCCGAAGTTGCCCGATGGAACCGTGAAGCTGACTTTTTCGTCGCCCGTGGTCGCCTGGAAATAGCCGGCAAAGTAATAGACCACCTGGGCGACCAGACGCGCCCAGTTGATCGAGTTCACCGTGCCGATGCGGTACTTGCGCTTGAAGGCCAGGTCGTTCGAGACCGCCTTGACGATGTCCTGGCAATCATCGAAGACGCCCTCGATGGCCAGGTTGTAGATGTTGGCATCCTGCAGGCTGAACATCTGCGCCTGCTGGAAGGGGCTCATGCGGCCATTGGGCGAGGTCATGAAGACGCGCACGCCCTTCTTGCCCTTCATCGCATATTCAGCCGCGCTGCCGGTGTCACCGGAAGTCGCGCCGAGGATGTTCAGCTCTTCGCCGCGGCGCGCCAGTTCGTATTCGAACAGGTTGCCCAGCAGCTGCATGGCCATGTCCTTGAAGGCGAGCGTGGGGCCGTTGGATAGCGCCTCCAGATAGAGCGCTGTTTGATCAGATGACCCGGTCCCGAGCTTCTTCAGCGGGACGATCTGCTGCGTGCCAAAAACCTCGGCAGTGTAGGTTTTGCGGCAGATGGCGCGCAGATCGTCGGCAGGAATGTCGTCGATATAAAGCGACAGGATTTCGAACGCGAGTTCGTGGTACTTCAGGCCGCGCCACTTCTGGAGCGTCGCCGCGTCAATTTGCGGATAGCGCTCTGGCAGGTAAAGCCCGCCGTCGGGCGCAAGGCCCTCCAGCAGGATCTCGCAAAAGCGCCTGCGGTCCGGATGACCGCGCGTGGATAGATACTGCATTAAGCGAGGTCTTCCTTGCGGATACGGATGATGGGCGCAAGCACCGTGGGCAGGGCCTGCATCTGCGCCAGCACATCGTTCATCGTGCCTTCACGCACGCTGTGCGTCAGGATGATCAGGTCGGTTTGCCCGATGCCCTGCGCCGACTCGCTGTCCTGGGCGACCTCGGCGGGACGCTGCAACATCGCATCGATACTGATGCCGGCGGCCGCCAGCAATCCGGTGACCTTGGCCAGCACGCCCGCCTGGTCGGCCACCTGCAGGCGCAGGTAATAGCTCGTCACGACCTCGCTCATCGCAAGCACCGTCGCATCGCTCATCGAGTCGGGCTGGAAGGCCAGGTGAGGCACGCGATGCGCAGCATCGGCCGTGTGCAGCCGAGTGATGTCAACCAGGTCGGCAATCACGGCGCTGGCCGTCGGCTCACTGCCCGCGCCCTTGCCGTAATAAAGCGTCGTGCCGACCGCATCGGCCTGCACGAGAACAGCATTCATTGCGCCTTCGACATTGGCAATCAGTCGCCTGGAAGGCACCAGCGCCGGGTGAACGCGCAGCTCGATACCCTTGTCCGTGCGCTTGGTAATGCCCAGCAGCTTGATCCGGTAGCCGAGTTGTTCGGCATAACGGATGTCCTGGGCGCTGAGCCGGGTGATGCCCTCGACATAGGCTTTGTCGAACTGCACCGGGATGCCAAAGGCGATGGCCGACATGATGGTCGCCTTGTGCGCGGCGTCCACGCCTTCGATGTCGAAGGTCGGGTCAGCTTCTGCATACCCCAGGCGCTGCGCGTCTTTCAGCGCAACATCGAAATCGATGCCCTTGTCGCGCATCTCGGACAGGATGAAATTGGTGGTGCCGTTGATGATGCCCGCGATCCACTCGATGCTGTTGGCCGTCAGGCCTTCGCGCAGTGCCTTGATGATGGGAATGCCGCCGGCGACTGCCGCCTCGAAAGCCACCATCACGCCGCGCCGGTGTGCCGCCGCGAAAATCTCGGTGCCATGCACGGCCAGCAGGGCCTTGTTGGCCGTTACCACGTGCTTGCCTGCCTCGATGGCTTCCATCATCAGCTGGCGGGCGATGCCATAGCCGCCGATCAGCTCGACCACGATATCGATGTCGGGGTTCGCGATGATGGCGCGCGCGTCGCTGACGACCTTTGCGGTCGACCCGACAGTGGCTTCGGCACGGGCAGTATCGAGATCGGCGACCATCGTGATGTCGATACCACGCCCGGCCCGGCGCATGATTTCCTGCTGATTGCGGCGCAGCACGTTGTAAACGCCGCTGCCCACGGTGCCAATGCCCATCAGGCCGACTTGGATCGGTTTCATTTTGACTCCCGACGAGCCGCCTCTAGGAAGGCAAACGCCCCCTCGGGGGGCAGCGAGGACACGAAGTGCGGAGCGTGGGGGTTCATGTTGTGGTTTGTTTCCTGTAGCTCTCGAGAAATTTCGCGATGCGGCGCACGGCCTCGCGAAGGTCATCTTCATGGGGGAGAAAGACGATGCGGAAGTGATCGGGTGTCGCCCAGTTAAAGCCCGTTCCCTGCACCAGCATGACTCGCGTTTCTTCGAGCAGCTGCAGGAAGAACTGGCGGTCATCGGCGATCGGATAGACCTTGGGATCGAGCCTGGGAAACATGTAGAGGGCCGCCGTCGGCTTCACGCAGGTCACCCCCGGGATGGCGGTAATGAGCTCGTACGCGAGATCGCGCTGGCGCCGCAGGCGTCCACCCTCGGCCACCAGTTCATTGATGCTCTGGTAGCCGCCCAGCGCCGTCTGGATTGCATATTGGCCTGGCACATTGGCGCAAAGCCGCATGTTCGAGAGCATGGTGAGGCCCTCGATGTAGTCGGACGCAGATTTCTTGTCGCCTGACACCACCATCCAGCCAGCACGGTAGCCGCATGAGCGGTAGCTCTTGGAAAGCGAGTTGAAAGTCAGCGTGAGAACGTCGTCTGAGAGGCTGCCGATCGCCGTGTGCCTGGCGCCGTCGTACAAGACCTTGTCGTACACCTCGTCGGCCAGGATCACCAGGCCATGCTCACGGGCGATCGCAACGATTCCCATGAGCAGCTCGTCTGAGTACAGCGCACCTGTTGGATTGTTCGGGTTGATGACGACGATGCCCTTGGTCGCCGGGGAGATCTTGCGGCGGATGTCGTCAAGATTGGGCATCCAGCCGTTGTCTTCATCGCACAGGTAATGAACCGGCTTGCCGCCCGAAAGGCTGGCCGCAGCTGTCCAGAGCGGGTAATCCGGCGCCGGCAGCAACAGTTCGTCGCCATCGTTGAGCAGCGCGTTGGTAGCCATGGCGATGAGCTCGCTGGCACCATTGCCCAGGTAAACATCCTCCAGCGTCACGCCCTTGATGCCCTGCTTTTGCGTCTCGTGCATCACCGCCTTGCGGGCGGCAAAAATACCCTTGCTGTCCGAGTAGGCCGAGGCGCTGTTGAGATTGCGCGCCATGTCCTGCTGAATCTCTTCGGGCGCGTCGAACCCGAAGACGGCAAGGTTGCCGATGTTCAGGCGAATGATCTTGTGGCCCTCTTCTTCCATC
>JAZKFD010000016.1:10604-11566 GCA_040386635.1 Pseudomonadota bacterium
GACGTTGGCGAGCTTGGCTGATTTCTGGACCGTTTTCAAAGCCCCTCCAGAGCGTTTTCGAGCGTGCGCAAACATATAATTTGACCACAGTTCCGCGGGCATTTACTGCAGCGCAACAATACCAACGAGCCATGAAGCTGCAACCCGATCAGTCCGATGTCCAGACCATCACAGGCTATGGCCCTGGCTGGGTCGGCGTGGGAGCCGACAAAATCACCACGAGCGTCATCATCACCTCCGCTGGTGAACGCATCGACTGGCATGCAGCTTCTTTTGAAGACCTCGGACCCGATCACTTTGCCCGTATTGCCGAGGTAAGCGCCGAAGTGGTGATCTTCGGCAGCGGGTCGCGCATTCGTTTTCCCAAGCCTTCCTGGCTCGCCTCGCTGATCGCCAGGCGCGTGGGCGTTGAAACCATGGATACCGCCGCGGCCTGCCGCACCTACAACATCCTGGCGCAGGAGGGTCGCAGCGTCGCGGTCGCGCTGCTGCTTGAATAGCCTTGCCTCGCAGGCGCAATCCGGTTTCAGGGTAAAATTGCAGGTTGCAACGGGATGTCCGCATCCCCATAAGGGCACGCTAATCCTTATGCAGTCAGCAACGAGCAACCCCTGTCACACGAGAAACACATTCCATGGCGATCGTTGTCAACAAACTCATCCCCGAATTCGAAGCTAACGCCACGGGCGGCATCAAAGTCACCAATACGTCGCACAACGGCAATGTTCTGGTGCTGTACTTCTACCCGAAGGACAACACTCCCGGCTGCACGACCGAGGCGATGCAGTTCCGTGACAAGTACAAGGATTTTGTGAAGGCCGGCGCCGAAGTCTTCGGCGTCTCGCGCGACAACATGAAGTCGCATGACGAATTCAAGACCAAGCTCGAATTGCCCTTCGAGCTGATTGCCGACACCGAAGAAAAGATGTGCCACATGTTCGGCGTGGTCAAGAACAAGATCA
>JAZKFD010000017.1:0-8723 GCA_040386635.1 Pseudomonadota bacterium
ATGCCGAGTTCGTCATCGACCACCAGGATGTTTGCCATGTTCTTTGTGCTGCCTCAGTTGGCCGTGCGGCCTTGTGCGTAATGCTTGGCGGCCACGAGTGTTGCTAGGCCGCAACTGCGAATGATAACGACACTTGCGCCCCTTGAACCACGTCGTCTTCGACCCTGTTCTTCAAGTCGATGCGGGCGCCATGCTCATCCGCAATTTTTTTCACGACGGCGAGTCCCAGGCCGGTGCCCTTGGCCTTGGTTGTCACGTACGGCTCGAAGGCGCGCTTGAGGATGTGCTCGGGGAAGCCCGCACCCGTGTCCTGCACGATCAAACGCACCCGGCGTGATGCGTCGTTGCACTGCGTCTTCACGGTCACTTCGCGCACGGGGCAGCCTTCGGTCGCATCCTGCGCGTTTTGCAGCAGGTTGTGGATGACCTGGCGCAGCTGCTGCGCGTCGCCCAGAACAGGTTTGCACGCCGGATCGAGTTCCATCTTCACCGGCACGTGCGCAGACACATCGCCGCGCTCGCCACCCTCGCGCGCATAAAGCTGCAGCACGTCCGCCACCAGCGCGTTCAGGTCAACCGGTTTGAGTTCGGCCGCCGGCAATCGCGCGTAGTCGCGGAACTCGTTGACCAGCCGCTTCATCGCATCGACCTGATCCACGATGGTGAGCACCGACTTCGCCAGGATGGCGGCTTCCGGTGGCTGCAGCTTGCCGGCCAGCTTCATTTCGAGCCGCTCGGCTGATAGCTGGATGGGCGTGAGCGGGTTCTTGATTTCATGCGCGAGCCGGCGCGCAACCTCGCCCCAGGCCTGCGCGCGTTGCGCCGACACGATCTCGGAGATGTCATCGAACACCAGCAGTCGCGACGACCGCCCCGGCGTGTCCGATGGCATCTCGGCGCCGCGCGCCACCAGGGTCAGGCCGGTCTGCTGCGTTCCCAGCTGCGCCGCATTGAGTTCGAACGATTGCTGCCAGTGATCCAGGCCGTGTTGGCGCCGCTCGCTCATGTAGTCGTCGAACTGCTGTTGCACTGCCGCGCCGAACGCGGCCAGCCCATCGACCGAGGCCAGCGGCATTCCCTCATAGGCGGCCAGCGGCACGCGCAGGATGCGGGTTGCGCCCGGGTTGGACGACAGGATCTGGCCCTTCTCGTCCATCACGATCACGCCGGCGGTAAGGTTGTCCAGGATGGTTTGCAGGTTGGCGCGCGCAGCACTGACCTGCCCCATGCTCTTGTCCACGGCTTCGCGCGCGTCGGCCAGCTGCTGCGTCATTTCGGCAAACGATCGCGTGAGGCCGCCGAGTTCATCCTTGCCCTGCAGGGCCGGCTTGGGCGAAAGATCTCCGGCCGCGACTTCGCGCACGCCTGCGGCGAGCAGCAGCAGCGGCCGCGCCAGCTGATTGCCCAGGATCACGGCGAGGAGCACGGCGCCCAGCACCGCCAGGAACAGGCTCAGGGTGAGCGTTCCGATGTACATGCGCCGCAGGCCGTCTCGCGCCAGGGCCCGCTCCTGGTATTCGCGATTGGCTTCCTGTACCGCAATGGCGTTGGCCACCAGCGAGGGCGGCAAGGATTGCGTGATCTGCAGGATGCGCGGCTCGGACAGCACCGCGTTGCTGGGTTGAGAGACCGAGGCCAGCGCCTTGACGCGCGCAGTCGATGCAGCCGCTGGCCCGGGTTCGTCCAGGCCTTCGATCACGGCCAGCGATCGTTGTGCGCGCACGTTCCGGATCTGCTGGCTGCTGGGCCGATCGGGGTTCAGCTGGAAGCGCGACTGTCCCGCACTGGCGATCAGCGTGCCGTTGCCGCTCCAGAGCATCACGTCGTTGGCCTGCAATTGCTCGCGCAGGCGCTCGATGGCCAGCGGGGCCGAGGTGTCGGACGTTTCGGCCAGCTGGGTTGCCGCAGCGCGTGCCTTGGCGGCCAGGTCGTTGGCGAGCGCGTCGAGCGATGCGCGACCCAGGCTCAGGCCCGCGTCGAGCGCGCCTTCGACCTTCACGTCGAACCAGCTTTCGATGGAGCGCGAGACGAACTGATACGACACCACATAGATCAGCAGTCCTGGCAGGAATCCGGTGAGCGCAAAGATGGCCGCGAGCTTGACCAGCAGGCGGCTGCCGAACCTGCCGCGCCGCACCCGCGACACCAGCCGCACGATGATCCAGATGATGACCAGCAGCAGCAGGCTGGCGACCACCACGTTGATGGCGAACAGCCGGCTGTAGTTCTGCTCGTACAGTTCGCGGTTGTTGGTCGCCTGGGTCAGCAGGAACATCAGCACGATGCCAATGGCCACGATCACGGCGACTGAAACGCCAACCGCCCATCGGAAGGCCTTGGATGACCGCAGCGACTGTTGCGCCGGGGCGGCGGCGGGGTCTTGCGTCACCTGGCGCTTTCGATCGACAGGCGCTGGTTGCGCGTGACGTTCAGGTTCCAGTCCGCCTGACCCACCGCGCCGATCTGGAAGGGCCGCGGCAACTGGGAGATGTCGAGCCGGAAGCGGAAATCAACGTTGTACCGCACATCGGTATCGAGTTCGCCCGGATCGGCGACCTTCCACTGCGAGATGCGCTGGATGGCCGCCATGGCGTCTTCGCGCGTATCGAAGGTCTGACCCAGCCCACCGCCGGAATTGCCGATGGCCGTGGGTGAAACGACCAGCCGCCAGCGCCGGGTCAGGGGTTGGTAAGACAGCCGCATGTGCCGGGCCACCGAGGCGACCTGCTTGTCGTACCAGTACCAGCGGTCCCTGAACACGATGGCCTCTGCCACGAAGAACATGGGGATGCCCTTGGCGAGCGCGTCGTCGATCACGGTGGGCAGCTCGAACTTCACGGCCGCCGACAGCAGGATGCCTTCATCGGTGCGCTCCAGGCGCAGCTGTGAAATTTCGGCGGACGAGGGCTGCGCCTGCGCGCCAGCCGGAATCAGCAGGGCGAACGCGAGCAGCCACCCGACAACCACGCCTTGAAAGACGCGATGAAGTATGCATGCAAAGGCGCTTGCGAGGGCGCGTTCAGGGGCGGCTTGGATGGGAGCCCAACGAGGCGCTTTTCTCGAGCAGCGCGTAATAGAAGCCGTCGTGATCACCTGCCAGATTGTCCGGGACGCCATTGGTCTTTTCCCCGCTTTGGGGCAGTAAATGCCCGGGGCCAGGGCGCAAAACACTGTCTTTGTGGTGCGCAAGAAACGTTTGAACCTGCGCCTCGCCCTCGGCCCGGAATACCGAGCAAGTGCAGTACAAAAGCCGTCCGCCGGGGGCCAGCAGGGGCCACATGACGGCCAAAAGCCGTGCCTGCAACGCCGCCAGCTGGGCGATATCGGTTTCCCGGCGCAGCCAGCGTATGTCGGGATGCCGCCGGACGATGCCAGAGGCGGTGCAGGGTGCGTCCAGCAGGATGGCGTCAAAGGGTTTTTTGTCCCACCACCTGGCCGGGTCTGCCGCATCGGCAACGACCACCTCGGCCTGCAGGCCCAGCCGTTCCAGCGTTTCGTGGATGCGCTTGCAGCGCTCGGCGTCGATATCGATCGCCACGACATGGGCATCGGTAATTTCAAGCAGATGGGCGGTTTTGCCTCCGGGGGCGGCGCATGCGTCGAGCACGCGCAGCGCGTTGCCATCGAACGCCTGCAGCCCGGTCATCAGCAGGGGCGCGGCGAGCTGCGCCGCGGCGTCCTGGACGGAAACATGACCCTGGACGAATCCGGGCACCTCAGTCACCGGGCGAGGCCGCTCCAGGATCACGCCCTGCGTGCCCACCGGCGCTGCCGCAACCCCTGCCTCTGCTGCACCCGCAAGATAGCTTTGCTGCGTGCTGCGCCTCAGGTTCACACGCAGGGTCATCGGTGGCTGCGTGTTGTTTGCTTCCAGGATCTGTTGCCAGTGCCTGGGGTGGTCGTTTTTCAGGCGCTTGATCCACCATTGGGGATGATTCCAGAAAGCGACCGGCTGGCGATCGGTGGCTGCAACCAGCGCTTCGCGTTCACGCAAAAACCGCCGCAGGCACGCATTGATGAAGTTGGATTGGGCACGCGTGGCACTGTTGAGCTTGGCGGCTTCGACGGCCTGATCCACCAGCGTAAAGGGCTCATAGGGCGCATCCTGATCCCGCCAGCAGAGCGCAAGCGCCACGCATAGCAGCGCGTCGGCCTGGGGGGGAGGCGGGCGCTTAGCGAGCAACACCCGCAGGGCCTCCGCGCGACCGAGGTTGCGCAATGTCTGGAACGCCAGCGCCTGGGCAGCAGCTCGCACCGCGCCATCGATACGCGTGAGCGCGGCGGTCGCAGAAACGCCCTCGCGCACCGACTGCAAAACAGAAGCGGCAGCCTGAAGCTGCCGCCAGAGTGGAAGTGCCTGACCTGTCATGGGCCCATTGTGTCAGCCCCGGGCGGCACAGCCAGCCGTCAGGTCAGCGAGTCTGCCCAGATGTTGCGTGCCCAGCTCATTGCATGGGTGCCTTCGAGCTCCGAAGGCGCAGGACTCAAACCGCCGGACCCGGCCACTGTCTTGAAGGTGTTGTCGATGTATTCGTGCACGCTGGCCACATGCACCACGTTGCGGTCATCCACGAAGCTGTAGCAGGTGTTGGTGAGCATCGGACGCGGATTGGGTTGCCAGCCTGCGAGCTGCGCGACGATGGCGGCCGCCGCCACCTTGGCATGGCTGTTGGCCATGTGACCGCTCTTGGGCATGGCCGGCGCGATCTGGATGGAATCGCCGATCACAAACACGTCTTTGGCCGCGGTGGACTCGAAGGTCTGGTAATTCACGCCGACCCAGTTGTTATTGGCCTGGTTCGCCAGCCCCGCCTGCACGGCGATCAGGCCGGCGCGCTGAGGCGGGACCACATTGAGCACGGCGGCTTTCACGTCGTCCTGCACCTCGAACTTCAGTGTGTTCGTGCGGGCATCGACAGCGGTGAGCTTGTGCTGCGGGCGGAACTCGACGATGCCGCGATATTGCTCGGCCCATACCTTCTTGAAGAGGGCGCCTTTGGATGTGACATCCGGATTGGCATCCAGGATCAACACCTTGCTCCTTGGCTTGGCATTCTTGAAGTACCACGCAACCTGGCAGGCGCGTTCGTACGGACCGGGGGGGCAGCGATAGGGCGCTTCCGGAATGGAGATGGCGTAGGTTCCGCCATCAGGCATCGCTTCGAGCTGGCGGCGCAGCGCGACGGTTTCGGCGCCTGCCTTCCACGCGTGAAGAATCTGCCCCGAGGCATGCGCAGCAGCCAGCCCTTCGACGCGATCCAGGCGGATATCCACGCCGGGAGACACCACCAGCTTGTCGTAGGCGATGGTGCCGCCGCGCGCCAGCGTGACCGTCTTGCGCGCGGCATCGATGGACGCAGCCATATCCTTGATCACGGTGATGCCGTGGTTTCGCGAGAGCCCGGTGTAGGGTGTGGTGATGTCTTCCACCTTGCGGCTGCCGCCCAGAACCAGATTGGAGATGGGGCAGGAGACGAATGCGTCGCCCGGCTCGATGAGCACGACGCTGATCTTGTGGTCCGAAAGAAGCCGCACGTACTTGGCTGCGGTGGCGCCGCCGTAGCCGCCGCCGATCACAACGACCTGCGCACGCGCTGGCAGGGAAGTCGTTGCGCAGGCACCGAGCCCCAGGAGACCGAGCGCGCCGGAGGAATGCAGGAATGAACGTCTTTTCATGATGCTTGCCCTTATTTGCGCTGCGCGAAGTAGGTGGCGATCTGTTCGATCTGCGCGTCGCTGTAGCCCTTGCTCAGCTGATGCATGATCGTCGCGGGCCTGGTGCCAGCCTTGAACGCCTTGAGCTGGCTCGAGATGTAATCGCGCGTCATGCCCGCCAACGGCGGTGCGCTGGAGCCCGCGACCGACCGGCCGTCGGTGCCATGGCAATTGGCGCAGGTTGCGGCCAGGCTCCGCGTGTAGAGCGCATCCGGCGTCTGCGCGCCTGCCACGGACCATGCACCGGAACATATCCCGGCGGCCAGCGACGCCATCAGCCATCGTTTGATCGTCATTCTTGTCTCCATGAATTGTCCCGGCACTATAGGGCCGCCCCGGCTGTAAGGAAAGGGCCGGGATTGCGGGCGAGCAGTACGGAGCCGATGTCGCTGACGCGCGCAGCGCAACGACGCAGCGCTAGGCGTCGACGTCCGGCAGGTCGATTCCGCGGCCCGGCCGGAACCCGAAGAACGATGCCAGGAGCACGGCGGGAAACTCGGCGATCGCCGCGTTGTAGCGAGCAACCGCACGATTGAATTGGTCGGCAGCCGCATTGGCCTGCGCCAGAATCTGCGAGCGCCGTGCGAGCACCGTAGCGGCCAGGTGCGGTCCGCCGAGGTCATGCGCATCGCTTCGCTCGGCGCGCTCCCAGGCCATGGCCATCACGTCGCGCGCTGCGCCGAGGGCTGCGATACCTTCCGCATTCAAGGGACGATTGCGTGCCGCCGCGAGCGAAGCCGCGAACTGCTCGGCCGCGCCGCGCAGCCCCGCCCAGACCGAGTGATCGTTCTCAACCCCGCTGGCCTGCGTATCAGCCTGCGGCAACTGATGGCGAACCAGCTCCACGTCACGGGTCAACTCTGCATCGAGCAGGGCGAACGCAGCCTTGGCCTCCGCACGCAAGCGCACCAGCCGGTTGTACGCCCCAATCCCCCAGAAAAGCAGGATGGCAGCAAGTGCCCAAAAGACCACGGTTGACGTCATCGGCTGTTCAAACGCGAGACCTAAGTAGGACGGATTCGATCAATTCTGCCTGATACAAGACGGACGGAATTGCGTTGGGCAATGCCACTCAATCAGGAAAATGAAATGACAGCAGCAAAAGCGACCCTGGCACTGGCGTTCCTCGCCGGCATACGAACAGGAGATTCCCGCGAACACACGCCCCTCTTGCCCGCATCAAACGCCGACAGCGTCGATGCCGCTTTCGGGCTCGCATTTGAACCACCTCCCCCTGCGCAGTCGTCGCTTGCCAGTGACTGGCAGCTGCTCCCTCTTTCGGCCTCGGGGCACCACCCGGGATTCGTGATCCAGGCACCGACGGGAAACCGGGTTTTTCTTCTGGGAGACCCGCCACCTCCGGATTGCGAGCCTGCTCTGAAAGGTCAATACGGCAGCGTCGCCCAGCGCTCGCTGAACATGATCTGCCCCGAAGACAACGGCAACCTGACTGCCCACGCCACCTACCACTTCTCCCAGGACCCCAACCATACCTACCTCGAGCGCGGGCCAAGAGATACGGCAGCGTCGCTTTGCCATTTCCCCGGTTTCGATCCGCTCGAACCGCTGGATACCAGCGGTATCTTTGAGGGTACGGAGCTGGTGCAGCCATGGTCCATGTACCGGTTCTCGTACGTGGACGAGTGCCTCGCCGATAGCCCGACATCGAGTCCGCAACAGGCATCCACACGCGCGCCCACGACAACCGCGCAGCAGGCGGCTGACGACTCTTCGATCAGGAAGTGGGCCATCTCGGCCGCCGCCGGTGTCGGGCTGGCTGGTTCCCTCATCATCTGCGCATTCAGGGGCCGGTTGAACTGCGTCCGGCCTTTGTTCCAGCAAGTACATCCTGAAGCCGCTATTGAGTTGGGCGTTCCTGGCTGATCGCGACCGTGAGCCATTAGCGGACGCACGCCCGAAGAAAGTTCTCTAATTAATACCAAGATCTACATACGAAGTCGAACTTCATTGGTACAACTGCTGGGTTGCCGGATTCCTGGCGGTTTAGAAAGACATTGAAATGAGAGCAGTCAAACTGGGTGTAATGGCTTTGGGCATGGGCGCGCAAATCGCGCAGGGCAACACGTCGGCAGGGAAAGGCCCGGTATCTGAGACCGGCGTCCTGTCCTTCGATGCGCCCTTAAAACGCAACCTTCACCAACAACCACTGAGTCTTCACCCTCAGCCTGAAGCCGGGGCCGGGATTTCGTTTGATGACGCAGACAACACCACTCAGGCCCTGTCTACCGTGCCTGCCTGGGAGACCGCAGCATGGCTGTACCCCACCGCCGTCGTAGGTCCAGCGCTTCTGGTCGTCACTTGCGGTGTCTTGCGCCACTTTTGCGGCCGCAAAGAAGAAGCTGCATCTCAACCCCCTCTCGACCGGCTGGTCGCAGATAACGCGGTCGAGTCAGCCTGAGGTCGCTGAAGGAGCCACCCGGCTCCGCCACGGCGCCCCGAGCGGTGTCGCCCAAAAGAAAAGCCCCACGTCTTTCGGACATGGGGCTTTTTCGCTGCGCCTTGAAGCGCAGCGACCTGTAGCGGATTACTCCGAGACGGTGCCTTCGTTGGTTTCCGTTGCATCCGCACCCGCGCCAATGCCAGCCAGTTCCGCCGCTTCCGAGTCGGCGATGGCGCGGCGCTCGGCCTCGTCCATCTGGTCCTTGGCCTTGCGAGCCTGGTGATACGCCATGCCGGTGCCTGCAGGGATCAGGCGACCGACGATGACGTTTTCCTTCAGACCGCGCAGCTCATCGCGCTTGCCCATGATGGCCGCTTCGGTCAGCACCCGCGTGGTTTCCTGGAAGGAAGCCGCGGAGATGAACGAATCGGTGGACAGCGAGGCCTTCGTGATACCCAGCAGCAGGTTGCTGTAGGTCGGCGGGATCTTGCCATCGGCGCGCAGGGCGTCGTTGGTGTCCAGGATTTCCGAGCGCTCCACCTGCTCGCCGGCTATGTAGCCCGACTCGCCGACGTTCTCGACCACGACACGGCGCAGCATCTGGCGA
>JAZKFD010000018.1:0-8676 GCA_040386635.1 Pseudomonadota bacterium
CAATGAAGCGATCCGGCGCTCGGCGGCCCGGAAAACCTGAAACCAAGTTCCCAACCAATGACTGAATTTGCAAGAAGCGGCGGTCGCGCCGCCGACCAACTGCGTCCCATTCGCATCACGCGCGGCTACACCATCCATGCCGAGGGTTCCGTGCTCATCGAATTCGGCAATACGCGCGTGCTCTGCACCGCGTCGGTCGAAGAGAAAGTGCCCCCACACAAGCGTGGCAGCGGCGAAGGCTGGGTCACCGCCGAATACGGCATGCTCCCGCGCTCCACGCATACCCGCAGCGATCGCGAAGCCGCCCGCGGCAAGCAGAGCGGACGCACGCAGGAAATCCAGCGTCTTATCGGCCGGTCGATGCGAGCGGTGTTCGATCTGAAAGCGCTAGGCGAGCGCACCATACAGCTGGACTGCGACGTGCTGCAGGCCGACGGCGGAACCCGGACAGCGGCAATCACAGGCGCCTTCGTGGCTGCGCAGGATGCAGTCAACAGTCTGATGGCTGCCGGGAAACTCACGACCTCTCCCATCACCGGACCGGTCGCGGCCGTTTCGGTGGGAATCGTCCAGGGCTTGCCGCTGCTTGATCTGGAGTATGTCGAGGACGTGAGCTGCGACACCGACATGAATGTGGTGATGACGGGCGCGGGCCATTTTGTCGAAGTGCAGGGCACGGCTGAAGGCGTCGCTTTCACGCGGGCCGAGATGGACGAGCTGCTGCGTCTGGCCGAAAAGGGCATTGGCGAGCTCGTCACGATGCAGGCGCAGGCGCTGCGGACCTGAAGCCACGCAGGGAGTTCGACAGGTGATTTCGCGCATGGTTCTGGCCTCCAACAACCTGGGCAAGCTCGCTGAGCTGCGCGCCATGTTTGCGCCCCTGCCGATCGAGCTGGTGCGCCAGGCGGACCTGGGCATCGGCGAGGCCGAGGAGCCGCATCGCACCTTTGTCGAGAACGCCCTGGCGAAGGCACGGCACGCATCGCGCGAAAGCGGGCTTGCGGCCATCGCCGACGATGCGGGACTTTGCGTCCAGGCGTTTGGCGGCCTGCCTGGCGTCGATACCGCTTTTTATGCAACGCAGTTTGGCTATGAGAAGGGCGACGACAACAATGTGCGCGCCTTGCTCGAACAACTGAAGCCGCATGCAGATCGGCGCGCTGCGCTGGTCAGCACGCTGGTCGCCGTTCGCACCCCAGATGATCCGGAACCGCTCATCGCATCGGGCCGCGTCGCCGGTGTGATCGCCCTGGAGCCTGCGGGCGGGAACGGATTCGGTTTCGATCCGGTCATGTTCATCCCCGAGTTCGGCAAGACCTTCGCGCAATTGCCGCCCGAAGTCAAAAACGCCAGCAGCCATCGCGGCAAGGCGGCGCAGCAGATGCTGGGGCTGATCCGCGAGCGCTGGCTGTGATCCCGATCCAGCCGGCTGCAGCCGCGGGTGGCGCCGTGAGGGACATCAGCCACTATCTGCGCCCGGGCCTGTTGCAGCTGCCCGCGCTGCCGCCGCTGTCGCTCTATGTTCACCTGCCCTGGTGCCTGAAGAAGTGCCCGTACTGCGATTTCAATTCGCACGAAATCAGCTCAGGTGAGGTTCCCGAGCAGCGCTACATCGATGCGCTTGTCGCCGACCTCGAATCGTCGCTGCCGCTCATCTGGGGCCGGCCGGTGCACAGCATTTTCATCGGTGGTGGCACGCCCAGCCTTTTTTCGCCGGAGGCCATTGACCGTTTGCTGGGCGATATCCGCGCGCGGCTGAAGCTGGAGCCCGATTGCGAGATCACGCTCGAAGCCAATCCGGGCACGTTTGAAAAGAATCGCTTCAAGGCCTTTCGCGGCGCTGGTGTCACGCGGCTTTCAGTCGGCGTGCAGAGCTTCAATGACGAACACCTGCGCGCGCTCGGGCGTGTGCACGACCGGGCGCAGGCGATTGCCGCGCTCGAAGAGGCGGCTGCATCGTTCGACACTTTCAACCTCGACCTGATGTATGCCTTGCCGGGGCAGTCGATGGAGGCGCTGGACGCAGACCTGGCACAGGCGCTTGCCCTTGCGCCGCCGCACCTGTCGGTCTATCACCTCACGATCGAGCCGAACACGTACTTTGCGAAGTTTCCGCCGCGCGTGCCCGAGGATGATGTGGCCTATGCCATGCTCGACCGCATCACCGAGGCAACAGCGACGGCGGGGCTTGCCCGTTATGAAGTCTCTGCTTACGCACGCGCAGGACACCGGTGCTGGCACAACATCAACTACTGGCAGTTCGGTGATTACCTGGGCATTGGCGCCGGCGCGCACGGCAAGCTCAGTTTTCCGCATCGCGTGGTGCGTCAGGTGCGCTTTCGCGAACCGCGGCTGTACATGGACAACGCACTGGCAGGCAAGCCCATCGCGCAGGAAACCGAAGTGCCGCGGGGCGAACTCGCGTTCGAGTTCATGCTCAATGCGCTGCGCCTGAAGGAAGGATTCGCGCTGCGCGATTTCAGCGAACGCACCGGCTTGCCGGCGACCGCGATCGAAGACCGGCTTGCCGATGCCGAAAAGCGTGGCCTCATCGAGCGAGACCTCTCGCGCGTGCGACCCACGGCGCGCGGCTTCGATTTCCTGAGCGATCTGCAGGCGCTTTTTCTCTAGTCAGGCGTGCGTGTGGCGTGAGCTGGGCGGGCCATGCGTTTTTTGCATAACGCGCCTCCCATAAGGCATTTGCGCTGCGCGGCTGCTGTGCCTAGAGTGTGGAATCCCATTCTTTCAGGAAGAAGGCGCGCCATGAACGCTCCCATCCAAACCCTGCATGACCGCACCTCTGCTGTCGTCGCACTGTCCGCCACACGCAGCGAGCCCGCCCTGCACCAACTTGTCGAGTCGATCGCGCATCCCTACTTCGCGCGCCTCGATGCCGACGATCTGGCCGAACGCACACCTGAAGACCTGCTCGGCGCGCTGGTCTCGCACCTGCGGCTCGGCCAAACGCGTACGCCGGGCACCCCCCAGGTTCGGATATTCAGCCCGACAGCGGCCGATGACGGCTGGACGTCGCGGCACTCGGTCGTGCAGATCGTCAACGACGACATGCCCTTCCTAGTCGATTCGACCTCGCTCGAAATCACGCGTCACGGCATGCTGCTGCACCTGATCGTGCACCCCATCTTCGAAGTTTCGCGCGATGCAGCCGGCAAGCTGCAGGCCATCGGCCCGCGCGGACAGCTGCCGGGGGCTTCTCGCGAATCGTGGATGTACATCGAGATTGACCGGCTGATCGATGCCGCCCAACGCGAGGCCCTTGAAAGCGGCATTGCCCGCATATTGGCCGATGTCCGCGTGTCGGTACGCGACTGGCAACCCATTCTGGCGCGGTTGAATGAAGCCATCCAGGAACTGGGCCGTGCGCCTTCTGCATTGCCGCAGGAGGCCGTTGAAGAAAGCCGCGCATTTCTGCAATGGCTGACACAGGATCACATCACGCTGCTCGGCTATCGCCAGCACGACCTCGTCAGGGACAAGGGTGAAGTCGCCTTGCGCATGGTGCCTGCAAGCGGTCTGGGCCTGCTCGGTGATGCGGCCAGCGATGCCATCTCGGCAACCTTCTCGGCCCTTCCGCCGGCGGCGCGGGCCATGGCGGCGTCACCGCTGCCCATCCTGGTGGTGACGAAGTCCAATACACGGTCCACGGTGCATCGCAGTGGCTATACAGACTACGTGGGCGTCAAGCGCTACAACGCGCAGGGTGAAGTCATCGGCGAGCATCGTTTCATCGGATTGTTCACCTCGACCGCCTACAGCGCACGCATCGCAGAAACACCCCTGCTGCGGGGCAAGGTGGGCGCCATCGCCCGCCGGGCGGGCCTGCCGCCGGGCGGGCATCTTTCCAAGGCGCTGGATCACGTACTCGAAACATTTCCGCGCGACGATCTCTTTCAGATTCCCGATGAAGACCTTTATGAGACTGCACTGGGCATCGTTGCGCTGGGCGAGCGGCAGCGGCTGCGTCTTTTTCTCTGGCGCGACCCATTCGACCGTTTCGTGTCCTGCCTGGTGTACGTGCCGCGCGAGTCATATTCGACCGATCTGCGCCTGAAGTTCCAGCGCATCCTGCTCGCCGCGTTCAACGGCCAATCGGCCGAGTTCGATGTGCTGCTGACCGACGCGGTGCTCGCGCGCATCCACTTCACGGTGCGTACGGTGGCAGGGCAGATCCCGGCCTTCGACACGCGCGCCGTCGAGCGGCAACTCGCCGCAGCGGCGCGGCGATGGGACGACGAATTGCGTGAAGTCCTGGTCGCTAGCCAGGGCGAGGCTCGCGGACTTGAATTGTTCAAGCAGTGGAGCCCTGCGTTTCCCGCGGACTACAGGGGACGCACCGCAGCGCGCGAGGCGCTGCCCGATGTCGCCAAACTTGCTTCGCTTTCAGCCGACTCACCGCTTGCGCTTTCGCTGTATCAGCGCGATGCCAGCAACCCGGGGGCCCTGGGCCTGAAGGTGTACCGCCTCGGATCGCCGCTCGTGCTGTCTGACAGCCTCCCGATGCTGGAGCACATGGGCGCGCGCGTGATCGCCGAATCCAGTTCGCTCATCGCGCCCCCGGGCGAGACTGCACCGATCGCCTTGCATGACTTTGTGCTGGAAGCGCCGCTCACGGGCGAAATCGATGCGCAAACGCTCGCAAGCCTGTTTGAAGATGCATTTGCGCGGGTTTTGCGAGGTGAAGTCGAGAGCGATGACTTCAACCGTCTGGTGCTGCTGGCAGGTCTTGCAGCGACGGACGTGGTGGTGCTGCGGGCGTATGCCAAGTACCTCAAGCAGATCGGCTTCGCGCAGTCGCAATCGACCATGGCGACGACGCTGGTCGCCCATCCGCGTATCGCCCGGATGCTGGCCGGCCTGTTCAGGTTGCGTTTCGATCCCCGGCATGCCGATGTGCAGGGTGCGCAGGCCCAGGTCAACGGCATGGAAAAGGCGCTGGAGAAGGTTAGCAACATCAACGAAGACCGCGTACTGCGGCAATTGCTGGCGCTCGTTCAGGCCACCCTTCGCACCAATCACTGGCGCACCGGCGTCGGCCACTCCGGCGATCCGGGACCGCGCCGGCATTTCCTGAGCTTCAAGTTCGATTCGTCACAGATCCCCGGACTGCCGGCTCCACGGCCTCTGTACGAAATCTTCGTATATTCGCCGCGCTTTGAGGGCATTCACCTGCGCGGCGGCCGGGTCGCACGCGGTGGCCTGCGCTGGTCTGACAGGCCGGACGATTTCCGCACCGAGGTACTGGGCCTGGTCAAGGCGCAGATGGTGAAGAACACCGTGATCGTCCCGGTGGGCTCCAAGGGCGGCTTCGTGCTGAAAAAGGCGCCACCCTCAACCGACCGCGATGCGTTCATGAAAGAAGGCATTGCCTGCTACCAGGACTACCTGCGCGGCCTGCTCGACCTGACCGATAACCTGGTCAACGGCCAGATCGTTGCACCGCCGCAGGTCGTGCGTGCGGATGGCGATGACAGCTACCTGGTGGTCGCCGCCGACAAGGGGACGGCCACTTTCTCCGATTACGCCAATGCGGTGAGCGCCGAATACGGCCACTGGCTGGGCGACGCGTTTGCATCGGGCGGCAGCGTGGGCTACGACCACAAGGCGATGGGCATCACCGCGCGCGGCGCATGGGAAAGCGTCAAGCGCCACTTTCGCGAGATCGGCACCGACATCCAGTCGGCCGATTTCACGGTCGTGGGTGTCGGCGACATGTCAGGGGATGTGTTTGGCAATGGCATGCTGCTGTCACGGCACATCCGTCTGGTGGCCGCCTTCGACCACCGTCACATCTTCATCGACCCGAGCCCCGATGCTGCGACAAGCTTCGCCGAGCGCGAACGCCTGTTCGCACTACCGCGTTCGTCCTGGGCAGACTACAACGCCACGCTGATTTCGGAGGGCGGCGGTGTGTGGGCGCGCTCCGAGAAAACAATCCCGATTTCGGCGCAGGCGCGCGCCGCGCTGGGTATCACGGCTGAAAGCCTCACAGCCACGGAGCTTGTCACGGCCATTCTCAAGGCGCCGGTCGATCTGCTTTACAACGGCGGCATCGGCACCTATGTCAAGGCATCGGCCGAGACGCACGCGGATGTGGGCGACCGCGCCAACGACGGCTTGCGCATCAACGGCAAGGAGCTGCGCTGCAAGGTGGTGGGCGAGGGTGGAAACCTCGGCTTCACGCAGCGGGGCCGCATCGAGGCGGCGCAGGGCGGCGTGCGCCTGTACACCGACGCGATCGACAACTCTGCGGGTGTCGATACCTCGGATCACGAAGTCAACATCAAGATTCTTCTGGGCATCGCGGTTGCCGACGGCAAGCTCACTGCGCAGGGGCGCAATGCCGTGCTTCCAACGATGACGGCGGATGTGGCTGCGCTGGTGCTGCGCGACAATTATTTCCAGACCCAGGCGCTGTCGGTCGCGCGGCGCGACTCCACCCAGTCACTGGACGCTGATGCGCGTTTCATCCGATTCCTGGAGAAGGCCGGGCGCCTCGACCGCGCGATCGAGTTCCTGCCGGCCGAAGACGACATCGCCCAGCGAAAGTCGCGCAACATGGGCCTGTCCACGCCCGAGCATGCCGTTCTGCTGGCCTACAGCAAGATGTGGTTGTCTGACGAGCTGATCGATTCCGATGTGCCGGAAGACGCCTGGATAGGCACTGCGCTGGAGCGCTATTTTCCGGTGGCCATGCGCGAGCAGTTCGGCGACTGCATCGCGCGTCATCCGCTGCGCCGCGAAATCATCGCCACGCACGTCCTCAACAGCATGGTCAATCGCGTGGGATCGACCTTCGTGCACCAGATGGTCGAACAGACCGGTGGCACGCCCTCGCAGGTGGTGCGCGCCTACCTGCTGTCGCGCGAGGTGTTCGGCAGTGTGGCGGTCTGGGAGCAGATCGAGGCGCTGGACAACATCGTGGCCGATCGGGTGCAGTACGAGCTGATCGTGACGTGGCGCAGGCTCATCACGCGCGCAACCATGTGGTTCCTGCGATCACGGCGCCTGCGCGAGACCACCGATCACGCAGTGGCTCGGCTGGCGCCGTCGGTTGCGTTCGTGCGGCAGCGCGTCGAGACCGCTGCCGCGTCGCTACCCAACGTTCGCGCCTGGGTTGATGCAGGGGTGCCGCAGGCTCTGGCGCAGCAGGTGGGCGCAGCTGAGCTGATGTTCAACGCCCTGGACATCGCTGAAGTTGCCGAAGCCGGGCAGTGCGACCTGGACACATCGGCCGACGTGCTTTTTGGCGTCGGTGAGCGCCTCGGTCTTGAGAAGCTGCGCCAGCAGATCGACCTGCTGCCGGCAGACAACTACTGGCAGGGCCTGGCTAAGGTTGCTCTGGCTGGAGACCTCGCAGACTTGCAGAACTCGGTTGTGCTCGACGCGGTCAACGGAAGCGAGGGCGCCGCAGCGCAGCGGCTCGAAGGCTGGCAGGCGCGCAACCCGCTGACGTTTGCCCGTGCACGCCGCTTGCTCGCCGACCTGGGCGACACGGCGCATCCCGATCTCGCTATGCTGTCGGTCGCTCTGCGAGAAATACGAAACCTGCTTTGAATGACAGCTTTTGAGACCGTCTCTCGCGGCGCCGCCTAGCGCTCCCTAGCGCTCACTCGCGTAGTTCAGGTGCGAGGTAATGACGACCTTCGCAGCCTTGCCGCGCATTTCGGCGCTGAAGGGGGCGAACGGCTGAACCTTGCGGATCAACGTAAGTGCATGCTTTTCGACGATGGGAGACGACGATTCGACGACGTCGATCCGCTCCGTGGCGCCCGATGCCGCAATCGTTACCACAACCAGCACGCTCCCATCCATGGGCTGGCCGTTGAACCCCCGGGGCGCGTCAAATGCGCTTGCGGCCACGAGTCGATTGAAGAACGCGGCGTAGTACGACCTGAAGGGTTCGTCGGTCGTGTGCGGACTCACATACACGACCTTGTCGGCAGGCGCGTCTGCAGCATATGCATTGCCGAACGAAGCGACTGCGCCCAGCGCAAGAGCGAACCCTGCGATGAGCCGGCGGGTGCTCGTGAACATGCGCGGCATCAACCCTGGATCTCCGTCTGGACCAGCCTGGCCAGCTGCTCCAGCGATTCCTGCCAGCCCAGATAGCACATCTCGGTCGGGATGGCATCGGGAATGCCTTGCTGAACCACGCTGAGTTCCGTGCCGCAGCTCACCTGTTGCAATGTGATGGTGGTCGTCATTTCACCTGGCAGGTGGGGATCTTCGAACTGGTCGGTGTAGACGATCTTTTCTGAATCGACCAGCTCACGAAACTGCCCGCCGAACGAGTGCCCGTGACCGGTCGTGAAGTTGGTGAACGTCATCTTGTAGCTGCCGCCGACCCTGGGCTCGAAGTGATGAACCTTGCAGGTGAATCCGTAAGGCGGCAACCACTTGGCCTTGGCATCTGCGTCGATGAAGGCGCGATAGACGCGCTCGGGTGGTGCGCGCAACACGCGGTGAAACTTCACGGTGCCAGTGGACATGTCGGGGCCTTTCGGTTGCGAAGCTGAAATCGCTTTGTACCGGAATTTGCCCGCCCATCAAGCCTCGTATCCACAAAACAACCGCTTCCTCCATGGAAGCCGGCGTCATCCGCGGCGGAGAGTGTGAGATTCGAACTCACGGATGTCTTTCAACATCGCCGGTTTT
>JAZKFD010000019.1:0-16094 GCA_040386635.1 Pseudomonadota bacterium
AGGGCGGCAAGCTCGGCGGCCGCGACATCGAGTGGTTCAAGGTCGATGACGAATCAGAGCCGTCCAAGGGCGTCGAGAACGCCACCAAGCTGGTGCAGCGCGACAAGGTCGATGTGCTCATCGGCACCGTGCACTCGGGCGTGCAGATGGGCATCCAGCGTGTGGTCCGCGATAGCGGCACGCTCTGCCTGATTCCAAATGCCGGTGTGCACGCGGCCACGCGCGCGCTGTGCGCACCCAACGTGTTCCGCACCTCGTTCACCAATTCGCAACCCACGCTCGCGCTCGGCAAGGCGATGATGGACAAGGGCCACAAGAAGGCCGTCTGGATCACCTGGAAGTACGCCGCTGGCGACGAAGCGTTCGAAGGCTTCAAGGAAAGCTACACCGCAGCAGGCGGAACCATCGTGAAAGAACTGGGCCTGCCCTTTCCAAACGTCGAGTTCCAGGCGCTGCTCACCGAAATCGCGTCGATCAAGCCCGATGCGGTCGCCTGTTTCTTTGCAGGTGGCGGCGCGGCCAAGTTCATCCGCGACTACGCGGCTGCCGGTCTCAAGGGCCGCATTCCGCTGTACGGCTCGGGCTTCCTGACTGAAGGTGTACTGGACGCTGCCGGCCCCGCAGCCGACGGCATCATCACCACGATGCACTACAGCGATTCGCTCGACACACCGCGCAACAAGCAGTTTCGCTCGGCCTACGCGTCGCAGTTCAAGATGCAGCCCGACGTGTACGCCGTGCAGGGTTACGACACCGGCCTTCTGCTCACGCAAGGCGCCGCTGCGGTCAAGGGCGACCTGGCCAACAAGCAGGCGCTCTACAAGGCGATGGAGGCCGCCACCATTGACAGCCCGCGCGGCAGGTGGACGATGAGCAAGGCCCACAATCCGGTGCAGGACATGTACCTGCGCGTGGTCGAGAACAAGGAAAACAAGGTGATTGGCGTTGCGGCCAAGGCGCTGGCTGATAGCGGCGCCGGCTGCAAGATGGCTTGACGCTGTCGCCACGCGGCGGCCCATCCTGAAAGCTCAATCGATCCCGGGACAAAACCCGGGGTGAAAGCCGCTGGCCCGTTCCAGTCACCTCTGTGTGACCTCTACCCGATCGCCTGAACCCTTTGGATCTCGCCAATTTCCTGATTCAGCTTCTCAACAGCGTCCAGTACGGACTGCTGTTGTTCATGCTCGCCGCCGGCCTCACGCTGATCTTCGGGATCATGGGTGTGGTCAACCTCGCGCATGGGAGCTTCTACATGCTCGGCGCCTATCTTGCGTGGTCGCTTTCCAGCATGACCGGCAGCTTCACGATCGCCATCCTGGGTGGCGCTGTTTTGTCGGTCATCTTCGGCCTGGTGCTGGAGCGCCTGCTGTTTCGGCACTTCTACAAACGTGACCACCTCGACCAGGTGTTGCTCACTTTTGGCCTGATCTACATCTTCGAGGAAGTGCGCTCCATCCTGTGGGGTGACGATGTGCACGGCGTCACCATCCCCCAGTTGCTGTCTGCGTCCATCCCGCTGACCGACAACCTCTCCTATCCCGTTTATCGGCTGTTCATTTCGGGCGTCTGCATCGCGCTTGCGATCGGGCTGTACCTGCTCATCTCGAAGACCCGCCTTGGAATGAAAATTCGCGCAGGCGCCTTCAATCGCGACATGGCCGAATCACTGGGCGTGAACATCAAGCTCATTCACGCCGTGGTGTTCGCAATCGGCGTTGCGCTTGCAACCATCGCCGGCATGATCGCCTCCCCGATTTCCAGCGTGTACCCGAACATGGGCTCGCAAGTGCTCATCATGTGCTTCGTGGTGGTGGTGATCGGCGGCATCGGTTCGGTGCGCGGCGCGCTGATCTCTGCATTGCTTGTCGGCCTGGTCGATACCTTCGGCAAGGTGCTGCTGCCGCAAGTCGCGGGAATGCTGGTTTACATGCTGATGGCAGCGGTGCTGCTGTGGAAACCCGAAGGGCTGTTCAAGCAATGAAGGCCAATCTCGAAACGCTTCCGCGCAGCTTGCAGGTCATCGTCGGGCTGGGGCTTGTGGCCCTGATCGTGTTCCCGTTCGTGGGCACCGAGTTCTACGCGCAGATGGTCGCGCGAATGATGATTCTGGGCATCTTTGCGATGAGCCTGGATTTGCTGCTGGGCGTGACCGGCCTGGTGTCGCTCGGCCATGCCGCATTTTTTGGGCTGGCGGGTTATGCACTGGCCTTTCTTACGCCTGCGGGTGAACCGGTGAGCCTGTGGTGGACGTTGCCTGCTGCCGTCGCGGCCTCGGGACTGGCGGCGCTGGTGATCGGATTTTTCGTCGTTCGCACGCATGGCATCTACTTCATCATGGTGACCATGGCGTTCGCGCAGATGGTGTTCTTCCTGTTCTTCGACAACAAGGCGCTGGGCGGCTCGGATGGCCTCTACGTCAACTTCAAGCCGTCTGCCGCGCTGTTCGACCTGGAAAACAAAAAGGCGTTTTACTACTTCACGCTTGCAATGCTGGTGCTGGTCTATGCGTTCCTGCGTCGCCTGCTGTGGTCGCCTTTCGGGCGCGTTCTGGCCGGCATTCGCATCAACGAGCACCGGATGCGGGCCATGGGCTATGGCACCTTTGGCTACAAGCTCGCAGCGTTCACGCTCTCGGGCGCGCTGGCCGGACTCGCGGGCTACCTGTGGGCGGTGCAGACCGGCTTCGTGAACCCTGAACTGATGGGTTTTCACATGAGCGCCCACGCCATCATGATGGTGATCCTGGGCGGGATGGGCAATTTCGCTGGCGCGATCATCGGCTCGTTCGCATTCGAATACCTGCTGCATGTGTTCAAGGATCTGCCCCAGGTGGGCGGCGTGAATCTGGGCAAGCACTGGCAATTGTGGATGGGCATCTTCATCGTGCTGGTCGTGGCCTTTGCGCCGCGTGGTCTGCTGGGTCTGGCCGAGCGCATTTCGCGTCGCAAGGATGCCGGCGATGTCTGAGCCGCTTCTTGTCGCGCGCGGACTGACCAAGCGATTCGGCGGCCTGGCCGCCGTGAATGACGTGTCGCTCGACGTCCACCAGGGTGCGATCCACGCGGTGATCGGTCCGAACGGCGCGGGCAAATCAACCCTGACGAACCTGCTGTCGGGCGACCTGCCACCGAGTTCCGGGACGATCTCGTTGCTCGGCAAGGACATGACCGGATGGTCGCCGCAGCGCATCTCGCGCGCGGGCCTGGGCCGCAGCTACCAGAAGACCAACATTTTCCAGCCCTTCACGGTCTGGGAGAACGTTCGCCTTGCGGCGCAATCGCGCGAGCCTCATGCCGGGCGCTGGCTCACGCTGGCCAGCGGCTTGCAATCGAACAATGAGCGCGCGGCAAATGCACTCGAGATGGCCGGGCTGACCTCACGCCGGGACGCCATTGCCGCGACCATCAGCCATGGCGAGCAGCGCCAGCTGGAGATTGCAATGACGCTCGCGACCGGGCCGCGCGTGCTTTTGCTCGATGAGCCGCTGGCAGGCATGGGCACGGCTGAGGCCGAGCGCATGGTGCAGTTGCTGCTCAAGCTCAAGGCGCAGCACGCGATCATGCTGGTGGAGCACGACATGGACGCTGTTTTCGCCCTGGCCGACACGCTCACCGTGATGGTTAACGGCCAGGTGATCGCTAGCGGCACGCCGGCGCAGGTGCGGGCCGACGCGAACGTGCAGTCGGCCTATCTGGGTGAGGATCACTGATGTCCGACAACGATCAGGCGCTTATCAAAGCGCGGGGCCTGCAGACCTACTACGGCGCAAGCCACATCCTGCGCGGGATCGACTTCACGGTTGGCCGCGGCGAAACGATCGGGCTGATGGGCCGCAACGGCATGGGCAAGAGCACCCTGCTCAAGTCGCTGATGGGCCTGGTGAAGCCACGTGCGGGCAGCGTGAAAATCATGGGGCGCGAGATGATCGGCAGGCCCTCTTATGAGGTCGCGCAGCTTGGCATCGCCTACGTGCCCGAGGGGCGCGGCATCTTCGGCAACCTGAGCGTGGTCGAAAACCTGGTGATGGCAGCACGCCCCGGCACCCGCGGACAACGCGACTGGACTTATGAGCGCGTGCTTGAAACCTTTCCACGGCTCAAGGAACGCCTGAGCCACGGCGGCCAGCAACTCTCTGGCGGTGAGCAGCAGATGCTCACCATCGGGCGAGCCTTGATGACCAACCCCGATGTGTTGATCCTGGACGAAGCAACCGAAGGCCTCGCGCCCCTCATCGCCCGCGAGATCTGGCGCATCTGCGGCGTGATCCGCGAGACCGGCATCTCAAGCGTGATCGTTGACAAGAACTGGAAACACGTCACCCAGGTCACCGATCGCAACGTGATCCTGGTCAAAGGTGAAGTGGTGTTTGCGGGAACGTCCGATGCGCTGCGCGCGCAGCCGCAATTGCTGGACCAGTACCTGGGCGTCTGATCACCTAATCGGGGTCAGATTCCAATTATTTCGGGCATTCCAGACCCTCGCTGGTCACATGCTCGCCCAGGTGATCCAGGAAGCGGCGCACTGCTGGCACAAGGCCACGGCGCGAAGGAAATACCGCGTGCATCACGCCGGGTCGCGGTGCCCACCCGGCGAGCACTTGCTCCAGCGCCCCGGAACGCAGCTCACTCGTGCACATGTAGTCGGGGATGATGCAGATTCCGGTGCCCTGCAACGCGGCGCACTTCAAGGTGAGGATGTCGTCCGCGACGTAAACCGGCTTGTGGATGAATTCGAACACTCGACCTGCCGGACCCACCAGGATCCAGGATGCGCGCCCGTCGGCGGCGGACATTGAAATTGTTGGCAGCGATTGCAGGTCTTCCACGGCCTTTGGCCGCCCTGCCCCATCCAGGAGCTTCGGGCTGGCAACCAGCAGTCCGTAGGTGTTGCCCAGGTTCTTGACCACCAGACTGCCACTGTCTTCAAGCGTGGGCCGCACCCGCAGCGCGACGTCGATGCCCTCTTGCACCAGGTCCACCACGCGATTGGTGACCTGCATGTCGATTCGCACATGCGGGTGCCGCGCCAGGAATGCGGGGATGAGAGGCGCCACCGTCGATTGCGCAAGCGTCACCGGGCAGGTCACGCGGATCGTTCCGCGCGGCTCGGTCTGCACCACCAGCACCGCCTCTTCGGCGGCTTCGGCATCTTCGCGCATGGCAACGCAGTGCCGGTGATAGACCTCGCCTGTCTCTGTCAATGACAGCTTGCGTGTGGTGCGCTGCAGCAGCCTGACACCCAGGCGGGCCTCGAGTTCGGCCACACGCCGGGAGAGCTTGGACTTGGGAATGCCGAGCGCCCGCCCAGCGGCAGCAAAACCGCCCCGGTCCACCACTTCGGCGAAGTACAGCATGTCGTTGAGGTCCTGCACTTTTGGTCCTTATTGTCTCGTTGACAGGACAATCTAACCCGAAATTGCCGTCTTATCAATCGATCGACCCACATTCATAATTCTTCCATGCCTAAAGGCACCGATTTCAGGACAACGAAAGGTCAATGATGAAACTGCTCCACATCGATTCCAGCCCCCTCAACGGCAACTCGGTCTCGCGCCAGCTGACCGAGCGCATGGTTGCGCAATGGCAGGATACGCACCCTGGCACCATGATCGAGTACCTTGACCTCGCACTCAACGCACCCAGCCACCTGTCGCTCGACTCCCTGGGCTTTCGCACCGCCCCCGGCACGCAGGGCCTGACAGAAGTCCAAAAGCGCGAAAACGAGATCTCCGAGCGCCTGGTCACCCAGTTCCTGGCAGCAGATGTCGTGGTCGTCGGCGCGCCCATGTACAACTTCTCGATTCCCAGCCAGCTCAAGGCCTGGATCGACCGCGTCGCCCAGGCCGGCCGCACCTTCAAGTACACCGAGAAAGGCCCGCAAGGACTGGCAGGCGGCAAGACGGTCATCGTCGCGTCCAGCCGGGGCGGCGTGTACTCGACCAACCCGGCATTGGCCGGGCTCGATCACCAGGAAAGCTATCTGCGCACGGTGTTCGGGTTCTTCGGCGTGACCGACATCCGTTTTGTGCGGGCTGAAGGCGTGGCCATGGGTGAGGCCGCCAAGGCGCAGGCCCTGTCGGCTGCCGATGTAACGATCAAGGCGCTGACCGTGGATGCCGCGAACCAGCCGGACGCCGCCCTGGCCGCCTGACCAGCCCAACCCAGCCCCCGTTCGCCCTGAGCTTGTCGAAGGGCCCGCGATTCGGGCAGGGCTTCGACAAGCTCAGCCCGAACGGTGGGTAAAGTGACAGGTCTCACATGCTGGGGTCATCGGCGCGTATAAATCTGGTCGAAGCTGCCCCCGTCTGCAAAGTGCGCCTTGTCCGCCTTGTCCCAGCCGCCGAACGCCTGTTCAATCGTGAAGGTGTTGAGCCTGGGAAACTGCTTCGCATACTTGGCCTGCGCCTTCGCTGAAACCGCCGGCCGGTAGAAATTCTTTCCCGCGATGTCCTGGCCTTCTTCCGAGTACAGGAACTTCAGGTATTCCTCGGCAACCGCCCGCGTCTTCTTGCGATCGACGTTACGGTCAACGACCGCCACGGCGGGCTCCGCAAGGATGGACAGCGATGGGTACACCACGTCCACCTTGCCGCCGAATTCTTTCTCCAGCAGATACGCCTCGTTTTCCCAGGAGATGAACACATCGCCCTGGCCGCGTTGCGCGAAGGTGATCGACGAGCCACGGGCGCCCGTGTCCAGCACCGGAACATTGCCGTAGAGCCGGGCGATGAACTCCTTCGCCTGCAGCTCGCCGCCGTATTTGCGCTTGGCGAACTCCCACGCTGCGAGGTAGTTCCAGCGCGCCCCGCCCGAGGTTTTGGGGTTCGGCGTGATCACGCTGATGCCGGGCTTGACCAGATCATCCCAATCACGGATGCCCTTGGGGTTGCCCTGGCGCACGACCAGCACGATGGTCGATGTATAGGGCGACGAGTTATGCGGCAGCTTCTTTTGCCAGCCGGGCGCGAGCCACCCGCCGTTCCTGACCAGCGCATCGGTGTCGCCTGCGAGCGCCAGCGTTGCAACATCGGCCTCGAGGCCGTCGATGATGGAGCGCGCCTGCTTGCCCGAACCTCCGTGCGACTGCTTGATCGTCACCTCCTGGCCGGTCTTGCTCTTCCAGTGATTCGCGAATGCCCGGTTGAATTCCACATAGAGCTCTCGCGTCGGGTCATAAGACACATTGAGCAGTGTGATCGCCTGCTGCGCGGTGACTGGCACTGCGGCAAGGGACAAGGCACCGGCAACTCCGAGTGCCAGTGGAATCTTGATAAAGTCGCGGCGAAGGTTCAAGGTTTGTTTCTTTCGGGCAAATGCGCTCTTTCGATGAGTCGCATTCTGGAAGTGCCTGGTTGAAACCGGAACGACTGTCTTTTCACATGTTTATGCGCGAATGCTTATTCGCACGCGCAGATAAGGAAGCCCCATGGCACGAATGGTTCAATGCGTGAAGCTCGGCAAGGAAGCCGAAGGACTCGATCGCCCGCCCTACCCCGGCGAACTCGGCAAACGCCTTTACGAACAGGTCAGCAAGGAAGCGTGGGCCGGCTGGATCAAGCACCAGACCATGCTGGTCAATGAGAACCGCCTGAACCTGGCGGACCAGCGGGCACGGCAATACCTCGCCCGTCAGATGGAGAACCACTTCTTCGGCGGCGGAGCCGACGTCGCGCAAGGCTACGTTCCCCCTGCCAACTGACGCTGTCAAACGCATGGCCGGGGCCGACGGTACCGAGGCCACCGGCACCACCCGCGCCTGGGCGGGCAAGCCCCAGTGGCGAATCCTTGTTGCGGGGTCCAATGCAGCTCTGAATTTTTTGCTGGCCTGGCGGGCATGGAAAGACGACCCGAACCGGCCCCGGATGCTGCATGTCGTGATGATCGAGCCGCTGCCTGTGTCGCAGGCAGCCATGGGCGCAATCGCCCGTGCCCATCCTGAACTTGCGCCCGTGGCCGGAGAACTCGCCGCGCAATGGTTCGGCTTGATGCCCGGCTCACACAGGTTGGCGTTCGAGCAGGGGCACGTGCTTCTGACCTTGCACGTCAACGACCTGGCGACCGTGCTGCGCCGCGAGCGTTTCACAGCCGATTGCGTGATGCTGGACACCGTGGACCCGGCCAGCGTGAAGGCGATTGCGCGTCATTGCGAGCGCGGCGCGACGTTCTCTGCGCCGACCGCTTCCGATGAAGCGATTGCGCAACTCGAGCAATGCGGGTTCGTCATCTCCGCTCGTGAAAAGACAGCGACGTCCCTTACGGGCCAATTCATGCCTTCCTGGGAGCCGAAGAAGCGCCCCGGCTCCGGCTCCGGCACCGCGACTGCCTCGACCTGCATCGTAATCGGGGGCGGTCTGGCTGGCTCTGCGGTAGCCGCGAGCCTGGCCCGACGCGGCTGGAGCGTTTGCGTGATGGACGCGGCTGCGCAACCGGCATTCGGCGCGTCAGGTGCGCCAGTTGCCATGCTGGCCCCGCATTTCTCGCCCGACGACAGCATGTTGTCCCGCCTCTCCCGTGCCGGCGTTCGCATGACGCTGCAGCAGGCACGCGAGCACCTGGCCGACGGCCGGGACTTCAGCGCTTGCGGCATCCTGGAGCTTCGTGACGTCGGCCCGCACACGTTCACCGAAGCGCAGGCGCCCTGGAGTCGCCCCGTGACCAATGGGCTCTGGCACGAACAGGCCGCCTGGATCAAACCCGCAGCTCTGGTCGCTTCATGGCTGGCGGAATCGGGGGTGCAGTGGCGCGGGATCTGCCACGCGGGCCGATGCGTGCACGACGCGGCAAGCGGTGCCTGGATCGTCCTTGACTCGCAGGGTGCGGAACTGGGCCGCGCTGAACTGATCGTCGTTGCGGCATCGGTCGCTAGCGGCGAGCTGGCCAGCGAGGACCTTCCGCTCCAGCCGGTGCGGGGTCAGATTTCATGGGGCACGCAAGCGGCAAGCGCCCTGCCGCCCTATCCCGTCAACGGCAATGGTCACCTCATTCCATCAGTGCCACTGGCTGGCGGAGCGGCCTGGGCCTGGTATTGCGGCTCGACATTTGATCGCGCGGATGCGTCGATGGATGTCCGGCAAGAGGACCATGCCGCCAATCTCGACCGCCTGAGACAGCTGCTGCCGGGCGCGGCATCGGCCATTGAAAACGAGTTCATCAACGGCACCGTGCAGGCATGGACCGGCGTGCGATGTGCATCGTCCAACCGACGGCCGCTCGTCGGGCAGCTGCATCCCGGGATGTGGGTGAGTACGGCGATGGGCTCGCGCGGACTCACGTTCTGCGTCCTGTGCGCCGAAATATTGGCCGCGCGGCTCCATGACGAGCCGTTGCCAATCGAAACAAGGCTGGCAGATGCGCTCACGCCACTTACGCCACTTACGCCTTGATCCGCCCTGCGCGCGGTAGCATTGGCCCGGTCATGTCCGCAGTACCCCGCTATTCAATCGCCATCGCTGGCGCCGGCTTTGCCGGTCTTTCATCCGCAGTTCTGCTGGCACGGGCCGGTCACCGCGTCACGCTTTTCGACAAGTTCGAGACACCGGCTTCGTTTGGCGCGGGCATTCTGGTGCAGCCAAGCGGGCTGGCCGCCATGCGCGTGCTGGGCATCGAGAAAGAAATGCTCGAGCGCGGCGCACGCGTCGATCACCTTCTGGGTAAGGCCTGGGGCTTCTGGCCGGTGGTCAACGTGCGCTACGACCGCTGGCAAAAGGGATCGCACGGCCTGGGCCTGCATCGCGGCGTGCTGTTCAACGCGCTGTGGCGGCAGGCGCAATCAGCCGGCGTCCAGACGATCACCGGAGAACACGTGCGCGATCTTTCGGCCCTGCAGGCCAGGCATGATCTCGTGGTGATTGCCGATGGCTGCAGGTCATCACTGCGCGTACAAACGGGCCTGGCCTGCAGTGACCGTGTCTATCCCTGGGGGGCGTTCTGGGCGGTCCTGCGTGATCCGGAGGGTGCTTATGGGACGACGCTCACGCAATGGTTTCGCGGTTCGCGGCAGATGCTTGGAATCATGCCTACCGGGCTTTCGCCTTCGGGCCACAAGGTTGTCAGCCTGTTCTGGAGCCTGCGTGCAGACCGGCTCGAGGCGTTCCGGCATGCGGGCATCGATGCATTCAAGGCGTCGGTGCAAAAGCTCAACCCGCATTGCGAACCGCTGCTGGCCCAGATCCAGTCGATGGATGACCTGAAGTGGGCGCGGTACCACGACGTCGTCATGCCCTCATACAACACCGATCGTTGCGTGGTCATCGGCGATGCGGCGCATGCCACCAGCCCGCAACTGGGTCAGGGCACCAACCTCGCGCTGCTCGATGCGGTGGCGCTGGCTCACTGCCTCGGACAAGGCGTGCCACTGGGGACGGCTCTGGACACATACACCGCCGTGCGCCGGCCGCACCTGCATTTCTATGGCGATGCCAGCCGCCGGCTCACGCCCCTGTTCCAGTCGGACCAGTGGATGCTGCCCTTGATGCGCACGCTGTTCATGAACGCAGGGTCATCCGCGCCGTTTTTCGCAACGCTGACACGGCAGACCCTGGTGGGTGTGCGGCAGGGATGGAAGTCGGCCGAGCCACTGGCCATGCCGGGACTTCCAGCCGTGATGGCAGTCCAGACCCCTTATCCAGAAGTCGCGTCCCATCCGCCCGGAACCCGCACCGGCGCTGGCGCATAAGCTTATCCGCATAAGCGGTAAACCAAAATGTAGTTTGATTTCATATGGGTGCCCACTAGAGTCGCGCCCACGATGTACAAATACACCGACTTCGACAAAGCATTCGTGCGCAACCGCGCCGCCCAATACCGCGACCAGCTCGAGCGCAACCTTGCCGGCACGCTCGGCGACGATGAGTTCCGGCCGCTCCGCCTGCAAAACGGCTGGTACGTCCAGCGCTACGCCCCCATGCTGCGGGTGGCCGTGCCCTACGGCGAGATCTCCAGTGCGCAATTGCGGGTGCTGGCCCAAATCGCACGCGAGTACGACCAGCCCACCGCCGATGTGTTCAACGAGGCACAGCAAAAGCAGGATGCGCTCGGCCCGGTGCCGCTGCGAGATGGCGGAGCCGTTCGCTCGATGCTTACCGTCGGCTACGGCCACTTCACCACCCGCCAGAACGTTCAGTTCAACTGGATCCCGCTGGTCAAAAGCGCCGACGTCATGGACCTGCTGGCAAGCGTGGACATGCACGGCATCCAGACCAGCGGCAACTGCATCCGCAATATCACCAGTGACGAGCTGGCTGGCATCGCCGTGGACGAAATCGCCGATCCACGACCCTGGTGCGAAATCATGCGCCAGTGGAGCACGCTGCATCCCGAGTTCGCGTTCCTTCCGCGCAAGTTCAAGATTGCGGTGAGCGGCGCCGCAGAAGATCGCGCCGCGACTTTCTGGCATGACGTCGGTCTGCACCTGACCCGCAATGATGCGGGTGTGCTGGGCTTTCGCGTGCTGGTGGGCGGCGGCATGGGTCGCACACCTGTCATCGCAAGCGTGATCCGCGAATTCCTGCCGGCAACCGAGATCCTGAATTTCCTCGAAGCCGTGGTGCGTGTGTACAACCGCTGGGGTCGCCGCGACAACATGTACAAGGCGCGCATCAAGATCCTGGTGAAAGCCGAGGGCCAGCGCTTCATCGACGAGGTGGAAGCCGAATACCAGCAGATCGTCGAGATCGACGGCGCGCCGCACACCGTCACGCAGCATGAAATCGACCGGGTGTCGGCTTCGTTCGTGCCTCCGGCACTGGTCCAACGGACACCCCGCGACAACGCATCGATTGACGCAGACCCCGCGTACAACCGCTGGTTGCAGCAGAACGTCGCGCCGCACCAGAATCCTCAGCTGCGCGCCGTGACGCTGTCATTCAAACGCATCGGGCAAGCGCCCGGCGATGCCACCGGCGACCAGCTGGCGCTGTCGGCTGACCTGGCCGAGCGATTTTCCGCAGGCGAAGCCCGCGTGACGCACGACCAGAACCTGCTGTTGCCCTGGGTCCACCAGGATGACCTGCCCGAGCTCTGGCAAGCCGCGCGCAAGGCCGGCCTGGCCAAAGCCAACATCGGACTGCTCACGGACATGATCGCCTGCCCCGGCGGCGATTTCTGCGCGCTGGCGAATGCGCGGTCACTGCCCATCGCAGAAGCGATTACGCAGCGCTACCAGGATCTGGACGAACTGCACGACATCGGCGAGATCGACCTGCACATCTCCGGGTGCATCAACTCGTGCGGTCACCACCACAGCGGCCACATCGGAATTCTCGGCGTGGACAAGGACGGCAAGGAGTGGTACCAGGTCACGCTGGGCGGCTCCGACGGATCGCTGCTCTCAGGCCCCTCGGTTGCGGGCAAGGTGGTCGGGCCATCCTTCTCGGCGGCCGAAGTGCCGGAAGTGATCGAAGCCGTACTGGACACCTATCGCGAGCAACGCCAGGCAGTTGATGGCAAGGCCGAGACTTTCATCGCCACCTTGCGCCGTATCGGGATCGAACCCTTCAAGGCCGCAGCCAACGGCGCGCGATTCAATGAAAAGCAGGTGGCGTGATGAGCGATTTCAATCTTCGACTTCTGGTTGCAGCGGATCACGCGGCTGATACCGCATCTGCCGTTGTATCCCTGGACAACGACACAGACCCGCGCGAAGTGTCACTCGAGGGCATCAACCGCATCGACCTGCACTTTCCGAAGTTCGTCGACGGGCGCGCGTTCAGCCAGGCCTTTTTGCTGCGCCGCCGCCTCGGGTTCAACGGTGACATCCGCGCCACCGGGGAAGTGCTGCTCGACCAGCTCCTCCAGATGCAGCGCACGGGTTTTTCGAGCGCGGTGTTGCGCGCCGACCAGGACGCGTCGCATGCGAAGGCGCTCTTTGCGCGCTATGCCGCTTTCTACCAGGGCGATGCAGCCAACACGAGTCCCCGTTTCCGGAAATCTGCCTGATGAGCGCCATCGAACTGCACGCGCGTGCTTCCGAGGGATTCGAAGCCAAGCTCGCCGCCACCGCACTGCTGCTTCAATCGGCCGCGGACACCCTGGGCCCCGTGACACAGGCTTCGAGCCTGGGCGCCGAAGACGTGGTGATCACGCACCTGATCAACCGCATGGAGCTGGCCATTCCGGTGTTCGTGCTGGAGACCGGCATGCTCCATCCGCAGACGTTGGACCTGCTGGAGCGCACGCGCACCAGCTCGCGCACCCCCATTCATGTTTATCGCCCGTCGAACGAGACGGTGATCCGGTTCGTGGATCGCGAGGGCAAGGATGCGATGTTCAAGAGCGTCGAACTGCGCAAGGCCTGCTGCCACATCCGCAAGGTCGAGCCGCTGGAGCGTGCGCTCGCCGGAAAGAAGGCCTGGATCACCGGCCTGCGTCGGGAGCAGTCCCATACGCGTGCCGAGGTGCCGATGATCGACACAGCCGACGTTGCCACCACCGGGCGCATCAAGCTCAATCCGCTGGCTGACTGGACTTGGGGCGACGTCTGGCACTACATGCAGCAGCACCAGGTTGACTACAACCCCTTGCACGACGACTTCTTCCCAAGTATCGGTTGCGCCCCCTGCACGCGCGCAATCAGCCTGGGCGAAGACTTCCGTGCCGGCCGGTGGTGGTGGGAAGACGAGGCCGCAAAAGAATGCGGCCTGCACGTCGCTACATCTTCTGCCGTGCCAACCGTTGAAGCCGTCCCTCAAACCACAACAGCTCTGCGGCAAGGCCAGGGCGAACGGAGCACTGCATGAACGCGCGCGTCGAGCCCCAGCTGCTGGGACAACTGAGCAACAGCCATCTGGACGCGCTGGAAGAAGAAACCATCTTCATCCTGCGCGAAGTCGCCGCGTCTTTCGAGCGCCCGACGCTGCTGTTTTCTGGCGGCAAGGATTCGCTGGTGCTGCTCAAGTGCGCAGAAAAAGCCTTCGGCTCAGGACGCATTCCGTATCCGCTGCTGATGATCGATACCGGCCACAATTTCAGCGAAGTCACCGACTTCCGAGACCAGCGCGCAAAAGAGCTTGGCGCCGAACTGATCGTGCGTAACGTCGAGGATTCGATGAAGCGCGGCACGGTCCGTCTTGCCCACCCCGGCGAGTCGCGCAATGTGCACCAGTCGGTGACGCTGCTCGAAGCAATTGAAGAATTCCGTTTCGATGCGCTGATCGGCGGCGCACGCCGGGACGAAGAAAAGGCGCGTGCGAAAGAGCGCATCTTTTCGCACCGCGACAGCTTCGGTCAGTGGCAGCCCAAGGCCCAGCGCCCGGAGCTGTGGACGCTGTTCAACACCCGTCTCGCTCCGGGAGAACACTTCCGCGTGTTCCCGATCTCCAACTGGACCGAGCTGGATGTGTGGCAGTACATCGAACGCGAACAGATCGCACTGCCTTCGATCTACTACGCGCATCGCCGCCAGATCGTCGAGCGCAAGGGCCTGCTGGTGCCGGTCACCGACCTGACGCCGCCCCGGGATGGAGAACAGGTCGTGACACGAACCGTGCGCTTTCGAACGGTGGGCGACATCACCTGCACCTGCCCGGTAGACAGCCCCGCAGCCAATGCGACCGAAGTGGTCGCCGAAACCCTGCTGGCCGATGTCAGTGAGCGCGGCGCCACCCGCATGGACGATAAAACCTCTGACGCTTCGATGGAAAAGCGCAAGAAGGATGGGTACTTCTGATGACTATGAACCCGGTCACCGCACGGCTCGATACCAGGTTGCAGGCCACTCACGAGGCGCATCGCGCCGCGCTTCGCTTCATTACCTGCGGCAGCGTGGACGACGGCAAGAGCACGCTTATCGGTCGCCTGCTGGTGGACAGCAAATCTGTTCTGCAGGATCAACTCGCCGGCGTTCAGCGCGCGGGCGAAACCGATCTGGCGCTGCTCACGGATGGCCTTTCGGCTGAACGCGAACAGGGCATCACGATCGACGTGGCGTATCGCTACTTCAACACGCCCGGGCGCAAGTTCATCATCGGCGATGCGCCGGGCCACGAGCAGTACACGCGCAACATGGTCACCGCCGCTTCGAGCGCAGATGCCGCAGTCGTGCTGGTCGATGCCACCAAGCTCGATTGGAAGAACCCCGGTCTCGAGCTGCTGCGCCAGACGCGCCGGCATTCGCTGCTGGTCAACCTGCTGCGCGTGCCATCCATCGTCTTTGCGATCAACAAACTGGATGCGGTCGATGACCCGACGCGCGCCTTCACCAACATCAGCGGAGCGCTCCAGGCGTTCACCGCTGCTGCGGGTATCACCGCGCGTGCAGTCGTGCCGATTTCCGCGCTCAAGGGCACCAACGTCGTCACAGGGTCGCCCGGTTGGTGCGGCTACACAGGCCCATCGCTGCTGGCGCTGCTCGAGACGCTTGACGCCACCACGGCTGAGACAGACGAGGCTTTCAGTTTCCCGGTGCAATGGGTCGAGAAGTTCTCGTCATCTTCCGATACGAGCCAGGGTCGGCGCGTGTTCTGGGGCCGCGTGGCGACCGGCGCCATCAAGCCGGGACAGGAGGTCAAGGTGATGCCGAGCGGCCAGACTGCGACCGTGGCCCAGGTGCTCAATCATGTGCGCGAACCCCGCTCAGTACCGGCAGGCCACAGCGCCGGTATCGTGCTCGATCGCGAGGTGGATGTTTCCCGCGGCGACTGGCTGCTTGCGCCCGGCTCGGTTGAGCCTTCGCGGGAGATTTCAGCGACGGTTGCCTGGATGGATGACGAGCCACTGGTCGCCGGTCGTGTGTACTGGGCCCTGCACGGCCATCGCTGGGTGAAGGCCAAAATCAGGCGCATCGTTCACAAGTTGGACATCAATACCCTGGCCGAACAGGACGCCGATCATCTGGAGCCCAATTCGATCGGCCACATCGAGCTGGCGCTGCAGGAGCCGCTTGCGACACTGCCCTACCAGCGCTCCAGAATCCTCGGGTCACTGGTCCTGGTGGACACCGCAACCCACAAGACTTCCGGGGCCGTGCTGGTCAGGTGACAGGCACCCGGTCGCCGACGGAATAAACTAGGGGGTTTCCCGCCCTTTACCGTTTTCCGCTTCCCATTTCCACGAACTGCAAGACATGACCCACGTCGTCACCGAATCCTGTATCAAGTG
>JAZKFD010000020.1:0-5745 GCA_040386635.1 Pseudomonadota bacterium
GGGCACGTAGTGGTTGTCCATCACATCGAAGTGAATCCAGTCGGCGCCGGCGGCAATGACGCTTGCGACTTCCTCGCCCAGGCGCGCGAAATCGGCAGACAGGATGGAGGGGGCGATGCGATAGGTCTTGGTCATCCTTTAATTCTCGCAAATTGCGGCGGGCCATCGGGAACCGGGCTCGGGTTAGGATCGGCGCATGGCGAAGTACCAGCTCAGCGTTGAAACGCAACCGCAATACCTGCCCGAACATTCGGCGCCGACGCAAGGCATCTATGGCTTTGCCTACACCATCACCATCACCAACACCGGTGAAGTTGCTGCGCAACTGATCTCGCGCCACTGGATCATCACCGACGCAGCCGGCGAGATCGAAGAGGTCAAGGGTCTGGGCGTGGTGGGTCACCAGCCGCTGCTCAAGCCAGGCGAATCGTTCCAGTACTCCAGTGGATGCCGCCTTCGCACATCCAGCGGAACGATGCATGGCACCTATTTCTGCGTCGCCGAAGACGGCGAGCGCTTTGATGTGGAAATTGCAGCCTTCGTCCTTGACGACGGCTCCAGCCGGGTCCTTCACTGATCACTGCGCTGTCCTGCAGCGCATGGAGACACTGTCGCGGTAGATTTCCGCCGGGAGACAAGACACGTGGATGAAATCATGGCGATCTGGGCCGACTGGCTCAGACCTTCTGCGGGATTGCCCACTGTGCAGTGGTCCATCCTGCTGGCGGTGGCGGCGCTGGTCGGACACCTGTTGCAGCGGCACACCGGACTGCCCAAAGTCGTCGGGTATTCAATGGTCGGCGCCATTGCCGGCCTTGCCGGCTTTTCAGGTGCGGCCTGGCCACTGCAGGGGACCGCGCTCTTCCTGCTGGAGCTGGGCGTGTCTGTCGTGCTGTTCGAGGCGGGCGGGCGAATCGCGCTGCGCTGGTTCCGGCACAACCCGATGGTCCTGCTGCAAAGCGTCGCGGAGTCCGCACTCACGGCCCTGTTTGTCTATCACGCGCTGCGCTGGTTCGATGTGCGTCCCATGGTGGCGGAGGCCGTCGGGCTCATCGCCATGGCCGCTTCGCCGGCGGTGCTGAGCCGGGTCATCATGGATACGCGCGCATCCGGACCTGTCACCGAGCGCGCCATGGTCCTGGCCACGCTCAGCACGCTGTATGCCCTGACGCTGGTTAGCGCGCGCACCGGACTCATGCACCGGCCGCAGGCCGAGCTGATGGAGACGATGTATCCGGTTGCGGTGGTGCTGGGCGTTTCATTCGTGGTGGCCGGCTTGCTGGCACTGGCCTTGCGCATGGCCTTGCGCGTGATGAGTCCGACCAGCGAGAACACATCGATGCTGCTGATTGCGCTCATCACGGCAGCGACAGCGCTGGCCGCGCATTTCGGTGGATCGGCCCCTCTTGCCGCCCTGCTCGGGGGCATCCTGCTCAAGCAATTGAATCCCCGTCCATGGGCGTGGCCGCGTCAACTTGGCACCGCGTCGTCGATGCTGATGATGCTCATGTTCGTGCTGGTGTCGGTCGTTGCGGCCAAGGCCGACTGGAATCCGGCCGTCGCCGGGCTGGTCGGGGCGGTGGTGCTGGCACGCGGAGCCGCCAAGGCACTGGGTGTGGGCGCCGCCAACTGGGGCAGCGGCACGAGTTGGCGGCAGGCGCTGTGGACGGGCTTTGCCATGTCGCCCATGTCGTCGGTGGCGCTGCTGCTGGTGTCTCAGTTTGTCGCTTCGTCGATCACGCTCGGGCCGCGCATTGCCAGTATTGCATTGCCTGCAATCTTGCTGATGGAGGTGCTGGGAGCGATTCTGGCCACCTTTGCCTTGCACCGGGCAGGCGAGACATCCAGGCCCATGTATGTCGAGGGTCCGGCAGGCATCGGGGATCAGCGCGGAGAACAACGTGGATAGCAGAGTGGAAAGCCCCATCGTGCTTGAACCCTTCCAGCGGTCTGCTGCGCTTTCGCTCGGCGTCGAGCTGGAGTTGCAGCTGGTCAATACCCACGACTTCGATCTGGCCCCCTACTCGGACGAGATGCTGCGGCTGATGTCCAAATACCAGCTGCCCGGTTCGGTGGTGCCCGAAATGACTTCGAGCATGATCGAAATCTCCACCGGGGTATGCACGTCCTCGGACCAGGTGCTGTCGGAGTTGTCCCAGATCCGCGACGCGCTGATCAAGTGCGCTGATCGCCTCAATATCGCGGTGGTCGGAGGCGGCACGCATCCCTTCCAGCAATGGCACGAGCGGCGCATCTATGACAAGCCGCGGTTTCGCGAGCTTTCCGAACTGTACGGCTACCTTTCGAAGCAGTTCACCATCTTCGGCCAGCACGTGCACGTCGGCTGCCCTGACGCAGACTCGGCGCTGCTCATGCTGCACCGCATGTCGCGCTACATCCCGCACTTCATCGCGCTGTCGGCCTCGTCGCCCTATGTGCAGGGGCAGGACACGCAGTTCGATTCGGCGCGCCTGAACTCGGTGTTTGCGTTCCCGATGTCGGGACGCGCGCCGTTTACCCTCAGCTGGGACGAGTTCGGCAGGTTCTTCGAGAAGACGACCCGTACCGGCGTCGTCAAGAGCATGAAGGACTTCTATTGGGACATCCGCCCCAAGCCCGAATACGGCACGATCGAAATCCGCGTCTTTGACACGCCGCTCACGGTGGAGCGTGCGGCAGGGCTCGCCGGTTTCGTGCAGTCGCTCGCATCGTGGTTCATCCACGAGCAACCGTTCATGCCGCAGGAGGACGATTACATGGTCTATACCTATAACCGCTTCCAGGCCTGCCGTTTCGGGCTTGACGCGGTGTATGTCGACCCCACGACGGGCCAGCCCGTGCCGCTGCGCGAACACATCCTGTTGACTCTGCGCCAGATCAGTGACCATGCCCGCAAGCTGGGAGCGAGCTACGGCGTGCATCTGCTCGGTGAAGACGCCGAACTGGGCACCAACGATGCGCGCTGGCTGCGCGAGACGCAGCAGCGGGAACGCCTGCTGGCGGAGGTGGTGAGAAGGGCGTCGTTGCGATTCCGGGGACAGCCGGCCGGATAGCGGTGGGGCCGCAGCGGCCTTTCATGTAAGCTCGCGGTCAGTTATCCGCAACCCAGCAAAAACCCAAGCCACTCCGAGGAGACGCGTCCATGCAGATAGGCGTTCCCGCCGAATCGACGGCGGGTGAAACCCGTGTGGCCGTCACACCCGAGACGGCCAAGAAACTCAAAGCCCAGGGTCACACCCTGCGGATCCAGTCGGGAGCCGGCGTTGCTGCCAGCGTCACCGACGAGGCCTACCAGGCCGCGGGCGCAGAAATCACCGATGCGGCAGGCGCATTCGGCTGCGAACTGGTGCTCAAGGTCCGCAACATCTTCGACAATGAAGCCGCCCTGATGAGGCCAGGCACCACGCTGGTGGGCATGCTCAATCCTTTCGATGCGTACGGGCTGCAGCGGCTTGCCAATGCCGGCATTACCGGCTTCGCCCTCGAAGCGGCTCCCCGCACGACCCGTGCGCAAAGCATGGACGTGCTGTCCTCACAGGCCAACATCGCCGGCTACAAGGCGGTGATGCTGGGCGCAAACCTGTACCAGCGCTTTTTCCCGATGCTGATGACAGCCGCCGGGACGGTGAAGGCGGCCCGGGTGGTGATCCTGGGCGTCGGTGTTGCGGGATTGCAGGCCATCGCGACGGCCAAGCGCCTGGGCGCCGTGATCGAAGCGTCGGATGTCCGACCTTCGGTGAAGGAGCAGGTGGAGTCGCTGGGGGCGAAGTTCATCGATGTTCCCTACGAAACCCAGGAAGAAAAAGATGCGGCCGAGGGCGTTGGCGGTTACGCACGCCCCATGCCGCAGAGCTGGCTGGACCGGCAGAAGGCAGAAGTGGCCAAGCGCGTGGCCGCTGCCGACATCGTCATCACGACGGCGCTGATTCCCGGACGTGCCGCACCCGTGCTGGTCACCGAAGACATGGTGCGCGCGATGAAGCCCGGATCGGTCATTGTCGATCTGGCCGCGCCGCAGGGCGGCAACTGCCCGTTGACGGAGCCCGGTCGCACGGTGATGAAGCACGGCGTGACGCTGGTGGGCGAGACCAATCTGCCGGCGCTTGTCGCAGCCGATGCGTCATCGCTCTATGCGCGCAATGTGCTGGACTTCCTCAAGCTGATCGTGAGCAAGGAAGGCGCGCTCCATGTGGACATGAACGACGACATCGTGGCGGCTTGCCTGATGACGCAGGGCGGCGAAGTTAGAAGGAAATCTTGATCATGGAAGTCTCACACACAGTCATCAACCTCATCATCTTCGTGCTGGCCATCTACGTGGGTTATCACGTGGTCTGGACCGTTACGCCCGCCTTGCACACGCCGCTCATGGCTGTGACCAATGCCATCTCGGCCATCGTCATCGTGGGTGCGATGCTGGCCGCGGCGTTGACCGAAACCACCCTGGGCAAGACGATGGGCGTGCTGGCCGTGGCGCTGGCGGCCGTCAACATCTTCGGCGGATTCCTTGTCACGCGGCGAATGCTGGAGATGTTCCGCAAGAAAGAGAAGAAGCCTGTAGCGAGTGCTGAAGGGGAGAGTGCCAAATGAGCATGAACGTCGTCACGCTCCTGTACCTCGCGGCCTCGGTCTGCTTCATCCAGGCCCTGAAGGGCCTGTCGCATCCCACCACTTCGATTCGTGGAAACCTGTTCGGCATGATCGGCATGGCGATCGCCGCGCTGACCACGGCTGCGCTCATCGTCGAACTCTCCGGGGGCGCTGCGCGCGGGATGATGTGGGTGTTCCTGGGCCTGGTGGTCGGCGGCGGCTACGGCGCGTGGCGCGCCAAGACCGTCGAGATGACCAAGATGCCGGAACTCGTTGCCTTCTTCCACAGCATGATCGGCCTCGCAGCCGTATTCATCGCCGTGGCAGCGGTCGCTGAGCCGTATGCGTTCGGTATTGCGCCCAAGGGCTCACCGATTCCAGCCGGCAACCGGCTGGAGCTGTTCCTGGGCGCCGCCATCGGCGCCATCACCTTCAGCGGCTCGGTCATCGCGTTCGGCAAGCTGTCGGGAACCTACAAGTTCCGCCTGTTCAAGGGCGCGCCGGTGGTGTTCCCCGGTCAGCACATGCTCAACCTGGTGCTGGGTGTTATCACCATTGGCCTCGGCCTGGTGTTCACATTCACCGGCAACTGGACGGCGTTCTTCGCGATGCTGGCCCTGTCGTTCGTGATGGGTGTGCTCATCATCATCCCGATCGGTGGCGCCGACATGCCGGTGGTGGTCTCGATGCTCAACTCGTATTCGGGCTGGGCCGCGGCCGGCATTGGCTTCTCGCTGAACAACTCGATGCTGATCATCGCGGGCTCGCTCGTGGGATCGTCCGGTGCGATCCTGAGCTACATCATGTGCAAGGCGATGAACCGCTCGTTCTTCAACGTGATTCTGGGCGGCTTCGGCGGCGAGGCGGGCCAGGCGGCGGCAGGCGCGACCGAGCAGCGCCCGGTCAAGACGGGCAGCGCCGACGATGCGGCTTTCGTGCTGTCAAACGCCGAGACTGTCGTGATTGTTCCAGGCTACGGGCTTGCGGTCGCACGCGCGCAGCATGCGGTGAAAGAGCTCGCGACCAAGCTCATCGAGAAGGGCATCAACGTCAAGTACGCGATCCATCCGGTGGCCGGTCGCATGCCTGGTCACATGAATGTGCTGCTGGCCGAGGCCGAAGTGCCCTACGACCAGGTGTTCGAGATGGAAGACA
>JAZKFD010000021.1:0-2923 GCA_040386635.1 Pseudomonadota bacterium
GGCAGTACGAGCAGCTCCTGCGGCAGAACTTCATCAACGTGCGCCGCGTGCGCGAGTGGCGCGACATCCATTCGCAGCTGCACACCGTGGTTTCCGAGCATAAGTGGCGGCTGAACACGACACCCGCGAGCTATGAAGAGCTGCACAAGTCGATGCTGTCCGGCTTGCTGGGCAACATCGGCATGAAGCCCGATGAAGAAGACGTGTACCTTGGGGCGCGGGGAATCAAGTTCTACAAGCACCCAGGTGCGCACCTGAGAAAACGCCCGGGCAAGTGGATCGTTGCGGCCGAACTGGTCGAGACCACGCGCCTGTTCGGACGCGGCATCGCCAACATCGAGCCGCTCTGGATCGAACAGGTGGCGGGGCATCTGCTCAAGAAACAGCTACTCGATCCGCACTGGGAAAAAAAGGCGGCAGAGGTCATGTCGCTGGAGCGGGCAACGCTCTACGGGCTCGTTGTCTACAGCGGCCGGCGCGTTCCGTTTGCGCGGGTGGACCTGCAAGGCGCGCGAGATATCTTCATCCGTGAGGGACTGGTTGCAGGGCAGTGGGAGACTAGGCTGCCTTTCCTGGCCGCCAACCAGAAACTGGTGAAGCAGGTCGAAGATATCGAGCACAAATCGCGCCGGCAAGACGTGCTGGTCGATGACGAGCTGATCTACGCGTTCTACGACAAGTTCATTCCGCGCGATGTTTACAGCGGCGCCACCTTCGAGCGCTGGTATCGCGAGGCCTCGCGAACCGAACCCGCACTGCTCAAGCTTTCGCGCGACGAACTGATGCGGCATGAGGCTGCGGGCATCACCACCGAATCGTTCCCCAAAACGGTGCGGATGGGCGGTGTCGATTGCGCGGCCACTTACCTGCACGAACCCGGCGATGCACGCGATGGGCTGACGGTGACAGTCCCCCTGTTCGTCCTGAATCAGGTCAGCGAAGACCGCGCCGAATGGCTGGTGCCCGGCATGCTCAAGGACAAGGTGCAGGCTCTGCTCAAGAGCTTGCCGCAAAGGCCGCGTTCGCGCTTCGTGCCACTGCCCGAATCGGCGATGCGCATTGCAAGCGAACTGATCGAGGTCGAGAAGTGGGCGGTTGGCTCGCTCACCGACGCCATGCTCAGGATCGTGCGGGCCCAGACCAGCCTGGACGTCAAGCGCGCTGACTTCAAGCTGGACATGCTGCCGGCCCACCTGTTCATGAACTTCCGCGTGGTGGATGAACATGGGCGGCAACTCGCCACGGGCAGGAACCTGGGGGCGCTGAAGGCTGAGTTGGGCGCACAGGCGCGGGGTGCGTTCCAGGCCCTTGCCGGTATCCGCTCATCTTTGCCATCCCCCGAAGTTTCGCGGCCCGATCCCGCTCTTGCCAGGAACGGGGAAGCAGAAAGACGCCCAAAGGGCGCAGGCTCGGCACCACAAGCCAAAGCGGACGAGAAATTCACGGCGTGGACCTTCGGCGAACTCCCGGAACTGATGGAAGTGCGCAAGGGCGCGACCAGCCTTGTGGGTTTTCCGGCGCTGATCGACAAGGGCGACTCGGTGACCATCGAAGTCTTCGACGAGCCGGAGGTGGCCTCGGCGAAACATCGGGCAGGACTCAGGCGCCTTTTCGCGCTCCAGGTGCGGGACGCGCTGAAATACCTCGAAAAGAACATTCCCGATTTGCAGCGCATGGCGGTGCAGTTCATGCAACTGGGCACGCAGGAGGAACTGCGCGACCAGATCATCGAAGTCGCGCTCGACCGGGCGTTTTTACTTGAGCCCTTGCCTGGAAATCCGCAGGAATACGCAACGCGGGTAGAGCAGGGCCGCGCGCGTCTGACCCTGATCGCCAATGAAGTGGCCCGCCTGACAGCGACCGTTCTGGCCGAATACGCGAGTGCCGCGCGCAAAATCAAGGACACCCGGGCAGCGCCCGAAGTCACCGCCGATGCAACCCAGCAATTGCAGCGGCTCATGCCCAAGCGGTTTCTTGCCGCGACACCCTGGACGCAGCTGCAACACTTTCCCCGCTACCTGAAGGCCATCACCCTGCGGCTGGACAAATGGCGTGCCGACCCCGCGCGTGACGCCTCGAAGCTTGCGGAACTGAGGCCGCAAGAGCAGCGCTACTGGCGCCTTGTGGCCGAGCGCAAGGGCGCGGTCGATGACCGGATGCAAGAGCTGCGCTGGATGCTGGAAGAACTGCGGGTCAGCTTTTTCGCCCAGGAGCTGCGTACACCCCAGCCCGTGAGCGTCAAGCGGCTTGACCGGTTGTGGAGCCAGGTCACCAGCTGAACGGGAACCATTGGGGGTTGATCCGGGGGTAATGCGGACTTTGTTCTTCGGTACAAAGCCTGTTTGACGTCCGGTGCCCGCAGGCGTACCTTTTTCAGTCATGGACAGACGCAGCTTTCTGGGTTCGTGCTCGGCAACCGCCGCCTGTGTGACTGCATCGGGGGCGTTCCAGGCGCAAGCCATCGCCGCAGACGCCAGGCCGCGCCTGCATCAGCGCTCGCTGCTGGTCGATGACAAGGGCGATGCGATCCGGGCGTCCCGCCTGAAGCGCCAGGTCAACTACGTCTTTCACTATCCGTTCGAGGCGACCCCGGTGTTCCTGCTCGACCTTGGAAAGCCCGCACAGCCACATTCGCTTTCCACGAAGGATCGCGATGCCTACGCATGGCCCGGCGGGGTCGGCGCTGGCCGCAGCGTGGTTGCTTATTCAGCCATCTGTGCGCACCAGCTGGTGTATCCGACACGCGATGTGAGCTTCATCAGCTTTAGAAAAGACAGAGCCAAAAAAGGCGTGCAGGACGGAATGATCCACTGCTGCGCCGAACATAGCCAGTACGACCCCGCGCAAGGTGCCCGCGTGATCTCGGGGCCGGCGCCGCAGCCCCTGTGCGCCGTGCTGCTGGAGCATGACGCCCGGGCCGATA
>JAZKFD010000022.1:0-10570 GCA_040386635.1 Pseudomonadota bacterium
CGAGCTGTCGCCCTCGCAGGAACTGCTCGAAACCGGCATCAAGGTGATTGACCTCGTTTGCCCGTTTTCCAAGGGCGGCAAGGTGGGCCTGTTCGGTGGCGCCGGCGTCGGCAAAACCGTGAACATGATGGAACTGATCAACAACATCGCCAAGGCGCACTCCGGTCTGTCGGTGTTCGCCGGCGTCGGTGAGCGTACCCGCGAAGGCAACGACTTCTATCACGAGATGGCCGACTCCAAGGTGGTGGACCTTGAGAACCTGCCCAACTCGAAGGTGTCGATGGTGTACGGCCAGATGAATGAGCCGCCGGGTAACCGGCTGCGCGTTGCATTGACCGGACTCACGATTGCCGAATCGTTCCGCGACGAGGGCCGCGACGTGCTGTTCTTCGTGGACAACATCTATCGCTACACGCTGGCCGGAACGGAAGTTTCCGCTCTGCTGGGCCGCATGCCGTCCGCCGTGGGCTATCAGCCGACGCTGGCCGAAGAAATGGGTCGTCTGCAAGAGCGCATCACGTCAACGAAGGTCGGCTCGATCACCTCGATCCAGGCCGTTTACGTGCCTGCCGATGACTTGACCGACCCCTCGCCTGCAACGACCTTCGCCCACCTGGATTCCACCGTGGTGCTGTCGCGTGACATCGCTGCGCTGGGTATCTACCCGGCCGTGGATCCGCTGGACTCCACCAGCCGTCAGCTGGACCCGCTGGTTGTTGGGGAAGACCACTACAACACGGCCCGCGCCGTACAGAACACGCTGCAGCGCTACAAGGAACTGCGCGACATCATTGCGATTCTGGGCATGGACGAACTGGCACCGGAAGACAAGCTGGCAGTGGCTCGCGCTCGCAAGATCCAGCGTTTCCTGTCGCAGCCGTTCCACGTTGCTGAAGTGTTCACCGGCTCCCCCGGCAAGTACGTTCCGCTCGCCGAAACGATTCGCGGCTTCAAGATGATCACCAACGGCGAGTGCGATCACCTGCCCGAGCAGGCGTTCTACATGGTCGGCACGATCGACGAAGCGTTCGAAAAGGCCAAGAAGGTTTAACGTCCAGAGACCGCGGGGTAGGCGTCCAGCCTGTCCCCATCTGACTAAGAGGTATTTATGGACCCGACCCACACCATTCACGTTGACGTGGTCAGCGCCGAAGAGTCGATCTTCTCTGGCGAGGCCCGGTTCGTGGCGCTCCCCGGAGAAGCCGGCGAACTCGGAATCTATCCGCGCCATACGCCATTGATCACGCGTATCAGGCCAGGCACCGTGCGCATCGAAAAAGCAGACGGCACCGAAGAATTCGTGTTCGTCGCCGGTGGCATCCTCGAAGTGCAGCCCAAGACCGTCACCGTGCTGTCCGACACCGCCATTCGCGGCAAGGATCTCGACGAAGAGAAGGCAAATACCGCAAAGGCAGCCGCTGAGGAAGCGCTGCGCAACGCAAAGGGTGAACTCGACATCGCCCGGGCGCAATCCGAACTGGCCGTTATGGCCGCGCAGATTGCCGCCCTTCGCAAGTATCGCCAGAAGAAATAGATCCCCGACGGATTCGAGCGAAACAAGAAGCGCTAAAAACCGCGCCCTCGGCCCTGCCAAATTGGCAGGGCCTTTTTATTGGCGAGTTTGATTTGCTGCGGCCAGCCCCGACGTGCCGATGCGGGGGATTTCCCAGTACGAGTAACGCCAGGCGGTTCGGAACCCGCAGCGTGCGTACAGGCCCTGTGCTGCCGCGTTGCCGCCCTCGACTTGAAGCACTATCGATTCATGGCCGCATTCAGCAGCGCGTGCCGCAAGCGCAGTGAGTACTTGCAGTGCGAATCCGCGGCGGCGGTGCGTTGCCGCCGTGCGCATGCCGTGCACACTGGCCCATCCATGACCCAGTGCAAGCACGCCAGCGGCAACTGCCCGGCCGTCATGGCGGATGCTGGCGAATAGCGATCCCTCGGCCCGGCGCAGCGTCGCCACCCGGCTCGCGCCGTCCACAGGATTGAAGCCTTCACCCAGGAATACGGCTGCCCAGGCATCGTCGGCGAATGCGTCAATTTGCACTGAAGCCTGCGGTGAGAGCGAACACAGCGCGACCTGTGCGCTCTCGGCGGTTTGCACCAGTGTGGGCCTCGATTCGATATAGCCTCGCGCAACGAGTGCCACCTGAAAGGCACGAAACGATTCGACATCGGGCACGCGAAACTGCGCCGGCAGATCGTGCGCGGCGTATCGGCTTTCGATCTCCGGTATCAGTCGGGGATCGGGTTCGCAGTGCCTGATCGGTACAGCGCTTCGTGCTCGCCCCACGGTGCCGTGATCGAAGGGGAGCAGCCATCCTGCCAGCTCCTGGACCTGCGGCGGCGCAACCGCCGCAATGGTCGCCCGTTCGATCGATTCGACTGCGCACGCGCCACTCGCCTGCATGGTTCAGCCCAGGATCGGCTCGTTCGGAAGCTCGTTGGGATTCGCTTCGCCCGCAGCGACAGGAAAGTGCGCGACCAGCAGCGCCGAGACTTCCTCGAGCGCCTGGGTGAGCCCCTGTTCAAATCGGCGTTCACGAAATGCCGTGCCCATCCGCTGCACGATGGCTTTCCATTCGTTTTCTGGCACCCGGCTGGCAAGGCCACGGTCAGCAACGATTTCAATGGCGTGCTCTGCCAGGAGCAGGTAGATCAGAACGCCGTTGTTGCTCGCCGTGTCCCATACGCGCAGCTTGGCAAACATGGAAATGGCGCGCTCCCGAGGCGTAGCACCGCGCAGGATGTAGCTGGTCGGAAGGCCTGCTTCCACGTAAAGCCGGATCTCGCCGCTGTGGCGCTGTTCGCTCGCGGCGACCCGCCGGGCCAGCCGTTCAACGAGGTCGTCCGGGATCGCGCGGCGCGTGTCCGCCTCATCCTGCCAGCGATGGCGCCAGAGCCGGCCGACCGTTTGCGTGAAAGTGCGCTTGCCCGCCATCACCAGTCTCCCGAGGCGCCACCGCCGCCAAAATCGCCGCCGCCGCCGGAACTCCAGCCACCGCCGCCGCCGCCCGAACTCCAGCCGCCACCGCTACCACCACCGCCCCAGATCACCGGTCCGCCCATTCCGCCGCGACGACCGGCCCCGCCTCCGCCCAGGCCCCCGGACAGCAGCGAAAAGATGAGGGCCACGAATGCGGCGACCCCGGCGATCGCAATACTTGAAGTGATGAGCAAGGCGATGGTGCCGACCCCGCCGCCGGTGACCAGCGACCCCAGCTTGCGCCCGAGGATGCCTTTGAGAACACCGCCGACCACAGGCACCGCGATAAACAGGAAGATCGCCAGATCCATCCAGTCGAAACCGAATGCGCCACCTGAGCCTTGCTTCCCCGCCTGTGTGACAGGCGGCAGGGCCTCACCATTGATCAGCGCAGTAATCCGCGCAACCCCCGCGCGCAAGCCGGCGGCATAGTCGCCCTTTCGAAACTCCGGCGTTATCGCTTCGTCAATGATGCGTCGCGCCGCCAGGTCGGGAATCGCGCCTTCCAGTGTCTTGGCCACCTCGATGCGGACCTTGCGATCGTCCTTCGCGACGACCAGAAGCAGGCCATCGCCCACGCCCTTTCGGCCGATCTTCCATTCGTTGGAAATCCGGTTCGCGTAGCTGGTGATGTCTTCGGGTTGGGTCGTGGAGACCAGCAGGATCACGACCTGTGATCCCTTGGCCGCCTCAAGTGCCGTGAGCTGGTCTTCCAGGCCCTGGCGCTGGATGGGATCGAGCGTGTTGGTCTGGTCGATCACGTGCGCGGTGAGGGCCGGCACCGGCAACACGTTCTGGGCATACAGAGTCGATGCTGCGAGAAGCAGCAGCGCGACCAGAAGCCGGACGGCCTTCACTGCCGCTTACTGCCGGGTGTGAGCCGACAGCATCCTGGGTTGACGACCGGCCAGTTCACTTCTTGTTGAAGTCAACTTGCGGTGGCGCGGAAATCTGCGCTTCGTTCTGCACGGTGAAAGTCGGCTTGGGGGAGTAGCCGAACACCATCGCGGTGAGGTTGTTCGGGAAACTGCGCGCGAGCACGTTGTATTCCTGCACGGTCTGGATATAGCGGTTGCGGGCGACCGTGATGCGGTTTTCGGTGCCCTCGAGCTGCACGCGCAGATCGCTGAAGCCCTTGTTCGCCTTGAGGTCCGGGTAGCGCTCGACCGTCACCATCAGCCGGCTGAGCGCGCTGGACAGTTCGCCCTGCGCCTGCTGGAATTTCGCGAATGCAGCCGGATCGTTGAGCGTCTCTGGCGTGACCTGCATCGAGGTTGCCTTCGCGCGAGCTTCAACGACTTTGGTCAGCGTCTCCTGCTCGAAATTTGCTTCGCCCTTGACGGTGGCGACGATATTGGGAATCAGGTCGGCTCGGCGCTGATACTGGTTGAGCACTTCGCTCCAGGCCGACTTGCTGGCTTCATCGAGCCGCTGGAAATCGTTGTACCCGCAACCGGTCAGCGAGGCCGCGGCAAGCATGGCGGCAAGGATGAGGAACCAGCGCTTGATCATGAGTGATTTCCCTTCAAGGTAACGCGAGAGCCGCGACGGTAGCATAGATGGATGCATGTTGAGCCCTTTCAAGCACTGGCGGCTGCGCAGCGTCCCCATGCGGTCGCATCCAAGCCTCGCCTGCTGATCGCGGGCGCAACTGGCGTGCTCGGCAATGAGGTGCTCCGGCGCCTGGCCGGTCCCCATCGTTTCGACTCGACGCACGTGCTGGCCCGCGAACCGGTCACTACGGCGCTACGCGGGATCGACCTGACCGTCGTGCGCGGCGAGGCGCCCGGCGAATGGCCGCTCGTGCCCGCTGAGACGGGAATCATCATGTTCGAGCCACCCAGGCTGTTCCACGACCGGGAGCGTGCCTTGTGGACGCCGCACGCTGACCAGGTCGTCGAGGTCGCCACATGGATGCGCAGGTGCGGCGTGACGACGCTTGTCGTGGTGATGCCGCACGACCAGGGCCGGCTGCCCGAGGCACTCAAGCGGGGCCTGGCCAACCTGGATGAGCAGGCGCTTGCAACATTGGGTCTGGGGCGGCTGATCATCGTGCGAACGGCTCGCAAACCTGCGCCGTCTCCTGGTGAAGGCCCGTTAGGCGCGCTTGCCAGGTTCATGTTGTCCACCTTCAGGTACATGCTGCCGGGCAGCGAGCAACCGGTGCGGGCGGTGAAGGTTGCGCAGTTCGTCTCGGCCGCGCTTGAGCTCGCCCCGCCCGGCGTGCACATCGCCGCGCCGGAGGTGGTGTGGCGCGCAGCCCAAGGCCACTCGCGTGATTTGCATGCGACGGTGCGGCAGTGGCTTGCGGCCTGAATCCACGGCAGAATCGCCGCATCCCATGCGCAAGAAAAGCAAGCTCCAGGCCGCCAATCTTGAAGGCAGCCCTGACGACGTCGAGGCCGCGTTCTATCACGCGCTGCAAAACGCCGACATCGAAAAACTAATGGCTTGCTGGGCCGACGAGGACGACATCGTCTGCATTCATCCCGGCGGTCCGCGCGTCGTGGGTGCCATGGCGATCCGTGCGACGTTCGAAGCCATGTTCAGCAATGGCAGCATCCGCGCCTGGCCAGAACGCGCCCGCAAGACGCAGGCCCTGGCCAGCGCCGTCCATAACGTGCTCGAACGCGTGGAAGTGCTCAGCACCGAGGGACCCGCACAGGCCTGGGTGATCGCCACCAACGTGTACCACCGCACCGCGCAGGGCTGGCGCATGGTCGCCCATCATGCAAGCCCGGGCACCAGCAGCGAGATCCAGGAAGTTTCGGGCACGCCGCTCGTGCTTCACTGATGTCGGAGATGCATTGAATTACCGTGCACCCTGGTGGCTGCCCGGCGGCAATCTGCAGACCATCTGGCCAGCGCTCTATGCCAAGCGCTATTTCGGCGCTCATCCGCAATACCGGCGCGAGCGGTGGCGCGCGCCGGACGGAGATTTCGTGGATGTCGATTGGCTGGAACCGGGCGCCACGGCGCAGGCCCGGCGGCCCTTGCTCGTCATGTTCCATGGCCTGGAAGGGTCATCGCGTAGCCACTACGCCGAAGCCTTTGCCGATTTCGCGGCCCAGCACAAGCTGGCATTCGCAATTCCGCACTTTCGCGGTTGCAGCGGCGAGCTCAATGCCGGTCCGCGGGCCTACCACTCGGGTGACCACGAAGAGATCGCCTGGATCCTGCAGCGGCTGCGCGAACACCATCAGGGCCCCATCCTCGCCGTGGGCGTGTCACTGGGCGGCAATGCGTTGATGCGGTGGGCCAGTGAGGCAGGCGAGGGCGCCAGATCGCTGGTTCAAGCCGTTGCCAGCATCTGCTCGCCGCTCGATCTGGCGGCCAGTTCCGTTCAAATCGGCCGGGGCTTCAACCGGCTGGTGTACACCACGATGTTCCTGCGATCGATGAAGCCGAAGGCGCTGGAAAAACTTCGGCAGCACCCCGGCTTGTTCGATGGCGAGCGCATGACGGCCGCCCGTGACCTCTATGCGTTCGACGACATTTTCACGGCACCGCTGCATGGCTTTGCCAATGCCGACGACTACTACCTGCGGGCCAGCGCAAAGCCGCACCTGCACCGCATCCGCATCCCGGCGCTGTGCCTTAACGCAAGCAACGACCCCTTCGTCCCCGCGAACAGCCTGCCCAGGCCGGGCGAGGTGGGCGCAAACGTCACCTTGTGGCAGCCAGAAGAGGGCGGTCATGTCGGCTTCCCGGACGGAAGCCTGCCGGGCCATGTGCGGACCATGCCCGACCAGGTCGGGGGCTGGTTGCTACGCGCAGCCGCTATTGAACCGCCACACGAACCGGCGAAGCCGGCTTGACCGCTGCTGCAGGCCGGGGCCTGGACGCCGCGCTTGCAGGAGCCGCTGCAAGCGGAGCCGATGAAGCTGCGGCCGGCGTCGGCGCAGCTCCCGGCACCACCCAGGGCACTTCGGCCGCGGGGCGCGGCTTACCGACGGGCGTGGTGGCCTTGCCCTGGCGAACAAGTGCCATGTCTTCGTCGCTCGGATACAGGCCGGCCAGGTAGTAATCGAAAGCGCGCCGGGCGATGGGAGCGGAGTTCTGCCCACCGAAGCCTGCGTTCTCCACGATCATGGCGATGGCGATGGTCGGGTTTTCTGCGGGTGCATACGCCATGAAGAGGGCGTGGTCACGGTGACGCTCGTCGATGGCTGCAGCGTTGTACTTTTCGCCCTGCCTGATCGCGATCACCTGCGAGGTTCCGGTCTTTCCGCCGCTCGTGTAGGGGGCACCCACGAAGGAGCGCGCGGACGTGCCCTCGAGGTTCACGCCAACCAGCGCCTTGCGGATGACGTCGATGTTTTGGGACCTGGCGATGCGTTCACCGACAACCTGGCGAACCGCGTCGGTGGGCTTCCGGGTGACGACATCGATGACCTTGCTCACCAGGTGCGGCTTCATCTTCACGCCCGAATTCGCAAGTGTCGCCGTGGCCGATGCCAGCTGCAGCATCGTGAAGTTGTTGTAACCCTGCCCGATACCCAGTGAAATCGTCTCGCCGGCATACCACTTCTTCTGCTCGGGCTTGCGATACGCGGCCCGCTTCCATTTGGTCGAAGGCAGCAGCCCGCGCGCCTCGCCCTGGATGTCGATGCCCGTCAGCTCGCCGAATCCGAACTTCACCAGCTCGTCGTGCATCAGGTCTACGCCCATGTCGTTGGCCAGCACGTAGTAGTAGGTGTCGCACGAATGCACGATCGACTTGTACATATCGACCACCCCATGGCCGCCTTCCTTGTCGTCGCGAAACCGGTGGCCGCCGAACATGAAAAAGCCCGGATCTGCAATCGACTGCTGCGGCGTGCGCTTGCCGGTCTCGAGCGCCGCCAGCGCCATGAATGGCTTGTAGGTCGAACCCGGTGGATAGGTGCCCCGCAGCGCACGATTGAGCAGCGGCTTGTCCGGCGACTCATTCAGTGCCGCCCAGTTCTCGCTGTCGATCCCGTCCACGAACAGGTTAGGGTCGAACGTAGGCTTGCTCACGAACGCCAGGATCTCACCCGTCTGCGGCTCAATGGCGACCATCGCACCGCGACGATCCCCGAAAAGATCTTCGATCAGCTTCTGCAGCTTGATGTCGATCGACATCTGCACGGTGTTGCCCGGGGTGCCGGGGCTGGTCGCAAGCGTTCGCATCGCCCGGCCGCCCGCTGAAGTCTCCACCTGCTCCACACCGGTCGTGCCATGCAGATGAGATTCATAGCTTTGCTCGACGCCCAGCTTGCCGATGTACTCGGTGCCGCGATAGTTGGTCTGCGCCTCCTCGGGCCAGCCTTCGATGACTTTCTTTTCGGCCTGGTTGACCCGGCCGATGTAGCCGATGACATGGCTGGCCAGCTCGCCGTAAGGGTAGTGCCGAAACAGGCGTGCCTTGATGTCCACGCCCGGAAAGCGCCAGCTCTGGGCGGCAAAGCGCGCGACTTCCTCGTCGGTCAGTCGCGTGCGGATCGGTAGCGACTCGAAGTTCTTGGATTCTTCGAGCAGCTTGCGAAAGCGCCGCTTGTCCCGCGGCTCGATGTTGACAATGGCCGAAAGCTCCTCGATGGTCTTGTCCAGGTTGGCCAGGCGCGACGGCATGAGCTCGAGTGTGTAGGCTGAGTAATTGGTGGCCAGCACAATGCCGTTGCGGTCCAGGATCAACCCGCGATTGGGCACCACCGGCACGATGGCCGTCCGGTTGTTTTCGGCCCGCTCCAGCAGGTCGGTGTGACGAAACACCTGCAGATAAACCAGGCGCGACACCAGGAGCAGGAAGCAAACCACGACCACGAGGCTGGCCGCCAGCACACGCATGCGAAAGCGCGAAAGATCAGCTTCGACGTTGCGTAGTTCGGTCATGCCTGATTAGTGGAGAAATCGCCCGACAAGTTGCGCCGTATCCGCACGGTTACGCATCTAGAGCGGCCTGTTTGCATCGGGATCGGGGGCGCGGCGCTGCGGTGCCAGCAGCAGCACGCTCACAACCGGCCATAACAGGGCTTCGGCCAGCGGCGCGATCAGCGTTTCCCAGCCGGGAAAGATGCCGCCGGACAGCATCCGGATCGCCACTTCGATGGCATGCGCCGTGAAAAAGAGCGGCAATACCTGTACGGCCTGCGATGGCACCGAAAACCACAGCAGCCGTCTGTGAATCATGATCGCGAAATAGCTGAGCGCGGTGTAGGCCAGGGCATGCTGGCCCAGCAATGCCGTCTGGTGGACATCCATGGCCAGTCCGAAGATGAATGCTGCCCCGATCCCCACCCGAAGCGGCTGATGCACGCTCCAGAACACCACCACCAGCGCCAATACGTCCGGCATCCACGGCGTCCGGCCGATGGGCAGCATGTTGACGAGCAGGGCGAGCAGCAGGCTGCCCCAGATAAAGACCGGGTTGGCGGGCAACAGCAGTTGCTGGCCCTGGCGCATGATCATCGCCGGCCTCCCTTGCGTGCGGATGGGGCCGCGTCTTCAGGAGCCGGTCGGGGCGGCAACAGGTCGGTCATGGGCGCGAGCACCATGACATGGCGCGCGCCAGCCACCAGTGCCTGCGGCCGGCAGGTGATGCGGGCAAAGCCCGAATCGGCGCGGCGATCCACCTTCTCGACCGTGGCGACCGGCACGCCCGAGGGGTACACGCCATCCACCCCGCTGGTCGTCAGCAGGTCGCCCGGCTGCACATCGGCGTTCGCCGCCATGAAACGCAGCTCCAGGGAGCCGCCGTGCAGGCTGGGGTCTCCGTACGCAACGCTTCGGGCGCCGGTGCGTGCGTTGAGCACCGGTATCGCCTGTTCGCGATCGGTGATCAGCGTGACCTCGCTGATGAGCAGGTGCACCCGGGTCACCTGACCCAGCACGCCACTTTCGTCGATCACCGGTGATCCGGCCTTGACCTGATGGGTCGATCCCTTGTCGATGATGATCTTGCGGGTATAGGGATCGGCCGCGTCATAAAGAACTTCGGCGGCGGTTGCAGTCGTCATGAACCGCGCGCGAAGCTCCAGAAGCTTGCGCAGCCGCTCGTTTTCCTGGGTGAGCTGTTCGACCTGGAACCCGCGCTGGGCCTGCAGCGCCAGCTTGGCGCGTGCAGCAGCCTCGCTGCGTTGCGCGCTTTCCAGGGATTCGAAATAGTCGAATCCTCCCTTGAAGAACAGCACCGGCTGCATCGCCACCCACTGCACCGGGTAGAGCGCCGTACCGATGGCAGAGCGCACTGGCTGCGCGATCTTGAAACGTGTATCGGCCACCATCAGGAACAGGGCAATCGCACTGAACACCATCAGTTTGGAAATGGCAGACGGGCCCTGCTTGAAGAAGGGGGGCGGGTTGCGGTCGAGAGTACCCAGCGGCATGGTGGGATTTTGAACCCTCTCCCGTCAGGGGGAGAGGGAACTGCTCACTCGCTCGTGAAAATGGAGCCCAGCCGTTCCATCCGCTCCAGCGCGATGCCGCAGCCGCGGACCACGCATGTCAGAGGGTCTTCGGCCACCAGCACCGGAAGCCCGGTTTCTTCGGCGAGCAGGCGGTCGAGATCGCGCAGCAGCGCGCCGCCGCCGGTGAGCATCATGCCGCGCTCGGCGATGTCGG
>JAZKFD010000023.1:0-4514 GCA_040386635.1 Pseudomonadota bacterium
GCGAAGGCTGCGAGCACCTGATCCGCGAAATCTACAAGCACATCAAGGCCCAGCAGGTAGCCGAGCAGCCCGCGGCCTACATCGATCCGCGCTTTGCCGGGGAAGCCCCGGAATGACCTCCAGGGTGCTGCCCGATGCACGGCGCATCGTGGTCAAGGTGGGCTCCAGCCTTGTCACCAATGAAGGGCGCGGACTCGATGAATCAGCCATCGGCGAATGGTGCCGCCAGCTCGCCGCACTCGTGCGCGATGGGCGCGAGGTCATCATGGTGTCCAGCGGAGCGATCGCAGAGGGCATGAAGCGCCTGGGATGGACGGTCCGCCCGCACGAAATCAACGAATTGCAGGCTGCTGCGGCCGTCGGTCAGATGGGCCTGGCCCAGATGTATGAGACCAAGCTGCGCGAAAACGGACTGGGGTCTGCGCAGGTGCTTCTCACGCATGCCGACCTTGCCGATCGCGAGCGATATCTCAACGCCAGATCAACGCTGGTCACCTTGCTTCGCCTGGGCGTGGTGCCGGTCATCAACGAGAACGACACCGTCGTCAACGATGAAATCAAGTTTGGCGACAACGACACCCTGGGTGCCCTGGTGGCCAACCTGGTTGAAGCCGACGTGCTGGTGATCCTGACCGATCAGCGTGGCTTGTATAGCGCAGACCCCCGCAAGGACCCCGATGCTCAGTTCATTGGGCAAGCGCGGGCCGGCGAGCCGTCGCTCGAGGCGATGGCAGGCGGCGCTGGTTCCAGCCTGGGTCGGGGCGGCATGATCACCAAGATTCTTGCGGCGAAGCGGGCGGCCGGCTCAGGTGCGTCAACGGTCATCGCATGGGGCCGTGAGCCCGACTGCCTGTTGCGCCTGGTGGCGGGCGAGTCGATTGGCACCTTGCTCGTGGCACCGACTCAAAAAAGCCAGGCCCGCAAGCGCTGGATGTCCGATCAGCTTCAGCTGCGTGGCGCGGTGACCGTCGATGAAGGGGCCGTGGCCAAAGTGCGCGACGACGGCAAGAGCTTGCTGCCCATCGGCATGATCGCGGTCGAAGGCGAGTTCTCGCGCGGTGATGTGATCGCTGTGCGCGCGCCTTCAGGAGTGGAACTCGCTCGCGGCCTCGCAAACTACGCCAGTTCGGAAGCCCGGATGCTGTGCCGCAAGCCCTCCACCGAGATCGAGCGGCTGCTCGGCTACGTGGCCGAGCCCGAAATGATTCACCGCACGAATCTGGTCCTCACGCGTTGACCCGCCGGGGCTGAGCGCGAGGTTCGCGGATCGCGCTCAGCGGTATTCGGGCTGATAGCGCCGGTACAAGGGCGCACGCATGTCCCGTACGACATCTGCCGCTGTCATGTTGGTGCCGTTGCCCAGGCAGCCGCCGGTACGCGCCACCTGGAGACTGTGGCGCGAGAGCGCAACCCACGGCGTGTCCGGGGTCTGGGTCCAACCGGCGCCGGGCGTATGACGCGCGTAAATCCTCACCTCGCCAGCGGCGCATCGGATGCCTTCGTAGTTGGCGTTGATGGTGCCGGTCGCGCTTTTTGCGACAACAACATATCGAACCACGCCGTCCTTGCCGACGGTGATCGACTGCGGATCGACGCCGAACCGTAGCAGCGCCCCCGGCATCTCCAGTTCGATCAGGCCGTCCGTGCGCAAGACAGGCGGTGGCGGCGCATCCGATTCACGCCAGTCGGGATCGAGTGGAGCGAGCTGGGCCAGCGAAGCGCTCGCAGCCAGGGCGCAAAGGGCCGAGGCAAGCAACTTGAATTTACGGTGCATATTTGTCTTCCGGCGCGTGGGCCTTCAGCGCGGACTGAGGGTCGGGCTCGAAGGTAGCCCCCGGTGGCAACTCGAAGCCTGCGGCGGGGAGGGCTTCGGGTGCTCCATCATGCGCCTCGTGATCGCGCGCACGCATGCCGCTTCTGAGATAGCGGTTTCGATGATCGTGCCGTGGAAGAAAACGGGCGAGCTCGGTCAATGCCATCTCATAGACACCCCGCTTGAATTCCACCACGACATCCAGCGGCACCCAATAGTCGTTCCACCGCCAGGCGTCGAACTCCGGATGGTTGGTCGCGCGAAGGTTCAGGTCCCAGTCCTGCCCCATGAGCTGGAGCAGATACCAGATCTGCTTTTGTCCCTTGTAGTGACCACGCGCATCGCGGCGGATATACCGATCAGGCACCTCATAGCGCAACCAGTCGCGGGTACGGGCAATGATGCGCACATGCTCGGCTGCGAGCCCCACCTCCTCGTGCAGTTCGCGAAACATGGCTTGCTCCGGGGTCTCTCCCCGGTCGATGCCGCCCTGCGGAAACTGCCAGCTGTGCGTGCGTATGCGCTTGCCCCAGAAAACCTGGTTCTTCTGGTTGAGCAGGATGATGCCGACGTTCGGCCGAAAGCCGTCCCGGTCAAGCATAATCAAACCCCAATTTGTAAACTGAGTTCATTATGCACGGCGCATTGCAGCCCGGCTACCGACTCGGTTCATCCTGTCTCCTGCATCCCCAACCCCCGTTTCCGTACGCCTGATGAAAGCATCCCAGTTCCTCGTCTCAACCCTGAAGGAAGCCCCGGCCGATGCCGAGGTCGCCAGCCACCAGCTGATGACGCGCGCCGGCATGATCAAGAAGCTCGGCGCAGGCATCTACACCTGGATGCCCATGGGCCTGCGCGTGGTTCGAAAAATCGAAGCCATCGTGCGCGAAGAAATGAATCGTGCAGGTGCCGTCGAACTCCTGATGCCGGTGGTTCAGCCTGCCGAGTTCTGGCAGGAGACGGGCCGGTGGGACAAGATGGGCCCGGAGCTGATGCGCGTCAAGGATCGGCACGATCGCGACTACATCATCCAGCCGACCAGCGAGGAAGTGGTGACGGATGTGGCGCGCCAGGAATTGCGCAGCTACAAGCAGCTGCCCAAGAACCTGTATCACATCCAGACCAAGTTCCGCGATGAACGCCGCCCGCGATTCGGCGTGATGCGCAGCCGCGAATTCATCATGAAGGATGCCTACAGCTTTGACCGCGATGTACCTGCGGCCAAGGCCAGCTATCAGGTCATGGCCCGGGCCTACCGTGCCATCTTCGACCGGTTCGGTCTTCGCTATCGGGCCGTTGCCGCTGACAGCGGCGCCATTGGCGGTGACCTGAGCGAAGAATTCCAGGTCATTGCGCAGACGGGTGAGGATGCCATCGTCTTTTGTCCCGACAGCGACTACGCAGCCAACATGGAAAAAGCCGAAGCGCTGGCGCCGCAAGCCGGACGCAAGGCCGGCGTCACCACGCTCGCGAAAACTCCGACGCCGGGCAAGAGCACCTGCGCCGATGTCGCCCAGTTGCTCAACGTGCCACTTCAATCCACGGTGAAGTCACTGGTGCTGGCTACCGACGAAACCAATGACAAGGGCGAGATCGTGGCGTCGCAGGTCTGGCTGCTGCTGCTGCGCGGCGACCATGACATGAACGAGATCAAGGCCGCCCGGGTGGCGGGGCTCGACAGGGGATTCCGCTTTGCAACCGGGGCTGAAATCGTCGATCACTTCGGAACCAAACCGGGCTATCTCGGACCGATAGGGACGAAGAAGCCGGTCAATATCGTTGCGGACCGCGAGGTCGCCATCATGTCCGACTGGATCTGCGGGGCCAACGAAGAAGACTTCCACTACACGGGTGTGAACTGGGGCCGCGATTTGCCTGAGCCGGTCGCGGTTGCCGACCTTCGCAACGTGGTGGAAGGCGACCTGTCACCCGATGGCAAGGGCCTCCTGGCCATCGAGCGCGGTATCGAGGTGGGGCATGTGTTCTACCTCGGCACCAAGTACAGCGCCGCGATGAACGCAAGCTTTCTTGACGAGAAGGGCAAGCCGCAACTCATGGAAATGGGTTGCTACGGTATCGGCATCACGCGCCTGCCAGCCGCTGCGATTGAACAGAATCACGATGAGCGCGGCATTATCTGGCCGGACGCCATCGCGCCGTACACGGTGGTGGTCTGCCCCATCGGAATGGACCGCAGCGCAGAGGTCCAGGCGATGGCCGAGAAGCTGCACGACGACCTGGCAGCGGCCGGTGTCGATGTGCTGCTGGACGACCGTGGCGAGCGCCCCGGCGCCATGTTTGCCGACTGGGAGCTGATCGGCGTGCCGCACCGTATCGTGATTTCGGACCGTGGCCTCAAAGAGGGCCAGCTCGAATACCAGCATCGTCGCGACGCCGCCGCCACCAAGGTTCCCGCGGCTGAAGTCCTCGGCTTCATCCAGAGCCGACTGCAGGCGTGATCCAGCGGAGGCACTGCCTGCGCCTGGCGCCGGCGCTCCTGCCGTTGGGCTGGACGTCCGGGGCGCAGGCGGGTGGCCAGCTCGAAGAACCGCTGGTTGATTCGGTTCGCAGTGCGCTGAGTTCGGCCATCGCCAACTCGGCACCACCCGTCCCTGAATTTCGCGACACAGAATCGCGCCTCGTCTATTTGCGCTGGATGGGCGTGATGGGCCGGCAACTGGCGCGGCGCAAGACCGAGTGG
>JAZKFD010000024.1:0-3679 GCA_040386635.1 Pseudomonadota bacterium
CCTTGGTGCGGCCGACCACGTCGTCGGACTTCACCGTCAGCATTTCCTGCAAGGTGTAGGCGGCGCCGTAGGCCTGCAGCGCCCAGACTTCCATTTCGCCGAAGCGCTGGCCGCCGAACTGCGCCTTGCCGCCCAGCGGCTGCTGGGTGACGAGCGAGTACGGTCCGATGGAACGGGCGTGGATCTTGTCGTCCACAAGGTGATGCAGCTTGAGCATGTAGATGATGCCCACGGTCACCTTGCGGTCGAACTTGTCACCCGTACGCCCGTCGAACAGGTCCGACTGGCCGGAGCTGTTGAGGCCCGCCTTGATCAGCATCGCCGAAACGTCAGGCTCGCGCGCGCCGTCGAACACCGGGGTGCCCATCGGCACGCCAGCGCGGACGTTATGCGCCAGCTCGGCGATCTCGGGGATCGAGCGGCTGTCGATCTCGGCGTGGTACTGTTCGCCGTAGATGTCCTTCAGCTTGTCGATCACGGCAGTCGGCGGAGCGGCGGCTTCGGGGTTCGGGTTGGCCGCGCGCCATTCGTCCAGCGCGGCAGCCACCTGGTGACCCAGCGCCCGGGCAGCAAAGCCCAGGTGCGTTTCGAAGATCTGCCCCACGTTCATGCGGCTTGGCACGCCCAGCGGGTTGAGCACCAGATCGACCGGGGTGCCATCCTCCAGGAACGGCATGTCCTCGATCGGCAGGATGCGGCTGATCACGCCCTTGTTGCCGTGGCGGCCGGCCATCTTGTCGCCCGGCTGCAGCTTGCGCTTCACCGCCACGAACACCTTGACCATCTTGAGCACGCCCGGGGCCAGCTCGTCACCGCGCTCGAGCTTCTCCTTGCGGTCCTCGAACTTGTCCTTGATGGCCTTCATCGCATCGTCATACTGGCCCTTAACGGCTTCCAGCTGGCTCTGCATGTGATCGTCGGCCACGGCGAACTTGAACCACTCGTAGCGGTCAACTTCGTCGAGCAGGGCCTCGGTGATCAGTTCACCCTTCTTGATGCCCTTGGGCGCAGCCGATGCGGTCTGGCCCAGCAGCATGTCGCGCACGCGGTTGTAGGTGGCGCGGTTGAGGATGTTGCGCTCGTCGTCGCTGTCCTTCTTGAGGCGTTCGATTTCCTCGTTCTGGATGGCGCGGGTACGGTCATCGATCTCGATACCGTGGCGGTTGAACACGCGCACTTCCACGATCGTGCCCGAAACGCCCGGCGGCAGCTTCAGCGAGGTGTCGCGCACGTCACTGGCCTTTTCACCGAAGATGGCGCGCAGCAGCTTTTCTTCCGGCGTCATCGGGCTTTCGCCCTTGGGGGTGATCTTGCCGACAAGAATGTCGCCCGGATGCACTTCCGCACCGATGTAGACGATGCCCGCTTCGTCGAGGTTGCGCAGCGCTTCCTCGCCCACGTTGGGAATGTCGCGGGTGATGTCTTCCGGCCCCAGCTTGGTATCGCGGGCCATCACCTCGAACTCCTCGATGTGGATCGAGGTGAACACGTCATCCTTCACGATGCGTTCGGAGATGAGGATACTATCCTCGTAGTTGTAGCCGTTCCACGGCATGAACGCGACCAGGCTGTTGCGGCCCAGCGCCAACTCGCCCAGATCGGTCGAAGGACCGTCGGCGATGATCGCACCCTTCTCCACCACGTCGCCCACGTTGACCAGCGGACGCTGGTTGATGCAGGTGTTCTGGTTGGAACGCTGGAACTTCTGCAGCGTGTAGATGTCCACGCCGGGGTTGCCGGCATCGACATCGCCCGAAGCGCGCACCACGATGCGGCTGGCATCGACCTGGTCGACCACGCCCGAACGCAGGGCCGAGATCGCGGCGCCCGAATCGCGCGCCACGGTCTCTTCCATGCCGGTGCCCACCCACGGAGCCTCGGCCTTGACCAGCGGCACAGCCTGGCGCTGCATGTTGGAACCCATCAGCGCGCGGTTGGCGTCATCGTTTTCCAGGAACGGGATCAGCGAAGCGGCGACCGAAACCAGCTGCTTGGGCGAAACGTCCATCAGCGTAACCTGCTGGTTGGGCGCCATCACGAATTCGCCGTTCTGGCGAGCCGAGACCAGTTCCTCGACGAACAGGCCGTCCTCGGTCAGTTCGGCCGAAGCCTGCGCCACGGTGTGCTTCTGCTCTTCCATCGCGGAGAGATACTGCACATCGCTCGATACCTTGCCGTCCAGCACCTTGCGGTACGGCGTTTCGATGAAGCCATACTTGTTGACGCGGGCGAAAGTGCTCAGCGAGTTGATCAGGCCGATGTTCGGGCCTTCCGGCGTTTCAATCGGGCAGATGCGGCCATAGTGCGTGGGATGAACGTCGCGCACTTCGAAGCCTGCACGCTCACGCGTCAGGCCGCCCGGTCCGAGCGCCGAGACGCGACGCTTGTGCGTCACTTCGGACAGCGGGTTGGTCTGGTCCATGAACTGCGAGAGCTGGCTGGAGCCGAAGAACTCGCGCACGGCAGCCACGGCGGGCTTGGCGTTGATCAGGTCGTTCGGCATCACCGTCGACACATCGACCGAGCTCATGCGTTCCTTGACGGCGCGTTCCATGCGCAGCAGGCCCACGCGGTACTGGTTTTCCAGCAACTCACCCACCGAGCGAACGCGGCGGTTGCCGAGGTTGTCGATATCATCGACCTCGCCCTTGCCGTCCTTCAGGTTGACCAGTTCCTTGACCACCGCGAGGATATCCTCGCGGCGCAGGGTGGTCACCGTATCCTCGGCATCGAGGCCCAGGCGCATGTTCAGCTTTACGCGGCCCACGGCCGACAGGTCATAGCGTTCGCCATCGAAGAACAAGCCTTCGAACAGGGCTTCGGCGGTTTCCTTGGTCGGCGGCTCACCCGGACGCATGACCTTGTAGATCGCTTCCAGGCCTTCGTCGCGGTTTTCGGCCTTGTCGACTTCCAGCGTGTTGCGGATCCACGGACCAGTGTTGACGTGATCGATGTCGAGCAGGTCGAGCTGGTCGATCCCGGCAGCGTCGAGCTTGTCGAGGTTCTCGGGGCTGACTTCGTCGCCCGCTTCGATGTAGATGCGGCCGGTCTTCTCGTCGATCATGTCATTGGCGGCATAGCGGCCAAAGATTTCCTCGGTCGGGATCAGCAGTCGCTCAAGGCCATCCTTGGCTGCCTTGTTGGCGGCGCGCGGCGAAACCTTCTGGCCGGCGGGGAACACTTCCTCACCGGTCTTGGCATCAACCAGCGCAAAGCCGGGCTTGGAACCGCGCCATGCCTCGGGCGTGTAAGGGATTTCCCAGCCGCCCTTGCCGCGCTTCCACTGCACCGTGTTGTAGAAATGGCCCAGCACCTGCTCGGCATCCAGGCCCAGCGCGAACAGCAGCGAGGTGACCGGCAGCTTGCGCTTGCGGTCGATGCGCACGTTGACGATGTCCTTGGCGTCGAATTCGAAGTCCAGCCAGCTGCCGCGATACGGGATCACGCGGGCGGCGAACAGGAACTTGCCGCTGGAGTGGGTCTTGCCGCGGTCATGGTCGAACAGCACACCGGGCGAACGGTGCATCTGCGACACGATCACGCGCTCGGTGCCGTTGATGATGAAGGTGCCGTTCTCCGTCATCAGGGGCATGTCGCCCATGTAGACGTCCTGCTCCTTGATATCGAGCACGCTGCGGGTCTCGGTCTCGTTGTCGACCTCGAACACGATCAGGCGCAG
>JAZKFD010000025.1:0-4202 GCA_040386635.1 Pseudomonadota bacterium
GTCGTTCATCGGCTTGCCGGGGGCGAGGTCCATGTAGGCGAGGGCGCGTTCGATGGCGTCACGCTTGCTCGGGTCTTTCTCTTTGTCCGGATCGGGTACGCGACCGTCGATGCCGACAACCATTTCGGGCGAGGTACCCCAGGTCACTTGCGGAATGATGTCGGAGGCATTGAGTTCGACGACCGCATCGAACTTCGCATCGGGGTCGGATTTCAGGGTCTTCCAGTAGGCGACCGCGTGATCCCATTCGACGCCCGACGGCGCGAGGGGGCGGCCCTTGACGTATTCCAGAGTCTTTTCGTCCACAGCCACCAGGCCCGCACGCGCACCGGCTTCAATCGCCATGTTGCACACGGTCATGCGGCCCTCCATGGTCAGCGAGCGGATGGCCGAGCCGGCGAATTCGATGGTGTAACCGGTGCCGCCCGCGGTGCCGATGCGGCCGATGATCGCCAGCACGATGTCCTTGGCGGTGACGCCCGGGGCGAGCTTGCCCTCGACCTTTACCAGCAGGTTCTTCGCCTTCTTGGCCAACAGGGTTTGCGTCGCCATGACGTGCTCGACTTCGCTGGTGCCGATGCCGTGTGCGAGCGCCCCGAATGCGCCATGCGTGGAGGTGTGCGAATCGCCGCAGACGACCGTCATGCCTGGAAGTGTTGCACCTTGCTCGGGCCCCATCACATGCACGATGCCCTGCCGTTTGGAGAGGTAAGGGAAGTAGGCCGCCGAGCCGAACTGCGCCATGTTCTTGTCGAGCGTGGTGATCTGTTCCTTGCTGATCGGATCGTCGATGCCGTCGTAGCCGCGCTCCCAGCCAGTGGTGGGCGTGTTGTGGTCGGCCGTCGCGACGATGGAGCTCACGCGCCAGACCTTGCGGCCCGCCTCACGCAGGCCTTCGAAGGCCTGTGGGCTGGTCACTTCGTGGACCAGGTGGCGGTCGATGTAGAGGATGGACGTGCCATCTTCTTCGGTGTGGACGACGTGCTCGTCCCAGATCTTGTCGTAGAGGGTTCTTGCCATGGGGCTGGTCCTGTCTTTCAGCTTTGACTCTTGAGAAAAATTCTATGCCGCGAGGCGTATGTCAGCGTTCCCTGTTTGCGAGGACAGATGATCCACCAGCAGGCGCGCGGTCACGGGCAGGGTGTCGAAGTCACGGGCCACCAGGTCCAGGCTGCGGCGCGCCCATGCATCGGTGAGCTTGACGCACTCCAGTTCGCTGACGCCGTGCATCAACTCGAAAGCGCGGCGCGGCATCACGCCCACGCCCAGCCCGTTGTGAATCATGCGGCACATCGCATCGAGCCCGGTGACGTGGATGCGCAGCTTGATCGAGCGGCCGACGGCGGCAGCCGCATCGTGCATGGCCATGGAGATCGAGCTGTTGGCGTGCAGGCCGACATGGTCGAAGTCGAGCGTGTCGGCGAAGGCGATGGACTTGCGCCGCGCAAGGGCGTGGCGACGCGGCACGATGAGCGCGAGTTCGTCCTGGCGATAGTGACGCGATTGCAAGCCGTGGTCGCTGCGCACGCTGGCGTTGCAGATGCCCAGATCGGCAGTACCTTCCTGCACGGCGCGCAGAATCTCGGTGGACAGATGCTCTTCAAGGTCGATCTTGACTTGCGCATGCCCTCCGATGAAAGCACCCAGGTCTTCGGGCAGGTACTGCACGATGGCCGAGATGCTGGCGTGAACCCGTACATGACCGCGCACGCCATCTGCGTACTCGGACAACTCGCCCTGCATCTTCTCCAGGCTGAACAGCATCGAGCGCGCATGGTGCAGCAGGCTCTCGCCGGCGGGCGTCAGATCGACACCGCGCGCATGCCGGTACAGCAGTGTTGTCTCGACGGTCGCTTCCAGGTCGGACAGCCGCTTGCTCACGGCCGACGCCGCAATCGACTCTCGCTCCGCCGCGCGGCCAATCGAGCCAAGCTCGACCGCTGCGACAAACAACTGGAGCGAGGTGAGGTCTATCCGTCGGGCGAAGGAACGTTCGGAAGGGCGCATGGGGTGGGAGCGGTCGCGAATTGCGATGACTTTTGGTATTTTCCCTGAACACGGATAAAAAAGCCATCGCGTTTGGAGATGGCCCTAATGCCCACGGCTGTCGATCGTGCGTTCAGGCGAACAAGAAAAAGCCCGCATAAGCGGGCTTCATCTGCAATTGGACCGATGTTCAGCGCTGGTCGAGCGCCTTGACGTCACGACGGGTCGAGCCCGTGAACAACTGGCGTGGACGGCCGATCTTGTACTCGGGGTCGCCGATCATCTCGTTGAGTTGGGCGATCCAGCCGACGGTTCGCGCTGCGGCAAAAATCGCGGTGAACAGCGACACCGGGATGCCGATGGCCCGCTGCACGATGCCTGAATAGAAATCGACGTTCGGGTAGAGCTTGCGCGATACAAAGTATTCGTCTTCCAGCGCGATCTTTTCCAGTGCCATCGCGAGCTTGAAGAGCGGGTCGTTTTCCAGGCCCAGTTCGCCGAGCACTTCCTTGCAGGTCTCCTGCATCAGCTTGGCGCGCGGGTCGTAGTTCTTGTAGACGCGGTGGCCGAAGCCCATCAGCTTGATGCCAGAGTTCTTGTCCTTGACCTGCTTGATGAAGTCGCCGATCTTGTCCACGCCGCCGTTGCGCTGGATGTCCTCCAGCATGTTGAGCGCGGCCTCGTTCGCGCCGCCGTGGGCCGGGCCCCAGAGGCAGGCCACACCCGCAGCAATGGCCGCAAACGGGTTGGTGCCCGACGAGCCGCACAGACGGACGGTGGATGTCGATGCGTTCTGTTCGTGGTCTGCGTGCAGGATGAAGATGCGGTCCAGCGCGCGTTCGAGCACGGGGTTCACCACGTATTCCTCGCAGGGCGTGGCAAACATCATGCGAAGGAAGTTACCCGAATACGACAGGTCGTTCTTCGGATACATGTAGGGCTGACCCGCGCTGTACTTGTAGGCCATCGCGACCAGCGTGGGCATCTTTGCAATCAGGCGAATCGCCGAAATATCGCGGTGCTCCGGATTGTTGATGTCGGTGCTGTCGTGATAGAAGGCCGACAGCGCGCCGACCAGGCCGGTCATGATGGCCATGGGGTGTGCATCACGACGAAAGCCCCGCAGGAAGAACTGCATCTGTTCATTGACCATCGTGTGCATCGTCACGCGGTTGGTGAACTGCTTCTTGCCGGCTGCGTCAGGCAGCTCGCCGTACAGCAGCAGATGGCAGGTTTCCATGAAATCGCATTGCGTGGCGAGCTGCTCGATGGGGTAGCCGCGGTACAGCAACTCACCCTTGTCGCCGTCGATATAGGTGATCGCGGACTGGCAGGCTGCCGTCGACATGAACCCGGGGTCATAGGTGAACATGCCCGTCTGCGCATAGAGCTTGCGGATGTCAACGACATCCGGCCCCATCGTGCCGTGATAGACCGGCAGATCAACGCTCGGACTGCCGTTGCTGAACGATAGGGTGGCTTTGTTGTCGGCGAGTTTCATATCGGTTTTCCTGCTTGTTTCTTTGCGGTTTTCAATTGGGATGCGACGCTTTCAGGTCCGCAGCATTCCCAACACTTGTCTGACGTCGCTTGTGTCGATTTCGCCCTCGGGCTCACTGCGGCGAAGCAAAAGGTCCAGCAGATCGTTGTCTGCCAGATCCATCAATGCGGTGAGGCCCGCGGCCTGATTGACGGTCAGGCTGTCCTCATGCCGCGCGAAGAAGCGCTCGATGAACAGGTCATTTTCCAGCAGGCCGCGGCGGCAACGCCACTTGAGCTTGCTGAGAGCTCGTGCATCGATGAGCGCTTCTGCAATTGTCATCACACTGCCCGTCGAACCATCAGCTCCTTGATCTTGCCAATCGCCATCGTCGGGTTGAGGCCCTTGGGGCAGACGTCAACACAATTCATGATGGAGTGGCAACGAAACAGGCGGTACGGGTCTTCCAGATTGTCCAGGCGTTCGCCCGTCGCTTCGTCGCGGCTGTCGGCGATAAAGCGGTAAGCCTGCAGCAGACCCGCCGGGCCGACGAACTTGTCCGGGTTCCACCAGAAGCTCGGGCAGCTCGTGGAGCAGCTGGCGCACAGGATGCACTCGTAGAGACCGTTGAGCTCTTCGCGCTCGACCGGCGATTGCAGGCGTTCCTTCTCTGGCGGGATTCCCTCATTGATGAGGTACGGCTTGATCGAGTGGTACTGCTTGAAGAAGTCGGTCA
>JAZKFD010000026.1:0-11262 GCA_040386635.1 Pseudomonadota bacterium
GATGAGTTCGCCGTCCTTGTAGCGTTTGACGTAAGCGCATCGCAGGATGTCGTGTCTGAGCGAAGGTGAAAGGGATGAGAACCAGCGACCCGAATTGATCGCCTCGCGTTCTTCGATGGTAAGAATGGGGTCGTCCATGGCCTGTCTTGTCAGCGACTGCTTGAGCCGTGCATTGTCGCGTGCGGGACCCTGTCAAACAACGGGGGATGATCCCCTAGGCGACTCGCAGCCCCCACGCCGCCCCACGCCAACTACTCGTAGCGGGGCCGCGTCTTGGTCAGGAAGGCGTCGATGCCGATGCCTGCATTGGTGTGGTGCAGGTTCTTCACGAAGTGGTCACGCTCGCTGGCCAGATGCCGGCTGAGCATGGCGCCTGGCGCGTCGTTGAGAAGCTCCTTGATGCTGGCAATCGCGTTGGGCGCGCGCTCGTTGAGCTTCTCGGCTATCACCAGGGCCTGGGCCAGCGCCTGGCCCGATGACACAACGCGGTTCACGATGCCGAGCTCGAAGAGGCGCTGCGCACCGATGCGCTCGCCATTCATCAGCAGCTCGCTGGCGAGTTGCCGGGGCATGGCGTGGGCAAGGCTCCAGCTGCCTCCGCCGTCTGGCGAAAGGCCCACGCTGCTGTACGCCATGGCGAACACGGCGTCGTCGGCGGCAACGATCATGTCGCAGGCCAACGCAAGCGAAAATCCGGCGCCCGCCGCTGCGCCTTCGACCGCTGCAATCACCGGCTTGGGAAAGGTACGAATCGACTCGATCCAGCTGTGCAGTTGCTCGATGCTCTGCGCCTGCACGTCGGGCGGCTGCTGGCGGTTGGCCTGCAGCCGCTGCAGGTTTCCGCCAGCGGAAAACATCGCGCCCTGGCCGACGATGACGACACTGCGCACTTCGCTGCTCGTCTCTGCCACGCTCAGTGCCTCGACGCCTGCTGCGTACATTTCTGGGCCCAGCGCATTGCGGTGCTCGGGATTGCAGACCGTCAGCACCATCGTCGCGCCGTGGCTGGTGCTTTTGAGTTCGGCCGTCATTGGCTTTCCTCGTGCAGGAGCGACAGGCCGATGGCGCCGCGCCGCCGCAGCCACGGGCTTGGGCGATAACGCGGATCACCATAGACGGTCTGCATGTTGAACAGCACTTCAAGAATGTTGGTCGGTCCCCAGCGATCGCCCATCGCCAATGGTCCCAGCGGATAGCCGAGCCCCAGCGTCACCGCAGTCTCCAGGTCTTTCGGGCTGCAGATCTGCTGCTGGCAGATGTCGGATGCGATGTTGACGATCGAGGCGACGACGCGCTGTGTGACGAATCCGCCCGAATCCCGGATCACGCTCACGGCCTTGCCATCGCGGGCGAACAGCGCGTGCGCCGCATCTCGCATGTCGGTGCGCGTCGCGGGATTGGTCGCCAGCACCCGGCGCCGCGTTGCAGGCTCATCGATCAGCGTGTCGATTCCCACGGTCCGAGAGGGATCGAGGCGTTCGACGACCGCCACCGTGGTGATGTCGAACCCGAGCGGCGCGACCAGCGACAGCGCCTGGGGGGAGGGCGACTGCCCGGTCTCGATTCGGGCGCCCAGGTCCTTGAGCAGTTGGAACAGCTCGGAGCGCCTGGCCGCACGCGTGGAAACCCATACCGGGGGCATCTCGGCCACCTGCGGCACGGAAGGCTCGGCCGGAACCTGAGCCTTGCCGTCGATGTACGAATAGAAGCCCTGGCCGACCTTGCGGCCGATTGCACCGCCGGCCAGCCGCTGGGCCGTGATGACACTGGGGCGATAGCGCGGCTCTTCGTAGTACTGCCGGTAGATCGACTCCATCACCGGATGCGAAACATCCAGCGCGGTCAGGTCCATCAGCTCGAAAGGGCCGAGCTTGAAGCCGACCTGGTCGCGCAGGATGCGATCGATGGTCGCGAAATCGGCGATGCCTTCACTGACGATGCGCAGCGACTCGGTTCCGTAAGCGCGGCCCGCATGGTTGACGATGAAGCCGGGCGTGTCCTGGGCCTGCACGGGCGTGTGGCCCATCTCGCGCGCGAACGAGGCAAGTTGACTGCAGGCCGCTTGGGAGGTCTTGAGTCCCGCAATGACTTCGACCACTTTCATCAGCGGCACGGGATTGAAGAAATGGAAGCCTGCGAACTGCTGCGGCCGTTTCAGCGCCGCCGCGATCGCGGTGACCGAAAGCGACGATGTGTTGGTCGCAAGCACCGCTGTTGGCGCCACGATCGCCTCGATTTCGGCCAGGAGCGCCTGTTTGACGTCCAGCCGCTCGACGACCGCCTCGATGACCAGGTCGCACCGGGCCATCGCTGCCAGGCTGTCCGCAGCCTTGAGGAGGCTCTTGTTGCGTTCTACGCCCGCGGCGTCGATGCGCCCTTTTTCCTGCAGCCGTTCCCACTGGCCGAAGATCTCGTCGCGCGCTTTGGCAACGGCAGCCGGCTGCGTATCAAAAAGCAGTACTTCGCTGCCGGCCTGAGCTGCAATCTGGGCGATTCCACGACCCATTGCACCGGCGCCCACGACGCCGACCTTGGAAAAAGTAACAGTCATCCGAAGATTATCGTTGTAGCGTGCTAACCACTCTTCTCATCAATGGTTGTGCAACAATTAGAAACAAATGACTAGCCGCTTTTGGAAGCGAGGCTTGCTGTTGCATGTGGCGATGCTCATCGTCGCTCCAGCCTGTTTCGCGATGAGCCTCGGACCTGTTGAGGGCGCGCCGCTCATCGGGCGGCCACTCGACGTGTCCGTGCGCGTGCAGCTGGATCCGGGTGCCGATACAGCGTCGCTTTGCGCCCGCGCTGAGGTCACGCAGGGCGACTCGCTGACGTCCGGCGTGACGGCCCGGCTCGAAGTGCTGTCGGCCCAGCAGGCCGTCATCCGGGTGCGCAGCGTGCGGCCGGTAGAAGAGCCCATCGTGACCATCGTGGCGCAGGTGGGCTGCACCATGCCCACGACTCGCCGGTTCGTGATGCTCGCGGATTTGCCGGCCGACTCGCAGCCAGCAATTCGCCTGCCCGGCACGCCCGCACTGGCTATCCCCCGGCCGCCAAGCTCGCAGGCGTTGGCACGGGACCCATCCACATCACCGGTCACCCGTCCGGCCCGCAGTTTTGCCCGGGACACCGCCCGGCAAACCGTCCGGGAAAGCGCGCCCACCGCCGTTGGGACGCCGGCCGAGGCGCCATCCGCGCGGGTGCCCGCCCAGACCCCAGCCAGTACCAGGTCGCCGGGCTCGCGGCGGCAGTCGGTGGTCATGCGACCTCAGCAAGGCCCTGCTGGAACGGTTGCCTCCAGTCGCCTGAAGCTCGATCCGATCGACCTGGCGATCGAATTGGATCCCACGCTCAAGCTGACGCACGCGATTGAGCGGCTCATCGAAGTGTCGCCGGCGCAGCGCGCCGAGGCGTCAGCCGCGCTTCGGGCGATGACGATGCCCCCGGCTGAATTCCAGCAGCTGCTGACGATGGACACGCAGCTCAGCTCGCTTCGGCAGCAGGTGGATTCCGGAAAGGCCCAAATCGCCGCCCTGGAGTTGCAACTGCAAAAAGCCGAGCGTGATCGCAGCCGCACGGTCTGGGGGTTTTCCGCCCTGTCACTGGCGCTTCTGGCCGGCCTGGTGGCAGCGCTCCTGTGGCGGCGCCGCCAGGCGCAGCGTGAGCATGATCCGTCGTGGTGGCGGGACATCAAGGTCCTGCCGCAGGATGGGCCGGTCGTGCTGGATAACGACAGGGCGATGCAGCAAACGCAACGCGTCTCACCACAAGAGCCCCGGGAGCCCTCGCTCGATCTGGACCTGAGCAATTTCGACCAGCTGTCAACGACCATTCCAGGACCGGCGGGACCGGCGGGACCGGCGGGGCACAGCGCGCCTGGGGATCTGGCACCGTTTGCCCATCTGGATTTCCAGGCGAGCCAGGGGGGTAGCGCCGGGCATTGGCGATCGATGAAATCCGAGGAGCTGTCCGATATTCAGGAGCAAGCTGAGTTCTTTGTGTCGCTGGGTGACTACGATCGCGCAGTGAACGTGCTCATGGCGCACGTGCAGGCCAGCCCGCAGACCAGCGCCATCGCGTGGATGGCGCTGCTGGAGCTTCACCATCGGCTGCAGCGCATTCAGGGCTATGACGGCCTGCGCGAGCAGATCCAGCGGCGCCTCAATGTCATCGTTCCCGCTTTTGACGAGTATGGCAATGAAAGCGCGGACCTTGAAAGCTATGGTGACGCGATGATTCGCATTACGGCGCTGTGGCCATCGCGCAGGGTGCTGGACGTCATCGAGGAGTACATCTACCTGATGCCCGGGGCGAATGGAGCGCAGCGCTTCGAGATGGCCGCGTTCAACGATTTGCTGGTGCTGCATGACCTGGCCAAGTCGGTCGTCGATGACTCTGCACTGGACGAGATCGACCTGGACGGACCCTCGTCACAGTCAGATGAGTTTCCCATGACGAATGCGGGGTCTGCGTCGGCTGAGTTGCAGGGTCCATCCGAGGAGGACTTCAAGCTTTTTGCCACCCTGCTGGCGGGCGGGCGCGTGGATGTCAATCTCGAGGAAGCGCCCTCCACTGCCACAAACGGGTCCAACCCTTCCGCTGCGGCCAACCTCATTGATTTCGACGAGTTCGACGCAGCGACTGCGCGAGTGGCCCCACCCCGGCTCAAGTATCCGCCCCGCTAAAGGCTCGAGCGACAGAGCGCAGGCGGAGTCAGGCCCGCCCGCCGCCAAAATTGAAGCGGCTTGCCCACACGCTCGCGCCCATCGCCAGCACTACCCCTGCGAAGCCGACCCAGTGCAGCGAATTCATGCCGCCGCGCGCGATCATCCACCCGCCGCTTGCCGCTCCCAGGGCCTGCCCCGCATACATCGCCGATGTATTGAGTGCGATGGACGCCGATGCGAGCGCGGGTGCCATGGCTACCAGGCGCGCCTGCTGAGCCGAATTGGATGAAAAGCAGCCCAGCGCCCACGGGATCAGCACGAGGGCCGCGAGCCAGAGGGTGACGCCCAGCGGCCAGGCCAGCAGGCTCACTGCCATCAACGCGATACCGATCAGCACCGTCCGTGAAGCGCCCCATCGGTCGATGTACCGCGACATCACGACATTGCCAATAAAACCAAATACCCCGAACCACCCGAGCAGCAGGGCGAACTGTCCCGGCGTAATTGCGATGGCCTGCTTGTAGTACGGTGAAAAATAGGAAAACAGAACGAACTGTCCCGCCGAATACAGCACCGTCACCAGAACGCAGAGCATGAGTGCAGGCGAGCGCAGGGTGTCCCGCCAGGCTGCAGCCGATAGGGCGGGCGGCTTGATTCCGTCGGGCATGGCGCGCCAGACCCAGATGGCGCTGAGCGCGCTCAGCACCGCAACTGCCGCCAGGGCCGCACGCCAGCCCAGCATGCCACCGATCAGGGCGCCGAAGGGCATTCCCACCACCGAAGCGAGCGACCAGCCCAGGAAGATGAAGGTGATGGCGCGGCCGTGCTGTGTTGGCCGTACCAGCAAGCCCACACAGGCCGCAGCCTGCGGTGTGAAGATCGCCGGCGCGATCATCGTGATCGCGCGCAGTGGCAAGAGCGCCCCGAAGCTGGGAGCCAAGGCACTAGCAAGGTGGAGCAGGGCGTACCAGGCAAGCGACAGGGCGAGCAGGCGGCGACGATCCCAGCCAGCGACGATGGCCGCGAAAAGCGGCGCGCCAACGCACATCAGGACGGCACCGGCCGAAATCAGCTGCCCGGCTGTTGCGACCGAAACATCGAGGGAGGCACTGATTTCGTTGAGCGTGCCCGGAACCACCATGACCCCAGTGCCGATGACGAAATTTCCCAGCAGAAGCGGCCACAGGACGCGTGGCAGTTTGTCATTCACCTGGGCGCCTTGCGCTAACGGCGCATCTGCAGCGCGCCCGGATTCACGATATTGGTTGGCGTGCCACGGATGAAATTCACGATATTGTCGAACGCCGCGCCGAACAGAACTTCATAGTTGTCCTGCTCGACGTAGCCGATGTGAGGGGTGCAAATGCAGTTTTCGAGCCGCAGCAGGGCGTGGCCCTGCAGGATAGGCTCACTCTCGAAGACATCGATGGCAGCCATGCCGGGACGGCCCCTATTGAGCGCAGCGATGAGCGCATCGGGCGCTATGAGTTCAGCACGCGACGTGTTGACGATGAGCGAGGTCGGCTTCATGCGACCCATGTCTTCGAGCGTAACGATTCCCGCCGTTTCTTCGGAAAGTCGCAGGTGAAGGCTCAGCACGTCGCTGGTGGCGAAGATCTCTTCGCGACTGCCCGCCGCGCGCAATCCATCGGCTGCGGCACGCTCGCGCGCGGCCTGGCTGCCCCAGATCAGGACCTCCATTCCAAAGGCCTTGCCGTATCCGGCCACCAGCTGGCCGATCTTGCCGTACCCCCAGATACCCAAGGTTCGACCGCGCAAGACCTGCCCGACGCCAAAGTTGGGTGGCATGGACGCTGACTTCATGCCCGATTGCTGCCAGCCGCCATGCTTGAGCGTGCTGATGTACTGCGGCAACCTGCGCATCGACGCCATGATCAGAGCCCATGTCAGCTCCGCTGGGGCAATCGGTGAGCTGACGCCTTCGGCAACGGCAATGCCGCGTTCGGTGCAGGCCTGCACATCAATGTGGGCGCCCACCCGTCCGGTCTGCGAGATGAGTTTCAGGCGAGGAAGCTTTTCCACCAGCATTCGGGTGAGCTGCGTCCGCTCCCGGATGAGGACGATCACATCCGCGTCGCGTAAGCGCACGGAGAGTTGACCGGTCCCTTTCACGGTGTTCGTGAAGACCTTGGCAGGGTAGGCTTCGAGGCGCGATGCGCAGGCGAGCTTTCTTACCGCATCCTGATAATCGTCGAGGATCACAATGTTCATTGCTTCCATTGTGCCTCGCCTCAGGAACCCATTGGTCGCACCCCTGGATCAATGACCCTTGCCAGCATGGAAACGGCCGGGCCGCTAGCATTCGCCACTTTGCAGACCCACCTGATGAGGATTGTTCAATGACGATTTCGATGTACTCCGCCAGCATTCCCGTTTTCACCACCATGCTTGGCAATCTTGCGCACATCGTTCGCAAGGGCCAGGCCTTCGTCGAAGCCCGGAAGATTGAGCCAGGCGCGATCCTGGGTTATCGCCTTGCACCCGACATGCTGCCGTTCACCAGGCAGATCCAGATTGCATGCGATGCAGCCAAGAACGGCATCGCCCGCATTTCCGGCGTTGAAGCCCCGAAGTTCGAAGACAGCGAAGCCAGCTTTGACGAGTTGAACCAACGCATTCAGAACACCATTGCATGGCTCGAGTCCGTGCCGGCGGACAAGCTCAACGGCACCGAAGAAAAGGACATCACGTTCCCCGTGGGCCGCGACAAGACACGCACGATGAAAGCCGAGGCGTACCTTAAGCATTGGGCAATGGCCAATGCCAGTTTCCACACGGTGATGGCATACGCTGTGTTGCGCCACAACGGTGTGGAACTGGGCAAGGCAGACTACCTGGTCGGTGCCAACGCCAACGCCTGATCGCGGCGAAGCTAGCTTCCCGAGGCCTCCATTGCGGCGAGCCGGTCCAGCTCGGCGCAGACATCAGTGATGGAGCCAGAGATCGCAATCCGGGCCCCGACAACTGCAGTCTGCGAATCAGTACTGACGCGAAAGACCCGCAGAGGCCGCGCGGCGCGCCGGCACTGGGCGGGAATGCCAGGGCGAGGCTTGCGCAGAAAGGCGGGACGTGTATGTGAGGCCTGTGCCAGGCCCGGCTGCCGTGGTGGCGCGGTCAGCGCCTCGATCGGGCGCGGGGCGAACCACGAAGCAAGGTGGTGTAGCGGCGCGAGCAGGCCATCCAATGAAATCATCATCATTCCCATGCGACTCTCCTGAAACTAAAAGAGGGTTGAACACAGGCAGGATTGACACTGGATGCTTGCTGCAGGGTGATGACGACACACGATCGGGTTCGCCATACGCCCGCCACCTGCGGCAAGCTCTTAGGTAAGGCTGATCGCTACATCAGCATGGTGTTGCGGATAAGACCGACCGCCAGGCCTTCGATTTCGAACGGCTCACCTGGTTCGACCACGATGGTGGGGTAATCAGGGTTTTCTGCGTGCAGCTCGATGAGGTGCTTGTTACGGCGAAAGCGCTTCACGGTGACGTCATCGCCCAGCCGCGCAACGACGATCTGACCGTTTTTCGCATCCTTGGTGGCTTGCACCGCCAGCAAGTCGCCGTCCATGATGCCTGCGTCTCGCATCGACATGCCGCGTACCTTCAGAAGGTAATCGGGCCGCCGCTGGAAAAGGCTGTTTTCCACGTAGTAGGTCTGGTCAATATGCTCCTGCGCGAGAATGGGCGAGCCTGCAGCCACGCGACCAATCAGGGGCAGTGCAAGCTGTGCCAGCGATTGCAGGGGCAAGGAGAATTGCTTGTTGCGCGTTTCGTTGATCATGCGCAGTGCATCGCTCTTGAGCCGGATGCCACGCGAGGTGCCACTGATGAGGTCGATGACGCCTTTGCGTGCGAGCGCCTGGAGATGCTCCTCGGCGGCATTGGCGGACTTGAAGCCGAGTTCGGTGGCAATTTCAGCCCGCGTTGGGGGCGCACCCGTCCGGGCGATGGCACTCTGGATAAGTTCCAGGATTTGCTGCTGGCGTGCTGTGAGCTTTGGCGAATCGAGCATGTTGGTGACCCCACTGTTTTGATATCCAGTAGCTGTATTTTTGAACAGTTTTGAAAAGAGTGCAAGTGACCGCAAAAAAAATAGTTGTTCTGGCCACGGGTGGCACATTGGCCGGAACGGCTGCCTCCGCCGGCGACAACGTCGGCTACACCGCTGCGCAGCTGGGCATTGCGCAGATCCTTGAACGCATTGAGCCGCTCAAGGCCACGCCACTGGTCACCGAGCAGGTCGCGCAGGTCGATTCAAAAGACATGAGCTTTGCGATCTGGGCCACGCTCGCGGTCAGGTGCACCCACTGGATTTCCCAGCCAGACGTTGCCGGCGTCGTCATCACCCATGGAACTGACACGCTTGAAGAGACGGCGTTTTTTCTCCATAGCGTGCTGGACGCCAGCAAGCCCGTGGTGCTGACATGCGCAATGCGCCCGGCGACTGCACTGGCCGCCGACGGTCCGCAAAACATCGTGGACGCGATTGCCGTTGCCGGCACACCCGGTGCACGCGGCGTGGTGGCCGTATGCGCCGGCACCGTTCATGGCGCGGTGGATGTCGCCAAGAGCCACGTCTATCGGCTCGACGCGTTTTCCTCCGGCGACGCGGGTCCGATCGGCGTGGTGGAGGATGGTGCCGTACGTGTCTCGCGCGCCTGGCCTGAGTCTGCCCGCAACGCGCCCGGTGTTTTCGAGAAGGTGGCGCAGGCCTTGCCCGCGCGCTGGCCCCGAGTCGAAATCGTCATGAGTCACGCAGGAGCGAACGGCCTTGTGGTGGATGCGCTGGTTGCGCAGGGCGTGCAGGGCATCGTGGTTGCGGCAACGGGAAACGGCACGATTCATCACGAGGTGGAAACGGCCCTGGTACGCGCCGAGGCCGCTGGCCTGCTCGTGGTGCGCTCGACGCGCGTGGCTTCAGGCCGGGTGATACCGCATGAACGTGACCGGTTTGCTGATTCAGGCGGCCTGTCACCTGTGAAGGCCCGCGTCGCCATGATGCTGAAATTGCTGGACGCGCCCCGCTGATGGGCCAGGCAATTGCGTCCAGCCCCTGGATGTACCCCCTGCTGGAGGTGGTCCACATCCTTGGGATTGCCTTGCTGCTTGGTAATCTTGTGTTGCTGGAGCTGCGCGTGTTCGGGCGCGGTGCAACGCTGCCGGTTGTCGATCTGGCCAAACTCAGCCTGGCCATTGCAGTGGCCGGATTTGCGCTGGCTGCGGCTTCTGGCCTTGTCATGTTCGCCACGCGGCCCGCTGAGCTTCTGGCCAACCGCGCCTTCACGCTGAAGATGCTGCTGCTGTTCACAGCAGGCTGCAATGCCGCCTGGTTTCACGCACGCGGATCGCTACACAAGCTCGACGGCGCTGCAAGATTGCTGATGCTGTCGTCCACCCTGATCTGGCTCGCCGTGCTCACATGCGGGCGCTGGATCGCTTATCGTTGAATCTAACTCGACACGGAGACCTTCTTATGCAACGTCGCGATTTTCTGGTTGCCGCGCTGGCCGTGCCTGGCCTGGCGCAGGCTCACCATGGCTGGAGCAGTTTCGACCAGGACCGGCCCATCTACCTCGAAGGCAGGGTGGTCGTCTCGAAATGGCAGAACCCGCACGCCGAATTGACGCTCGAGGTGCCCGTCGATCTCAAGCTGCCCGCTGACCTGGGCATGCGCCAGGTGCCCGCTCAATCAGCGCCGGTGGACGGCAAGGCCTTGCTCACTCGCGCCACGCCGCCTCGGCGGCGCGACAGGCGATGGTTGATCGAACTGGCGCCGCTCACCCGCCTGGAGGCATGGAAGATGCCGGAAATCAAGGTCGGCGCTTCCATCTCGGTGCTGGGCTTCATCTTCAAGGAAGAAAAGGGCGAGCCGATCCTCAGGGCTGAATACGTGTTCGTGGATGGCAAGGCGTATGGGCTGCGGTCCAGCCCTGTCTGAATGCAATCAGGCGATCAGGCTGAAAGAGCCTGGAGCGCGCGGGCTGTAATCTGTTCGACGCTGCCGGTGCCATTGATGGCCCGGTATTTGGGTGCCGTCGCAGGCTCTGCCTTCGCCCAGTTCGAGTAGTACTCCACCAGCGGACGCGTCTGGGCGGCATACACCTCCAGACGCTTCTTGACGGTTTCTTCTTCGTCGTCCTTGCGCTGCACCAGCGGCTCGCCGGTGACATCGTCCAGACCGGCAACCCTGGGCGGATTGAACTTGACGTGGTAGGTACGACCGGAAGCCACGTGCGAGCGGCGTCCGCTCATGCGCTCGACGATCGCATCAAACGGAACGTCGATTTCCAGGACGTAGTCGAGGTTCACGCCCGCAGCCTTCAGCGCATCGGCCTGCGGCAGCGTGCGCGGAAAACCATCGAAGAGAAAACCGTTGGCGCAATCGGGCTGGGCCAGGCGCTCCTTGACCAGGCCGATGATGATGTCGTCGCCAACCAGTGCGCCCGAGTCCATCACTTTCTTGGCTTCGATGCCAAGCGGCGTGCCAGCCTTCACCGCAGCGCGCAGCATGTCGCCTGTGGAGATCTGCGGGATGCCGTATTTCTGGCAGAGGAAAGTTGCTTGCGTGCCCT
>JAZKFD010000027.1:0-31052 GCA_040386635.1 Pseudomonadota bacterium
TGCGGCAACAAGCGGGAGCTACTCCCCTTCGTGCCGCGATTAAAGCACAGGATTTGCGTCGCCGCGCGCGCAGGCGGGGCGCTATCATGCCCCTCCCCCTGCAGGCGACACATGGCCGGAATCCACATCACCGATATCGAATCCGCCATCAACTACTGGCGCGAACGCAAGCCCTCACCCGATGGCGTCACGCTCGCGCCTGAGCTGCGCGCCCTTGCCGAGGTGTATGCGCTGATGATCTACTACCATGAGGAACAGGCGCAGGAGCAGGGATTTCCGCCGGCCGCCTATGCCGCGTGGAAAACCTGGTACGACACCACGCCGGATACGCCCTGTATTGCGATCTGCTCCACCAGCCAGGGCGACGATCAGTGCAAGGGTTGTGGGCGCACGTTCGAGGAAGTCCAGCGTTGGCCGGAAATGAGCCCCGGCGAGAAGCGCCAGACCTGGCGCCGCATCACACTCAACAACGACGCATGGCGCTTCAACCGGTATTCGGAGCGGGCGGCCGAGGGCGTGGACCCCGACCCGGCAAAGCAGGCTGCTGCGGCCCCCGCTGCAGCAACCGGCGAGCCCGCCTAGCCATGCAGCGCCTGGCCCAGGCCCCCAACATCGCGATTGCGGCGTTCTGGGTCGAGGCCTTGCGCAACGCCGGAATCGAAGCTGCGATGCAGCGCTATTTTTTAGGTGCCGCTGCGGGTGAGCTACCGCCCGATCAGTGCCTGCCTGAAGTCTGGCTGCTCGACGACGCTCAGGAAGGGCGGGCCCGGGAGTTGCTGCGGCAGCTGACGGATGTTCCGCAGCGACGCTGGACCTGCGTCTGCGGAGAACTGGTGGAAGGCGGATTCGAGCAGTGCTGGAACTGCGGGACTGCAATGCCGTAATGGGCCATGCGAGGTGACTTCAGCGGTCTCGGAAACCACGACCCGGTGCCCGGCGCGGTGATGGTGCATCTGCAGGCTGAGCTGCGCGCCCGTCATTTCATTTCCAGCGCAGCGGCTCGAACTCGATGCTTCCGGCAGTGCTGCTGAGCGTGAGCATGCCTTCCTGCAGGGTCGCCTGCAACTGCATGCTGCGTTCGGCCAGCGCCGAAAGCGCTTGCGAGGGCAGTGTCGGAATGCGCCAGACCTGCAGGTTCGACAGGCGCGAGACCTTGTTCTCGATGCCGCGCCACCAGACTTCGGCGGCGTGGTGAAAACAATAAACCAGCACGATGTCCGCCTGGGAGCAGGCTTTTGAGATTGGTTTTTCTTCGGGTTGTCCGACCTCGATCCACACCCGCGTGCGGCCGGTGAAGTCGCGCAGGTACACGTCGGGATCGTCGGGGTTGGACAGTCCGGCGCCAAAGCCGAGCGTCGCGTCACCGCCGCAGTCGGTCTGCATCCGGTGCGCATTGAAGGCCAGGGCGGCCAGCCGGACCATCATTCGCTCGTCGGTTTCGCTCGGGTGCCGGGCCAGGGTCAGGTTGTGGTCTGCATAGTAGGCGTTGTCGATGTCGGCGATTGCGACGCTGGCCTTGAAGATGGTGGACTTGATTGCCAAGATGCTTGCCGATCGGCCTCAGACCCTGCGCGCGAGTTCGGCGGCCATGCCGACATAGCTGGAAGGCGTCATCGCAATCAGCCGGTCGCGCTCGGCCTGCGGAATCTCCAGCGAGCGAATCAGGGCGTGGAGGTCTTCGGGCCGCACGGTCTTGCCGCGTGTCACTTCCTTGAGCTTCTCGTAGGCGCCCTGCACGCCAAAGCGCCGCATCACGGTCTGGATCGGCTCGGCCAGCACTTCCCAGGACGCATCCAGGTCGGCCGCGATCGCCTCCTCGTTGATCTGGAGCTTGGAAAGGCCAATGCCCATCGAGTGATAGGCAAGGGCCGCATAGCCCAATGCAACCCCCATGTTGCGCAGCACCGTGGAATCGGTCAGGTCGCGCTGCCAGCGTGAAATCGGCAGCTTCTCCGAAAGATGCCTTAGCAGCGCATTGGCCAGGCCCAGATTGCCTTCGGCGTTTTCAAAATCGATCGGGTTGACCTTGTGCGGCATCGTGGACGAGCCGATTTCGCCTTCACGCAGGCGCTGCCTGAAATAGCCCAGGCTGATGTAGCCCCACATGTCGCGCGACCAGTCGATGAGAATGGTGTTGGCTCGTGCCACGGCATCGAACAGTTCGGCCATGTAGTCGTGCGGCTCGATCTGGATGCTGTACGGCTGGAAGGTGAGGCCCAGGCCCAGCGGCTCGGGTGTCTCGACGACCTTGCGGCTGAAAGCTTCCCAGTCGAACTCGGGCCAAGCCGCCATGTGTGCGTTGTAGTTGCCGACGGCGCCATTCATCTTGCCCAGGAGCCTGATGCCCGCGATCTTTTCGCGCGCGGCCACCAGCCGGACCACGACGTTGGCGATTTCCTTGCCGACGGTCGTGGGGCTTGCCGTCTGGCCGTGCGTGCGACTGAGCATCGCCACGTCGGCATGCGCATGCGCCATTTCACGCAGTTTCGTGATCACCGCGTCCAGCGCCGGAAGGATCACCTGATCGCGCCCGCCCTTGAGCTGCAGGGCATGGCTGGTGTTGTTGATGTCTTCACTGGTGCAGGCGAAGTGGACGAACTCGCTGGCAGCTTTCAGCTCGGGCCGCGCCTCGAATTTCGACTTGATCCAGTACTCCACCGCTTTCACGTCGTGATTGGTGGTTTTTTCGATTTCCTTGATCGCCAGGCCGTCGGCTTCCGAGAAATTCTTGACCAATCCAAGAAGGTAAGTGCGGGCGCCCGGCGTGAGCGGCTTGAACTCGGCGAAACCGGCGTCGGACAGTGCGATGAACCAGCAGACTTCAACCTGCACGCGCTTGTGCATGTACCCCAGTTCGCTCATCAGGGGACGCAAGGCGGCCAGGCGCGAGGCGTAGCGGCCGTCCAGCGGGGACAGCGCAGAAATCGGGGAGAGAGGCATGGAAAGGATTGTAGGCGGCCCCTCGTGTCGTGCAGTTACGACATCCGCAGCCTCCGGCGATGCCAAAACCGTGCCGTTACAAGGGCACGACGCAATGGGGTCAGGCGCCAATGGGCCGCTGGCTAAAATGAGGGAACGCCTCCCGCATAACTCGAACAAATTCCAAGAGAGATCGCATGAGCATGAAATTGATCGGTGCAACGACCAGCCCTTATGTGCGCAAGGTGCGCATCGTCATGGCCGAGAAGAAGCTCGACTTCGACTTCGTCCTGGAGGACGTCTGGGCGGCCGAAAGCACGATCGAAGAATCCAACCCGCTGCGCAAGGTGCCTTGCCTGGTCATGGAAGGCGGCGAGGCGCTGTTCGACTCGCGTGTGATCGTCGAGTACCTCGACACCCTGTCACCCGTGGGCAAGCTCATTCCGGTCATGGGCCGGGAACGTGCGGAGGTCAAGACCTGGGAGGCATTGGCCGATGGCGTGCTCGACGCGTCCATCCTGGCCCGCCTCGAGGCGCACTGGGCCGGACGCAGCAAAACCCAGCGCAGCCAGGCCTGGATCGACCGTCAGCTTGAAAAGGTCAACGGCGGTGTCAAGGCGATGAGCCAGGGCCTGGGCGACAAGCCCTACTGCGCCGGCATCTACCTGAGCCTTGCCGATATTGCCGTTGGTTGCGCGCTGGGTTATCTGGACTTCCGTTTTCCCGAAATCGACTGGCGCAGCCCCTACCCCAATCTTGCGAAGCTGCAGGAAAAGCTGATGCAACGGCAGAGCTTCCTGGACACCAAGCCGGGCTGAAACCAGCGTTTCGTGGAGCGGACAGCCCATCCGCTTCACAAAAATTTACCACCTGCCAGTCGTTTTCACTGGAACCTCGCGTCGCAATCCCCACTCTATCGGGCAGGCAGGAAGAACCTGCCCCCGAATTTTGGTTTTTTGCCGCGAAGCCTTCCGGGCGCAGTTTGCCCGGATGAAATCCTGGAACGACTCTTCTCCTCCTCCCTCCCTCCCTCCTTCGTGACAGGGCGCTTCGCGGCAGATTTTATTGATGGGTGACCGCTCGGGGCTTCGCTACCTCGCGGCGAGCTGCTTTTCCACTTCCTTTTCCAGCGCCTCCGGTTTTGTCGTGCTGCCCCACGATCCGACGACTTTTCCGTCGCGCGCGACCATGTACTTGTAGAAGTTCCACTTCGGTGAGGTGCCGGTGGCCGCTGTCAGTTGCCTGAACAGCGGATTGGCCGCGTCGCCGCGAACGCTGGAAGCAGCAAACATCGGGAATTTGACGCCGAAGGTGTTCTCGCAGAATTCCGCGATTTCCTTGTTGCTGGCTTTTTCCTGCGCGAAATCGTTGGACGGGAAGCCCAGTACGACCAGGCCGCGTGCCCCGTACTTCTCGTGCAGCGCCTCGAGGCCCTTGTACTGAGGTGTGAAACCGCAATAGCTGGCCGTGTTCACGACCAGCACGACTTTGCCGGCGTATTGGCAAAGGGACTGGGGTTTCTCATCCTGCAGGCGCAGGAACGTATGCGAGAGCGTGGCAGGGCAACCGTTTGTCTTCGTGGTGTTCGCAACAGCCGGGGACGATACTGGTGTAACAGCGATTGCAGGCGCGCTCACGACGGTCGCAAGCAAAGGCACCAGGAGCATTCGGAGGGTGTCGGGCATTGGAAATGGGTTTAATTGAGCGCAATCGGCACAAATATTTGCAGCCGTGGGTCATTGTCAAGGCTTTTTCATCTCGACGCTTAAAATGGAACGACTCGAAAGAACGCCATGCTCTATCCAGAACTCTTCAAGCAACTCGAATCCGTCCGATGGGACATGGACAAGGACATTCCCTGGGACAGCTTTGATGCAAGCAAGCTCACGGATGAGCAGGCCCAGACCATCAAGATGAACGCCATCACGGAATGGGCCGCGCTTCCGGCAACCGAAATGTTCCTACGCGACAACAAGGACGATTCAGACTTTTCGGCCTTCATGTCGATCTGGTTTTTTGAAGAACAGAAGCATTCGCTGGTGTTGATGGAATACCTGCGGCGTTTCCGCCCGGACCTCGCGCCCACCGAGAAGGAACTGCACGAGGTGCGCTTCGAGTTCGATCCGGCGCCGGCGCTTGAAACCTTGATGCTTCACTTCTGCGGTGAGATTCGGCTGAACCACTGGTATCGCCGCGCCAGCGAATGGCATACCGAACCCGTCATCAAGCAGATCTACAGCATCCTGTCGCAGGACGAAGCGCGTCACGGTGGAGCCTACCTGCGGTACATGAAACGGGCCATCAACAAGTTCGGCAACGAGGCCCGGGCAGCATTTGCGAAGGTTGGCGTTCTCATGGCGAGCGCCAGGCGCACCGCACAGGCGCTGCACCCGACCAACTTGCACGTGAACGAGTCCCTTTTTCCGCGCGACACCATCCAGTCGCGTCTGCCGGACCCGCAGTGGCTGGAGCACTGGCTCGACAAGCAGATCAATTTCGACACGGCCTGGGAGACCAAGGTCGTCGAGCGCATCCTGCACAACATGAGCCTGCTGATGGACCGCAGCTTCAAGACCGTGCAGGAGCTCAACCGGTTCCGAAAGGAAGTGACGGCCACGATTGCCAATGGCGCGTCGGGTGCCGCTCCCGGTGGCGCCGCGCCGACGGCGGCGTGATCCTGTGATCAGGCTCGCCTGAGCTGGTTCAAGTGGCCGGCATGACAGCCTTTATTGCGCCTTCGTTTCTCTCAAAAATCGCGGCGCGCGGCGATGCTGCGGCACGCGTTGCACAGCTTCCCCAGCCGGTTGTATTCACGAACGGCGTATTCGACGTTCTTCATCGCGGCCATGCGGTGTACCTCGCGCAAGCCCGTGAACTTGGCGCCAGCCTCGTCGTGGCGATCAACTCTGACGCTTCGGCGCGCCGGCTGGGCAAAGGCCCCGACCGCCCGCTCAACAACGAAGCCGACAGGGCCGCACTCATCGCCGCTCTCGAATCGGTGTCGCTGGTCACCTGGTTCGACGAAGACACACCGCTGGAGCTGATCGGAGAGCTCAAGCCGGCGATTCTGTGCAAGGGCGGCGACTACGACATGTCGAAACTGGCCGAATCGAAACTGGTGGAAAGCTGGGGCGGCAAGGCCCTGGCCATCCCCTTTGTCCAGGGTTATTCGACGACGCAGCTGGTTCACAAGATTCGCCAGCGCGACTGACGCTGTCAGGCGTCAATCGCTTCTTGCGTCAGCTATTGCGCAGATGGCAGGGCCGGTTGCGCGTCCTCTGCGTGGCCATGATCAACGGGCTCGGGCGGCAGGCGACGCATGCGCCGCACCGTGCGCTTGATGAACAGCTCCAGATCGTCCAAGTAGGTAAACACCACCGGCACCACCAGCAGGCTGAGCAAGGTTGACGTGATCAATCCGCCGATGACAGCGACCGTCATGGGCGAGCGGAAGCTGGGGTCGGCGATGCCCCAGCCGATCGCGCTGGGCAGCATGCCGGCACCCATCGCGATGGTCGTCATGATGATGGGCCTGGCGCGCTTGTGGCACGCATCGATCAGCGCGTCGAAGCGCGACAGCCCATGATCGCGCCTCGCCACGATCGCATACTCCACCAGCAGGATAGAGTTCTTGGTCGCGATGCCCATCAGCATGATCAGGCCGATGAGCGAGGGCATCGAAAAGCTCTTGTCCGCAATGAGCAGTCCGATGAAAGCACCACCCAGCGACAGCGGCAATGCGCAAAGAATCGTCACCGGATGCAGGAAGTCCTTGAACAGGAGCACCAGCACGATGTAGATGCACAGCACACCCGTCAGCATCGCCAGGCCGAAACTCGCAAAGAGCTCGCCCATCACTTCCGCGTCCCCCACTTCCACCACCTTCACGCCCGGCGGCAGGTTCTTCACCGCCGGGAGCGCCTGCACCGCGGCAGCCACATCACCAAGCGGCTTGCCCGAGAGCTCAATTTCGAAGTTGACGTTGCGCGACCGGTCGTAACGATCGATCACTGCGGGCCCGCCTGTCATGGAAAGCGTCGCAACCTGACCCAGCATCACCGGACCACGGGCACTGGGCACGGCCAGACGTTCCAACACGCTCAGGTCCTTGCGCGCGTCATCTTCCAGCTTGACGAGTATGGGTACCTGCCGCTGCGAGAGATTGAGCTTGGGCAAGGAGATGTCGTAGTCGCCCGACGTCGCGACGCGCAGCGTCTCGGCGATGGCGGTGCTCGTCACGCCAAGGTCGGCCGCGCGCGCAAAGTCAGGACGTACCGCGATCTCCGGCCGGATCAGGCTGGCCGTGGAAATCACGCTGCCCAGCCCGGGAATCGTGCGGATGGCTTTCTCGACTGCCAGCGCGGCTTCGCCCAGCGCCTTGGGATCTTCGCCCGTCAATACCAGGATGTACTTTTCGCCCGAGCCACCCAGCCCCACCTTGCTTCGCACGCCGGGAAGCGGTTCCAGCGCCGTGCGAATCCGGCTTTCGATCGGCTGCTTGCGCGGCCGGTCGCCGCGATCGGTAAGCAGGATGGTGAGCGTGGCCTTTCGCGCTTCAGCGGCACCCGAGGGCGCGAACGGGTCACTGCCCGCACTGCCGGCGCCGATGGTGGTGTACACGCTTTTGACGTGATCGACCTTCATGATCAACTGGCGCGCCTGCTCGGCCACCACCTCGGTCTGCGCAAGCGTGGACCCCGGCGGCAGCTCGATATACACCTGCGTCTGCGAGTTGTCGTCAGGCGGAATGAAGCCGGCGGGCAGCAACGGAATCAATGCGAGTGAGCCGACGAAGAACAGCCCCGACATGATGAAGGTCGCGAGCCGGTGGTTCATGGTCCAGTTCACGCATTTCAGGTAGATCTTCATCCACGCCGCGTCCTGCTGCTTGCCATCCACGATGGGCTTGAGCATGTACGCAGCCATCATCGGCGTGAGCACGCGTGCCACCACCAGCGATGCAAACACCGCGAGCGATGCGGTCCATCCGAACTGCTTGAAGAACTTGCCCGCCACACCACTCATGAAGGCGGTCGGCAGGAACACCGCAATCAGCGTGAACGTGGTTGCGATCACTGCGAGCCCGATCTCGTCAGCGGCCTCCATGGCGGCCTGATAGGGCGTCTTGCCCATGCGCAGGTGACGCACGATGTTCTCGACCTCCACGATGGCGTCATCCACCAGTATCCCGACCACGAGCGACAGCGCCAGGAGTGTGATCACGTTGACCGAAAAGCCCAGCATGTGCATGCCGATGAAGGCCGGGATCACCGACATCGGCAGCGCAATCGCCGAAACGAAAGTCGCACGCCAGTCGCGAAGGAACAGCCACACCACGAGCACGGCAAGGATCGCGCCTTCGTACAGCAGGTGAAGCGATCCCTTGTATTCCTCCTCGACCGGCGTCACGAAATCAAAAGCCTGAACGAGTTCGAGATCGGGATGCGCCTCCTTCAATTCCGCGAGCGCTTTCTGCACCGCTGCGCCCACGGCCACCTCGCTTTCGCCGCGGCTGCGCGCGACTTCAAATCCGACAACTTTCTTGCCGTTCAGCCGGGCGGATGCGCGCGGCTCTGCGGTTGTATCGGTCACCGTCGCAACGTCCGACAGCTTGATGCTGCGGGCCGTTCCATTGGCCGAGGCAGGCAGGCCGATGGAGATCTCGCCGATCTCGCGCGCCGTCTGCACCGTGGCAAGCGTGCGAACCGGCTGCTCGCTTCCGCCCAGGTCGGTGCGGCCGCCGGCGCTTTCAGTTTGTACCTGCCTGAGCTGGCGCGAGATGTCCGCAGCAGTCACGCCCAGCGCCTGCAGGCGCGTCGGGTCCAGCGCAACCCGAATCTCACGCGTCACACCGCCCACGCGATTGACCGCGCCGACGCCGCGCACCGAAAGCAGCTTGCGTGAAATGTCGTTGTCGACAAACCAGGAGAGCGCCTCTTCGTCCATGCGCGCCGAATACACCGTGAACGCAAGCATCGGCTGGCTTGCCAGATCCATCTTGGTGATGACCGGATCGCGAACGTCGCCCGGCAGGTCGCTGCGCACGCGGGCCACTGCCGATCGCACATCGTCTACCGCCTCCTGCACCGGCTTTTCGAGACGGAACTCGGCTGTGACCGTGACGCTGCCGTCCTGCACCTTGGTGTAGATGTGCTTGAGGCCCTGCAAGGTGGCGATCGCGTTCTCGATCTTTCGCGCGACATCGGTTTCAAGCTGCGCGGGCGCCGCACCGGGGAGCGCCGCCGTCACCATCACGGTGGGCAGGTCGATATCCGGAAAATTCTGGACCTTCATCGCGTTGAACGACAGCAGGCCGCCGAACGTGAGCAACACGAACAGCATCACGGCCGCAATCGGATTGCGGATCGACCAGGAGGAAACGTTCATCATGGTGGCGGCCGTTTCAGCGCGTGGCGGTGGAGGCGGCACTGGCCGGTGCCGGGGCCGAAGCTGCAGGCAGCGCCAGCACATCGGTCACGCGTACCAGGTCGCCATCGTTCAGGAAGCCCGCTCCGTTGGCGACGATGCGTGCATCGGCAGGAAGACCGCTGGTGATCTCGAACTGGTCGCCCACGAGCCGCCCGGTCTGCACCTTGAGCCGTGAGACCCGGTTGTCGGCATTCACACGATAGACATAGCTGAAACCGTCGCGCACGGCGACGGCCGACTGCGGCAGCGTGAGTGCAGGGCTTGCGCCCAGATCGAACTCACCGCGGGCAAACATGCCCGCCAGTGCATTGCCAGTTCCGGGAAGCGGCGTCACATCGACATAGACGAGCGCGGCGCGTGTTTGCGGATCGACCGTGGGTGCAATGGTCCGCACGCGTCCCGAAAGACGCGCACCGCTGGCCGCCGTGATCAGGGCCGTGGTGCCTGTGGTCAGGCGTCCCAGCTCGGTGGCCGTGACTTCAGCGCGCCATTCCAGCCGGCCCTGGCGGATCAGCCGGAACAGCTCCACGCCGGGTGCGACAACCGCACCCGCGGTCGCCGTGCGCGCCGAAATGATGCCGCTATCGGGCGAGCGAATGTCCGTCTGCCCGACGCGCGCCTGTTGCGCCTGAACCAGTGCACGCGCCGCTTCCACCTTGGCCTGTGCGGTTTTTTCGGCAGTGACGTACTGATTGATCTGGGAAGCGCTCAGCGCGCCCGTGTTTTGCAGGGTGCGAGCGCGTTGCGCGTTGTTCGCTGCTTCGGCGGCGGCTGCCTCGGCCTCGGCCAGCGTGGCACGGGTCTGCGCCGCTTCGGCACGAACCGTCTCGCCCGCGAGCGTGGCCAACACCTGGCCTTGCTTCACCCGGTCGCCAACGTTCACCCGTACCTGCGCGATGCGCAGGCCACCCGCTTCGGCGCCAATACTCGCCTCTTGCCATGCGGTGATGTTGCCGTTCGCTGAAAGCTTCATCGGCAGGCTGACCTGCTTGGGAACAACAGTGGTCACCGTGAGCGCGGGTCGCACGCCATTCGGGGCCTTCTTTTCTTCCGGCGCTTTGGGGCTGAGGGTGAAGTAGAGGGCGGCCGCAACAACGATGCCGGCCACGACGATCGCGGCGAGGACAGAAGGCTTGAGCTTGATCTTGTTCATGTTGTTCGCTGTTGGTTCTTCGCTGGAAGTTGTTCGCTGTACCGGTCAAGGGCGCGGGCGCGTTGCATTCAAGGGAGTTTGGATCGCGTCGTCGGCGCTCCAGCCGCCACCGAGTGCACGGTAGAGCGCAATCCAGGCAGCGCCCCGCTCACGGTGCAGACCCACCAGCGCCGTTTCCGCAGCCAGCGCCGTGCGGCGTGCATCCTCCAGTTCGACCAGGTTTGCGAGGCCGCTGCGGTAGCGCGCTTCGGTTGCGACGAACGACATCCGGTAGCCCTCGGCTGCCACGCGCGCATCTTCGTTGCGAAGGCGCGCGCTTTCCAGATTGACCAGCGCAACCTCGACTTCGCGCACGGCCTGCCGCACCCGGGCCGTGTACAAGGCCACGGCTTCCTCGTAGCGTGCCTGCGCGGCATCGACATTGGCCGCGCCACGGCCGCCGTCGAATATCGGCAACGTAAGTCCGACCGGGCCGATCGACCAGGTTTGCACATCGGCCCCTGTCCCGGCAATCCGCGCGCGACCCACTGCGATGGAACCGTTGAGCGACAGGCGCGGCAAGCGCTGCGCCCGGGCGGTGCCCACATCGGCACTGGCTGCTTCCACTTCGCGTGCGGCCTGGAAAACGTCCGGACGCTGCGCCAGCAACTGAGTGGGCACCGAGGCAATGGGCAGCGCCACGCGGGTGCTGGGGTCCACCCAGGTGGCCGTCAGTTTCTGGCGCAACACGGGCTCGGGCATGGCGCTGAGCGCGACCAGTGTCTTGATTTCGATGTCGCACAGCGCGCGCTGCTGCGTCGTCCGCGCGGAGGCTTCGGCTGCACTGGCGCGCGCGAGCGCGGCGCTGGCCGGCGCGGCGAACCCGGCATCGGCGCTGAGCTTTGTCAGGCGCGCGGTTTCAGCGCGCGAGGTCGCGTCGTTCACGGCGACCGCGAGTTGCCGCTCGCAACTGCGAAGGTTGAGGTAGCTGTTGGCTGTCTCGGCGGCCACCGATACACGCGCGTCGTGCCATCCCGCCTGGGCTCCTGCAAGCCGGGCCTGGGCTGCTTCTGCAGCCAGCCGATTGCCGCCGAAGAGATCGACCTCCCATGCCGCTTGGATCCCGACCTGCGCAACGGTCGCCGTAGGTGCGGGTGGCTGCGTGTTGCCACGCGAGACCGAGGCTTGTCCATCGAGCGCTGGAAGCAGTGAGGCGCCGGCAGCGACTCGGGCGGCCCGTGCCTGCTCGATTCGCGAACGTGCGGATGCGACCGTCGGGCTTGCCGCCTGCGATGCGTCGATCAGCTCCACCAGCAAGGGGTCACCCAGCTGCTGCCACCAGGTGCGCAAGTCGCCCAGTGCTCCGTTGTGTGGCAAGGGCGCAAACCACTGCGCAGGTGCCGGGGCTTCAGTGGATGGGGGCGGCCTGGGCACCGCGCATCCAGCGATGCTCAACGCAACTGCCACTGCAATGCCAGCGGCCACGAATCGGATTTTTTTCATGAGTCCTTCCCGGATCGGGTGGGAATGGCGGTCGGGCGGGGGCCTTTGTGCGGCCCAGCCCGCGCGCGCAACCCGCAAGCCTACCATCGGCTGCCCCCCTGGGAATGTCAGTTGTGTGTCTCCAGCGGTCAGCCGAAAACCACGCCCCACAGGCGGATCACCGCTTCGCGCTCAGTCACCAGCTGATCCATCCCCACCTGCGTGGGTTCTTCGTTGAGCCGCGCGCGGTGCTGGATGCGCCTCAATTCGCGGTAGGCGCCCGCAGCGGCCTCACCGACACCCACGGGCAGCAACCCGCATGCCTCGGCACGTTGCAGCAGCGCAATGTTGCCGACGTTCGCAATCAGCTCCCGGTGCTGCGCCGATTGGGAAAGCACCAGGTACTGCACGGCGAATTCGACGTCGACCATTGCGCCTGCGCTGTGCTTCACGTCGAATCGCCCCGCCTTCACCGGATGCGCCGCTGCCACCTTTGCGCGCATGGCCATGATCTCGGAGCGCAGCGCAGCCGCATCGCGCGGCGCCGTGATGACCGACTCGCGCACCGCATCGAAGCGCTCGCGCAGCGGCTCTTCGCCCAACACGAACCGTGCGCGCGTCATAGCCTGGTGTTCCCAGGTCCAGGCGGTGTTGCTGCCGCGCCGCTGCTGGTAGTTGGAGTACGCGTCGAAGGTCGTGATCAGCAGCCCGGAATTGCCGTTGGGACGCAGCGCCGTATCGATCTCAAAAAGATCTCCTTCGGCCGTCTTCACGGTCAGCCAGTTGATCATCTTGCGCACGAACGCGGCGTAAGCCTCGGGCGAGCGCTCGTCGTCGTCTTCATGGACAAAGACGATATCCAGGTCGCTGCCGTAACCCAGCTCCTTGCCGCCCAGCTTGCCGTATCCAATGATGGCGAACCGGGGTGTGTCGCGATGTTTTTGCTTCAGGCGCTGCCAGCACCACTGCGCGGTGATGCGCAGTACCGCGTCGGCCAGCGCGCTCAGGTCGTCTGCCACCTGCTCGACGGTAAGCAGTCCCTCCACATCCCGCGCCAGCGTGCGGAACACTTCAGCGTGATGCGCTCGCCGCAGCAGGTTCAGCAGTGCCTCGTCATCGTCTTCGCCGGTGATCTGCAGCGACCGGCGCCGGGCTTCGAGCTCCGCTTGAAATTCGGCAGCGATGAATCGCTCGGAGACCAGCTGATCGCTGGCCAGTTCGTCGATCACGCCGGGATGCTGCAGGAGGTATCGTGCAGGCCAGCGCGCCGCACCGAGCAGCCGCAACAGCCGCTCATGGACGCCCGGCCGCTCCAGCAGCAAGGCCAGATAGCTTTCGCGTCGCAACAGCGGCTCGATCCAGTCGGCCATGCGCACCGCCGCATCCTCGGTGACACGGCCCTCTTCCAGCCACTGCGCCGTTCGCGAAACCAGGCGCGAAAGCCGTGCGCGCGAATCTTCACGTAGCGCCAGCACGCGGGGGTGAAGCCGCCACTGCTCGACGCGCTCGCGCACTTTAGGCGGAAGCCGCTCCACGACGGCGTCGAGGTCGGGCGGCGCCGCCTTGGCGCCCTTGGGGCCGTTGCACGACTTGCACTCGCCTGCGCCCGCCCCGCCGAGCAGCTTGTCGAATTCCTGCGCGACCAGTTCGCGGTGCGAGTCCAGTTCGTGCAGGAACGGGCAGCAGTTGGTAAAGCCCATGGTCCGCGCGATCCAGCCCAGGTCGCCGTCGCCGCCTTCAGGGTCATCGTCGCCGCCATGACCGCCCATGGGCAGCACGTGCGTCTGCTGGTCGTCCAGGTACTGGATGCGATGCTCGACCCGGCGCAGGAAGTCATAGGCGCGCGCCAGCGAGTCGGCGGTGGCCTGCGGCATCAGCCCGGCCTGCGCGATACGCTGCAGCGCCTGCAGCGTCGGGCGCGTACGAAGCTCAGGAAACTGGCCGCCGCGCACCACCTGCAGCAATTGCACGGTGAACTCGATTTCGCGGATGCCGCCTCGCGAGAGCTTCACATCGTTGGCCCGTTCTGGCCTGCCGGCGCTGCGCTTGGCCGCATGCTCGCGAATCTGGCGGTGCAACACGCGCAGCGCATCGAACACGCTGTAGTCGAGGTAGCGCCGGAACACGAACGGCAGCACCGTCGAGCGCAGGCCCTGCGCGGAGCCGCTGGTGACGTACGCCCGCGGGGCAACCACACGGCTCTTGAGCCAGGCGAAGCGCTCCCATTCACGCCCCTGCACCTGGAAATACTCCTCCAGAGCGCCCAGCGAGACCGCAGCCGGCCCTGAGTTGCCGTTGGGACGCAGCGCCAGGTCGATGCGGAAGACGAAGCCGTGCTCCGTCGTATCGCCCACCAGGTTGAAAATAATCCGCACCGCCTTGGCGAAGTACTCATGGTTGCTGATGCGGCCGCGTGCGCCATCGACTCCCGTTGTCTCACCGTCTTCGTCATAGACGTAGATCAGGTCGATATCGCTGGATACGTTGAGTTCGCGCGCCCCCAGTTTGCCCATGCCGATGACCCACAGCTCGGCGCGCTTGCCCTGCGCACTCATCGGGGCGCCATGAATCGCATCGAGCGCCTGGCAGGCTTCATGGCAGGCGACATCCAGGGCGATCTCGGCCAGCTCGGTGACTGCCGTGGTCACCACCGCCAGCGGCGCCTGCCGGTCGCAGTCGAGCGTGATGAGCCGTTCCATCACCAGTTGCCGCAGGATGCGAAGCGCGGTGCCGGCATCGTGACCCTGTCCGCGCAGCGTTTCGTAGGTCGCCGACATAGCGTCGCGCGTCGGATTTCCGCCCGGCAGCAAGGCCAGTATCGATTCGTAACGTCGGCGCAGGCGCTGGGCGAAGCGCGACTGGGACGACAGACTCTGCAAAGTGTTGTGAACCGCCCCTTGCGCGGTTGTGGCGGGGGTCATAATTCCTTGGCCCCCCATGCACCCATGAATGACCTGACGCCGACTCCTTCACGCATGCTGCGCACCTATGCCACAGCGGCGAAATGGGCGCTGGGGTTGCTGGCGGCCGGCTGGCTGGTTCTGATGCTGGTGTGGGGCGCACTGCATGGATTCATTGTGCCGCGAATTGGCGAGCTTCGTCCCCAGATCGAATCCGAAGCCGGTCGCGTCCTGGGGGTACCGGTGCGCATCGGCAACGTTGTCGCGCGAAGCGAGGGCCTTGTCCCCACCTTCGAATTCAGCGATGTCGTCCTGCTCGACCCGCAGGGCCGGCCTGCCCTGCGCCTGCCCCGGGTGGTCGCGGCGCTCTCGCCCCGCTCGCTCTGGAATCTGGGTTTCGAGCAGCTGTACATCGACCAGCCGGAGCTGGATATACGCCGCGCCCCGGACGGCAAGGTCTATGTGGCGGGTCTGGATTTTTCGCAGTCAAGTGACAACGAAGGCCGCGCCGCCGACTGGTTCTTTGGGCAGACCGAGTTCGTGATTCGCGGCGGGGCCATCCGGTGGACCGACGAGATGCGCGCAGCGCCACCGCTCACCCTGACCCGGGTGGACGTCGTGATGCGCAACGGCGCGCGCCGCCACGCCATGCGTCTGGACGCCACGCCGCCACCGGATTGGGGAGACCGTTTCACGATGCAGGGTATTTTTCGCCAGCCCCTGCTTTCGCGCAAAAACGGACGCTGGCAGGACTGGGAAGGGCAACTGCACGGCGATTTTGCGCGGGTCGATGTGTCCCAGCTGCGGCGCTACGCCGACGTCGGATTCGAAGTGAGCCAGGGCCACGGCGCGCTGCGGGCGTGGGCGGATGTTTCGCGCGGCATGCTCATGGGCGGTGTCGCCGACCTTTCCCTGGTCAGCGTAAACACCCGCCTGGGCAAGCAGCTCACGCCCCTCGCGCTTGCTTCGGTGTCGGGCCGGCTCGGCGGCAAGAGGCTGGAAGGCGGATTCGAATTCCAGACCCAGAATCTTCAGTTCACGACACTCGAAGGCCAGCGCTGGCCGGGTGGCAACGTGTTCGTGCAATGGACCGACGCCGAAGGCAGCAGTCCGGCACGGGGCGAGATCCGGGCCGACAAGCTGGATCTTCTCGCAGTGAGCCAGATCGCCACGCGCCTGCCCCTGGGCGAGGCGACGCACGCTGCGATCACTGCGTATGCCCCCCGGGGCCTGGTCGAGACGATCCAGGCCCGATGGCAAGGCCCGCTGTCCGCGCTGGAGACGTACGAGGCGAAGGGACGGGCCGTGGGGCTGGAGCTGGCGGCGCGGCCGGCAACCGGCCCGGCTGCCGCAGCAAGTGCTGCTGGCGCGGCGTCCGGTCCGGCGCGACCCGCTTCGGGCCGGGCGGCGAGCCCGGGCGTGCGCGGAGCGACACTTGACTTCGATGTGACGCAGGCCGGCGGCAAGGGCCGCCTGCAAGTGCGCGCCGGGGCGATCGATGCGCCGGGTGTGTTCGAAGAGCCTGTCATTGCGTTCGATGACCTGTCCGCCGACCTGCAGTGGCAGATTGATGGCCAGAGCATCAAGGCCGAGGTCAACAACCTCAAGTTCAGCAACGCCGACGCACAGGGCGATGCAAAGATCACCTGGCAGACCGGCAAGTCGGCGCAGGGCCGGTTTCCGGGCGTGCTCGATCTGCAGGCGGGCATCAGCCGCGCGAACGGTGCACGCGTGTACCGCTACCTGCCGCTGGGTGTCCCGAAGGAAGCGCGCGAATATGTTCGCGAATCGATCTCCCAGGGGTCGGCCAGCAATGCGAAGTTCCGCGTGAAGGGCGATCTGCGCGAGTTCCCGTTTCGCGATCCGAAGCAAGGCGAGTTCAGCGTCCGCGCGGATGTGAAGGACGTGCTGTTTGCTTTTGTTCCTCCCTCGGCCAGCAAGACCGGGCCGGGCTGGCCGGCCCTGACGCAGCTGAGCGGCGAACTGCTGTTCCAGAGCAATGGCATGCAGGTGAAGAACGCCCAGGGGCGGTTCGCCGGTGCGCCTGGCCTTCTCGTCAAGACGGATGCAACCATCGCCGATTTCAGGCGTTCGGTCGTCGTGGTCAACGGTGACATCCGCGGACCGCTTGCGCAATCGCTTGCCATCGTGAACGGCTCGCCCATCTCGGCGATGGTCAACCAGTCGCTGGCCAGGGCGACGGGAACGGGTAACGCGGACGTCAAGCTCAAGCTGGAGCTGCCGATTGCTTCCCTGGACAAGTCCCGGGTTTCCGGCTCCGTCACGCTCACCGGCAACGACATCCAGATCACGCCGGACAGCCCCATGCTTTCGCGCGCGCGCGGTGCCGTTACTTTCACCGAGCAGGGCTTCACGCTCAGCGGCGCGCAGGCTCGCGCGCTGGGGGGTGATGTGAAACTGGAAGGCGGAAGTCGCACCCCGGGCGCCAGCACCACCGACCCGACGATCACCATGCAGGCGCAGGGTACGGCAACGGCCGAAGGCTTGCGCGCTGCAAAAGAGCTGGGCTTTGTCTCGCGCCTGGCGAAAGACTTCACGGGCAGCGCCGCCTACAACATGGTGCTAACGTTTCGTGCGGGCGTGCCCGAGATCTCAGTCACCAGCAATCTGCAGGGCGTGGCCGTGAACCTGCCCCCGCCTTTCAACAAGACCGCCGACAGCGTGCTGCCCCTGCGTTACGAGAATCTGCTGGTGCGCGAATCGCTCGGCACCCCGGGGAAGTTGCAGGATCAGCTCACCCTGGAGATCGGCCGTCTCGCATCGGTGAACTATGTTCGCGATGTATCCGGACCGGAGCCCAGGGTGTTGCGCGGCAGCATCGGTATCGGTCTCGCGCAGGGCGAGTCGGCCCCGCTGCCTGCTGAAGGTGTCACGGCCAACATCAACCTTGCGAACGTGAACCTCGATGCATGGGAGAGCCTGATGGCACAGGCCGCGGCAGGAGGCGGCCCTGGCCCCGCGACGGCACCGATACGCGCGGCCAGTAGCGGCGCTGCCGCCGCTTACCTTCCGACCATCATGGCGTTGCGCGCGAAGGAACTGACAGTCGAAGGGCGCGTGCTGCGCAACGTCGTTGTCGGCGGCTCGCGCGATGGCCCCGTCTGGCGGGCTAACGTCGATGCGAATGAACTCAATGGCTATGTCGAGTATCGCCAGCCCTCCGGGGCGGCCGGCGGCCGGCTCCACGCGCGGCTTGCGCGGCTGGTGATTGCCGCTTCCGAGGCGAAGCAGGTGGAGTCGCTCCTTGAGGAGCAGCCCGACGTGCTGCCGGCGCTGGACATCGTGGTCGATGACTTCGAGCTGCGCGGCAAGAAACTGGGCAAGCTGGAGATCGACGCGGTCAATCGCGGGGCGACCGCCGGCAACGCGCGCGAGTGGCGGTTGAACAAACTCAATCTGACCATGCCCGAGGCGGTGTTCAGCGCGACCGGAAACTGGGTCGCACTGGGCGCACAAACCGCCGGGCGGCGTCGCACCGCGATGAAGTTCAAGCTTGAAGTTGCCGACTCAGGCCTTCTGCTCACGCGCTTTGGCATGAAGGATGTGGTTCGCAGGGGCAAGGGTCGCATGGAAGGCCAGGTCGGCTGGGTCGGCTCGCCGTTGTCGCTGAACTACCCCTCGATGGATGGCTCGTTCTACGTCAACATCGAATCGGGCCAGTTCCTCAAGGCAGATCCAGGCCTTGCCAAGCTGCTGGGCGTGCTGAGCCTGCAGTCGCTGCCGCGTCGCCTCGCGCTGGATTTTCGCGACGTGTTCAGCGAGGGTTTCGCGTTCGACTTCGTGCGCGGCGATGTGACGGTCGAAGACGGCATTGCGGCCACCAACAATCTGCAGATGAAGGGCGTGAACGCCGCGGTTCTGATGGACGGCAGGGCCGACATTGCGCGTGAAACCCAGGACATCAAGGTCGTGGTGGTGCCGGAAATCAATGCAGGCACGGCTTCGCTGGTAGCCACGGTGATCAATCCGGCGCTCGGCCTGGGCAGCTTTCTGGCACAGATGTTCCTGCGCCAGCCGCTGATGCGCGCGGCGACGCAGGAGTTCCACATCGACGGCACCTGGTCTGATCCACGCATCACGAAACTGGACAAGCGCACCGATCCTGCCGCGGCGCCGGCGGCGGAACCGCCCAGACCCGCAGGCACCAACTAACCGGCACTGAGGAATCACGATGAATGTAGCTGCACTCCAGATGGTGTCGGGCACGTCGGTGCAAGGCAACCTCGACACCGCCAGGACGCTGATCGCCCAGGCAGCGCAGGCAGGCGCCGAGCTCGCCGTGCTGCCCGAGTATTTTTGCCTGATGGGTCACAGGGACAGCGACAAGCTCGCCGTACGCGAAGCCCCGGGTGCCGGACCGGTCCAGGAGTTTCTGGCGACGTGTGCCCGCGAACACGGCCTCTGGATCGCCGGCGGCACATTGCCCCTCAGCGGCAGCGACGATGACCATGTCCTGAACACGAGCCTGGTGTTCTCGCCGCAAGGCAGGCAGGCTGCGCGCTACGACAAGATCCACTTGTTTCGCTACGACAGCGGCACCGAACAATACGATGAGTCGCGCGTGATTGAACGTGGCTCGCAGCCTGCGTCGTTCGAGATGAACGCTCGCGACGGCAAGCGCTGGCGCATCGGCATGAGCGTCTGCTACGACCTGCGCTTTCCCGAGTTGTACCGCTCGCTCGATGCCGATGTGCTGCTTGTCCCCAGTGCCTTCACCTACGGCACGGGCAAGGCCCACTGGGAGCTTTTGCTGCGCGCGCGCGCCGTTGAGAACCTTGCCTTTGTCATCGCCGCTGCGCAGGGGGGCACGCACGAGAACGGACGGCGCACCTGGGGTCACAGCATGGTCGTCGATCCCTGGGGGGTCGTGCTGGCGCAGCAGGGCGAAGGTGCAGGCGTAGTGCTGGCCGACCTCGATGCGGCGCGGCAGGCGCAGGTGCGCACGCAGCTGCCGGCCCTGGAGCACCGTGTCCTCTGAGGCGGGATCGAACCGCCCGGCCACTGCGCCTGTCGCACCGATACGGCCGCGGGCATCGGCACGCCTGCGCTGGACGCTGTGGGTGCTGCTGATCAGCCTGGTGGCATCGCTGCTGGTGACGCTGGTGTGGCTTGCCGGCCGGTACGAGGCCAGCCAGGTGCAGTCCACATTAGAGCGGGACACCGCCGATGCCCTGAGCGATATCCGCGCCGCGCTGACGCGCAATGTGCAGTCGCTGCAGGCCCTGCATGCACGCCGCCAGACGCCGGCTGCCTGGAACGAAGAAGTGACGCGTCTGCTGCGCGAGAACCGCGAGTGGCTTCGCATCGAATGGCGGGACGCGCGGCTCGCGCCGGTCTTCGAGGCCGATACGCCTTACCGTTCGACGCCATTCGCGCGCCTGGGCCGCGGTAACGCGCAGGCGGATGTTGCGCAGGCCTGTGCAGTCGCGCGGCGCGTGAGCGGACCGGCCTATAGCAACAGCTACTTCCTGCCCCAGCCCGATGGGTTGGGACTGGAAGTGATGGAGCTGTGCCTGCCACAGGTGGCAGCCGGCGAATTGCAGGGGTACATGGTCGCCACCTATTCGCTCAGCGACATGCTGGCCACGCTGGTCGGACCGCAGCTGACACGCAGCCAGGACGTGTCGTTCACCGAGGCCGATGGCACACGCCTGGCGATGCGCGGCTCGGCCCGGCGCGGCAATCGGGTTTTCACCTCGCAGCAGCTGCTGGACCTGCCGGGCAACACGATGGTGCTGCGCATGGACAGCTGGCGCGGCGCGCCGGATCTGTTCCCGAATGTGCTGACGGCGCTTGTGACCACGATGTCGATCGCGCTGGTCGCGGTGCTGGTGCTTCTGAACAAGGACGCGCGGCGGCGCCTGCGCGCCGAAGAGGACCTGGCCGATGCGCTGGCGTTTCGCAAGGCGATGGAAGACTCGCTGGTCACCGGACTTCGCGCGCGCGACCTGGAGGGTCGCATCACCTATGTGAACCCTGCGTTTTGCCAGATGGTGGGTTTTGAGCCCGATGAATTGCTGGGTTATGCGATGCCCGCGCCCTACTGGCCGCCGGAGCTGGCCGATGAATATCAGAAGCGCCAGGACATTCGGCTGGCGGGCCACAACGCGCCGCCGCGCGAGGGCTTCGAGTCGGTGTTCATGCGCAAGGACGGTTCGCGTTTTCCGGTTCTGATCATCGAAGCGCCGCTCATCAACCATGAAGGCATCCAGACGGGCTGGATGAGCGCCTTTCTGGACATCAGCGAGCAGCGGCGGGTGGAGGAGCTGTCGCGCGCCAGCCAGGAGCGCCTGCAGGCCACCGCGCGGCTTGCCACCGTCGGCGAGATGGCATCGCTGCTGTCGCACGAACTCAACCAGCCGCTTGCCGCCATCGCGAGCTATGCGACCGGCTCGATCAATTTGCTGAAGACAGCGCAGGGCGCAGACCACGGCGGCAGTGCGGCCGATCGCGACGCCGATATCGAGCTGGCGATGCGCCGCATTGCCCAACAGGCCGAACGGGCGGGCAAGGTGATCAAGAGCGTGCACGACTTCGTGCGCCGACGGGAGCAGGCGCGTGAACCGGTCGCACCCGCCCGGCTGCTCGACGCCATCATGCCGCTGGTGCACCTGCAGGCCCGCAAGCTCGGCGTGCGTGTCGGGATACGGCTGGAGCCTGGCTTGCCCGCCGTGGTGTGCGACCGGACCATGGTGGAACAGGTGCTGCTCAACCTCGCGCGCAATGCCATGCAGGCGATGGACCACGCTTCGGTGCGCGATCCGTCGCTGCTGATGGAAGTGCGCCGAGCCTCTGGTCCTGGTGTTGCAACCAAGGGCTGGCTGGAGTTTTCGGTTGCAGATGTCGGCCCCGGGATCCCGGAGGACGTCAAGCGGCAGCTCTTTACACCGTTCTTCACGACAAAATCCGAAGGCATGGGACTGGGGCTTTCGCTGTGTCGCACAGTGGTCGAACAGCACGGCGGCTTTCTTGCTTTCGAGCCGCGTGAGCCCGCGGGTACCGTTTTCAGGTTCACGCTTCCCGTCAATGATTCGCGGTGATTTAAGCTGTAGCCATGCAACCGTCTTCCAACGCCACCGTATTCATTGTCGATGACGATCAGGGTGTACGCGAGGCACTTGCGTGGCTCTTGCGTACGCGTCACGTCTTGAGCGAGTCGTATGCGGCCGCCGAAGATTTTGTCGTGATGCTGGAGGGCCTCAAGCTCTCACAGCCTTGCTGCCTCCTGCTGGACGTGCGAATGCCGGGCATGAGCGGTCTGGCCCTGTTCGACAAGCTGGTTGAGCGCGGCCTGGTGCAGGCCATGCCGGTGATCTTTCTCACCGGGCACGCCGACGTGCCTACCGCGGTCGATATGGTCAAGCGCGGCGCCTTCGATTTTTGCGAGAAACCGTTTTCAGACAATGCACTGGTCGATAGGGTCGAGCAGGCCCTCGCACAATCCGCTCAGGTTCTCGGTGCGCGTCGCAAGGTCGCGCTGCTGCAGACCCGCCTGGGTGAACTGACCGAGCGCGAGCGCGCCGTGATGCGCCTGGTGGTCGAAGGCTTGCCCAACAAGCTGATCGCGGACCAGCTGGAGATCAGCGTGCGCACGGTCGAAGTGCATCGCGCGCGCGTGTTTGACAAAATGGAAGTGAAGTCGGCCGTTGAGCTGGCCAACCTGCTTCGCAAGGAGTAGGGCTGCGTATCCACGCGTTGTTCTTCCAGACAAGCTTTTAGCTTGTCCTGCCAAGACGTTTGGCTGAGATCGCAGGGCCTGCGCGCCCTTACGCTTTCGCCTCAACCAATCTTGGAGCAAGCACCCACCATGAGCGCCGCAAGTTTCCAGGACCTCTGCGACGGGTTTTGCCGTGCAGCAGCGGTCGAGCCCCCCGTGCTAAACGAAGACAGCGAAGGCGTCATGAGTTTTTCGACAGACATTGAAGACGTCACTGTCAACATCATGCACATACGGTCCTCACACCCGGAAAGCGCTTTCGTGCTGGTCGATTTCGGGTCCCCAGCGGATGAAGACAAGGCGACGGTGCTGCAAACGCTCCTGCTTGTGAATTTCACCCTTCTCGGCGATTCGACGGCCATGGCTTTCAGCATCCATCCGGTGTTCGGCACTGTGACATTGCAGGCCAACTACCCCTTTCGTCAACATGATGGTGCGCACCTGCTGAAGTCGGTTCGCATGCTGGTCTCATCCGCGATTCAGTGGCGCGAAGGCCATTTTCTTTCCGGCACGCGAAGCTTGCCTTCAGCTGCTGCTGACATCGCCAGTTGTCTGCGGGCCTGACATGGAATTAAAGTCATCCAGCAACAGCGGTAGCGACAGCAGCCGCCGCAGCTCCGTCGAACTGCATTCCGGCGCCGGGGCAACCCGCGTGACGCCAGCGGCGCGCCACATCAAAGTCGATACGGCTGTCAAGCAGGGCGTCTCGTGTCCCAGCAGACGAGGGAGTCTCAATCCCGATTACGTAGCGGTGCCCCTGGGCTTGCCGGAAGTCATGGGACCGATAGTCTTTTATACCCCGCGCGCCCCTTCCCTCAACGCAACGAGTCCGGGATACGACAGGATTCCGGGCATATCGTCGATGGGCGACCTGGAAGGCATCCCATTGCGAATCGTGACATCACCGGCCGCGGCCATGTCGGGGGATCGGTGGTCCGTCGGGGGGTCGGCGGCTGAAGCCGTGTCGCCGAAGTCGCCACTGCTGTCGCGCTACGGGCTTACCTCGTCCACGATAGACCCGTTCATGCAGTCCGACCCTCTTGCACGACGGCGCATCGACCCTGGAATGTTTGAAGCACCTGGCGGCGCGTTGCCATTGGCCATCGAGGTGCCACGGCCGTCCAGCATAGGACGCACGCTGGCGAACTCCGCGCTGCTGGTCGCGGGGGCCGCGCTGAAGACGGTGGGCGCCGTGTATCCGTCGAGGCAGCTGGGCGCAGCAGCAGCCGCCGCGCTCCAGATGGCCTTCGACCATGGTCGGCCGCAAGACGACGACCCGGTCACGCAGAACATCTATGAGCTTTGCTGGATTTTCGCGATGTCACTTGCCGTTGCCTATGTGACCACGAAGTTTGTCGCGCCCACGATGAAAGCAGTGCTGACGTCCAGGCGCGCCGACACGGACGGTCATTTGCACGTACATCGCACAGGTGGAATCGCACATGACAGGATCGCGACCGCACTGGCGCTGGTTCCCTTTCTCGCGACGATCGGTCGCGGTCTGATGAATGGCTTCACGCACGATCAGGGATCTGCGCGCAACGCGGCAGTCATGGCGGCCCTGCTCGCGGCATCGAAGATGTTGATTTACGGAGCGCTGCGCGGGGTCTTCGAGCGTGGCGGTGCGAAGCTGATGCCCACGCGCTCGATCGTGGATGGCGCTGGAATGGAAGTTCCGGCGGACAAGGTCGTGCAACTCAATCTCAAGCGCGGCCTCTTCCAGTTGCCTGTGACTTTCGCTGCGAACACCTGGCTGGTCTGGAGCATCCTGGAGAACGAGTTGCCCGACGACCCACTATCAGCGATGGCGGGCGCGACGGGGTCTTATGTCAGCCTGTGGATCGGTGTGTATGAGGCGATCGTGCTGTTCGGAGATCTGGCCGCCACCGCCGCTGCAGCCGGCACGCGTGGCTGGCGCCTGGAGCTCAACCACGTGGCGCTACCAGCGCAGCCAGAGGCCCTTGCGCAGGTCGGACCCGCAGCAGCCAGCGACTTCATCCCTGCCGACCTACATGATCGCGCCAGCGAGGCCGCCAGTTCCATCGAGTTGAAGCAGTGGCGGTCTGCGCTCAATGGGTGGCTGAAGCGGCCGACGCCCGACGTATGCATGATCGTCGCGGGATTTCGCGACCTGATCAACCTGCACCTGAATCTTTCCTTCGATCCAATGGTCAGGGGCGCGCTAGACCCGTCTGGCGTCCCGGCGCTCACCATCGGCCTTCACGCGCTGGTGCTCGGTCTCCTGGAAATTGCGCCGATCAGACTGGAAACCGGGATGGCCGCGCAAGCGGCTGAAGGCGTAGGCAACAGCGAGCTGTTCGACAAGCTGCACCACCTCTTCAAGCTGCAGGATCTGATTTATACGCAGAAGAACGGACGCCCGCCCACGGATGTCGGTGAAGCAATCATCCGTCGGTTTCTTGACCCGGCGATTCTCACGCTGGTCGAGCACAACAACACATTCGACGATGTGCGAACGCACTTCGCGGCGCTTCGGCGCGCCGATGAGCCACGGCGAGCGATGATGGACAGAGCCACGGAGTTCATGATGTACGAGCCCGCGTATCCGACGCAGCGCATGGTAAAAAAGTTTGGGGGTTTTGTTTCGACAATGCAGTTTCGCGCTGAGTCACGAATCACGAGTGCGGTAATGGAGTTGGTGCGGGCGCTGGAGCCCTGGTAGCGGCCTGTCACGGCTCAGAGTGGGCTCGAGCACGGTAGCGCGGACCAGGGATTGCGAAATCTACTTCTCATCGTCCTGCTCGATCGCGCCCGGCGGCTCACCTTTTTTGCGCCCCGAGAACATCGTCCACCAGACAATAAAGACAAGCAGGCCCAGCGCGAGCAGGGCTTCGAGCAAAATCAGCAGCATGAAGCGTTTCCTTGTGTATGCGATTGTAGGAATGCTCGCGGCCTGCGGCAGTGTCCCCTTGCCCCCGGCCGATGAGACAAGGCCGGGGCCGCGCATGCCCAGCGCCATCGAGGATTCCGCCCCTTTGCCGCCAGCGCTGACACATGGCAAGAGCCGGTGGCAACCGGTGCGCTGGAGCGAATTGCCGGGCTTCGAGGATGACGCGATCCACGAGGCCTGGAACGCGTGGATCAAAAGTTGCGAGCGGCCCGGCGCCACCTTCGCGCCGCTGTGTCCGCAGGTGCGGCAACTGTCCATTGCCGCGCCGCACGAGCAGCGGGCATGGATGAGGTCGCGCCTGCAGCCCTACCGCGTGGAGCCCGTCCAGGGCTTCGATCCCGGCCTGCTGACGGGCTACTACGAGCCCATGCTGGAAGGCAGCCGCCAGCCAACGACCACGCATACCGTCCCGCTCTATCGCCCGCCCGCCACCCTGGCAAGCCGGCGGCCCTGGTACACCCGGCAGGAAATGGAAACCGTGCCGGAGGTGCGGGCGCAGTTGCGGGGCCGCGAAATTGCCTGGCTGGCCGATCCGGTCGATGCGCTGGTGCTGCAGATCCAGGGGTCCGGGCGCGTGCGCATCGCCGAGCCAGACGGGACCCATCGGGTCGTGCGGCTCGCCTATGCTGCCTCCAATGAACAGCCCTATCGCAGCGTGGGTTCGTGGCTGCTGCAACAGGGCGCGATCCGCGATGCGTCCTGGCCCGGCATCAAGTCGTGGACCCTGCAGAACCCCCAGCGCGTCAATGAGATGCTGTGGGCCAATCCGCGCACCGTGTTCTTCCGGGAAGAGCCATTGCCGGAAATGGACGCCGCGTTCGGCCCACGGGGCGCCCAGGGCGTTGCGCTGACGCCCGGCCGGTCGATCGCGGTGGACAAGGACAGCATTCCCTACGGCACGCCGGTGTGGCTGGCATCGACCGGCCCGGTGACGCGTCTGGAAAAACTGGTGCTCGCGCAGGACACCGGAAGTGCCATCGTCGGGTCGGTGCGAGCCGACTACTTTGCGGGATGGGGACCTGAGGCTGGCGACCTGGCGGGACGTTTGAAACAACCATTGAGACTGTGGGTGCTATGGCCGAAATGAACCTGATGCGCTCGGCGCCTTCCCTGGTGGCGCTGCTCGCTGCGCTGGCTGTATCGGTCGTCATGGCCGGCTGCGCGACCAAAGGGCAAGACCCTGCCTCCTCAGCACCTGCGGCACCATCTCCCGCACCGCCGCCTGCTCCATCTGCCACGCCGCCTGCGGCCACGGCACCAGCGCCTGCGCAATCCACCGACTCGACCTATCGCTGCGAAAACGGTGTGCAGTTCAGCTTGCGGGTGGCCAGTGACGGTGCGGTGATCGACATGGGTGCGCGCGGCAGCGAATCGCTTCTGCGCGATGCAGGCGGTATCACGCCCGACCAGACGGTGTACACCAACGCGCGGATTCGCGCCGAGTTCGGCCTCGGGCCGCAGGGACGCGGGGCGGCGCTGCGTTACATCGCCACGCCCGTCGTGCTGCGGTGCACGCGCGACTGAGCCGGCGGTGCAACGGGCGTCACACCCGACGACACTCCTGGGTCATTAACCCGCAAAGACATTTGGCGTATGGGGGCATACACTTTGCCCCATGAATGCACCCCTGCCCGAACACATCCGCAAGGCTCTGGAAACGGTTACCTTAGACGATAAGTATTCGCTCGATTACGGGCGTGCTTTCATGAGCGGCGTGCAGGCCCTCGTGAAGTTGCCGATGCTGCAACGCCTGCGCGATGCGAATGTCGGCAAGAACACCGCCGGCTTCATCAGCGGCTACCGGGGGTCGCCTCTGGGTGGCTACGACCAGGCGCTGTGGAAGGCCAGCAGTTACCTCAAGGCGCAGAACATCGTGTTCCAGCCCGGGGTCAATGAAGAGCTGGCAGCGACCGCGATCTGGGGCACGCAGCAACTGGGCTTCACCCCGAAGGACGCGCACAGGTTCGATGGCGTGTTCGGCATCTGGTACGGTAAGGGCCCGGGCGTGGACCGCACATCTGACGTCTTCAAGCATGCCAACCTGGCGGGCACCACGCCATGGGGTGGCGTAATTGCGGTTGCCGGTGACGATCATGTCGCCAAAAGCTCCACCGCCGCGCACCAGAGCGACCACATTTTCAAGGCCTGCGGCCTGCCGGTGTTCTTTCCGGCGAGCGTGCAGGAAATCCTCGACCTGGGCATTCATGCATTCGCGCTCAGCCGTTATGCAGGTGTCTGGTCGGGCATGAAGACAATCCAGGAGATCGTGGAGTCGGCGGCGACGGCCATGATCGATCCGGACCGGGTGGAGATCCGGATTCCCACCGATTTCGAGATGCCGCCCGGCGGCGTGCATATCCGCTGGCCCGACCACGCGCTCGAGCAGGAGTCGCGGCTGTTCGATACCAAGTGGTATGCAGCGCTGGCCTATATCCGTGCCAATCGCCTGAACTACAACGCCATCGAGGGTCCCAACGATCGCTTCGGCATCATGGCCAGCGGCAAGGCCTACAACGACACGCGGCAGGCCCTGCTCGACCTGGGCCTGGACGACGCCACCTGCCGGCAGATCGGCATTCGCCTGCACAAGGTCGGCGTGGTGTGGCCCCTGGAGGCGCAGGGCACGCGCGAATTCGCAACCGGCCTGCGCGAAATTCTGGTGGTGGAAGAAAAGCGCCAGGTCATCGAATACCAGGTGAAGGAGGAGCTCTACAACTGGCGGTCCGATGTGCGCCCAAATGTGGTGGGCAAGTTCGAGGAGTCGCAGGGCGAGTATTCCGGCGGCGAATGGTCGATGCCCAATCCCACGGCCAACACCTTGCTGCGTGCGAATGCCGACCTGTCACCCGCACTGATTGCCCGCGCCATCGCACGGCGGCTCAGGAAGCTCGGCGTTGATGGCGACATTGGCGCGCGCATCGAGGCGCAGCTCGCGATTCTCGACGCCAAGGAGCGCTCGATGCAGGTGCTGGAAGTCAAGGGCGACCGCGCGCCGTGGTTCTGCTCGGGCTGCCCGCACAACACAAGCACCGTTGTGCCCGAAGGCTCGCGCGCACTGGCCGGGATCGGTTGCCACTTCATGGCGACCTGGATGGACCGTTCGACCATTGGTTTCACCCAGATGGGCGGTGAAGGCGTGCCCTGGGTCGGGCAGCAACCGTTCACGACCGAAGAGCATGTGTTCGCCAACCTGGGCGATGGAACCTACTTTCACAGCGGGCTGCTGGCGATTCGCCAGTCGATCGCAGCAGGTGTGAACATCACCTACAAGGTTTTGTACAACGATGCGGTCGCGATGACCGGCGGCCAGCAGGTCGGCGAGCGGCCGGAAGGTCACAGCGTGATCCAGATCGCGCACAGCCTGATCGCCGAAGGCGTGACACGCGAAGTAATCGTGACCGATGAACCCGAGAAATATGCGGTTGCGAAACTGCCGCCTGGTGTGGAGGTGTTCCATCGCGACGAGCTCGACCGCATCCAGCGCGAGTTCCGCGAGATCAAGGGCACCACGGCCATCATCTACGACCAGACCTGCGCCACCGAAAAGCGCCGTCGCCGCAAGCGCGGCACGATGGTCGATCCGGCCGTGCGGGTGGTGATCAATGACCTGGTTTGCGAAGGATGCGGCGATTGCAGCGCCAAGAGCAATTGCCTGTCGGTCGAGCCGCTGGAAACCGAGTTTGGCCGCAAGCGCGTGATCAACCAGAACACCTGCAACAAGGACACGAGCTGCCTCAAGGGTTTCTGCCCCAGCTTCGTCACAGTCGAGGGCGGGCAGCTGAAGATAAAGGCAAAAGACAAGGTTATCTCGCCTTTTTCGCTGAATGCGTCACTGGGCGAACTGCCGCAGCCGCAACTGCCAACCATCGACGGCGCGTTCGGCATCGTGGTGGCGGGCGTGGGCGGAACGGGCGTCATCACCATCGGCCAGCTGCTGGGCATGGCGGGGCACATCGAAGGCAAGGGCATCGTCACCCAGGATTCCGCAGGGCTCGCGCAAAAAGGCGGCGCAACCTGGAGCCATGTGCTCATTGGCCAGCAGATGGACGACATTCGTACGACCAAGGTCAGCATGGCCGGCGCCGATCTCATCATCGGATGCGACCCCATCGTGACCGCCGGCAAGGAGACAGTGGTTCGCATGCGCCAGGGCCGCACCCATGTCGCGCTCAACTCGCACAGCACGCCGACCGCGGCATTCGTGAAGAACTCTAACTGGGCCAACCCGGCCGATGCCTGCGCCGGAGAAATCGCCAGGGCCGTGGGTGTCGAGGGTATCGGCGCCTTCAACGCCGATGCCGCTTCGTCGAAGCTGATGGGCGACAGCATCTATACCAATCCGATGATGCTCGGATTCGCGTGGCAAAAGGGCTGGATTCCGCTCGGGCACGAGGCCCTGATGCGCGCGATCGAACTCAATGCGGTTGCGGTGGACAACAACAAGGCTGCGTTCGAGTGGGGCCGGCGTGCCGCCCACGACTGGGCTGCGATGGAGCGGCTGCTGACGCCCGGGCAGGTGATCGAACTCAAAAAGCGCGACACGGTCGAAAGCCTGGTGGCCCGCCGCGTCGAATTCCTGACCAATTACCAGAACCCGGCGTACGCGTCGCTTTACCGCACGTTCGTCGAGCGGGTCCGCCAGGCGGAGGCGCCCCTGGGCAAGACGCTTCTGACCGAGTCGGTGGCGCGATACCTGTTCAAGTTGATGGCCTACAAGGACGAGTACGAGGTTGCGCGCCTGCACACCGAAACCGGGTTCCAGGAAAAGATCGCTGCGATGTTCGAAGGCGACTATCAGGTCAACTTCCACCTGGCGCCGCCGCTGACTTCCAGGCGCAATGAAAAGGGCGAGCTGCAAAAGCGCAAGTTTGGCCCGGCCATGCTCACCGGCTTCAAGCTGCTGGCCAAAATGAAGGGCCTGCGCGGCACGGCTTTGGATATTTTCGGACGCTCCGAAGAACGTCGAACCGAGCGCGCGCTGATCGGTGAGTACCGCGCCAGCATCGAGCGGGTGATGGCAGAGCTCAACGCCGGCAATCATGCGCTGGCGGTCGAGATTGCACGGATTCCGGAGCTGATCAAGGGCTATGGCCATGTGAAAGAGCGCCACCTCGCGCTGGCCCGCCCGCAGTGGGAGCGGCTGATGCAGCAGTGGCCGGCTGGGCAGGCTGACCGGCAGGCGGCATGAAGACCCCGCAGCGCTGGGCTATTAATACCAATTAGCGCACCCCCGCCGCATACAATCGAATGTTGCGCCCACCGTTGGCGCCGCCAGCGCGCCCGCCCGGTAAGGGCGGTGCGTAACAACTGATTTCTGTTCCTGGAGCCACCGTGTTCATTTCCACTGCCTATGCCCAAACCGCTCCCGCCGCCGGCGGCGGTGAGATGTCTGCCCTGCTGTCCCAGGCGCCATTTTTCCTGGTGATGCTGGCGGTCCTTTACTTCCTGATGATCCGCCCCCAGATGAAGCGCCAGAAGGAGCACCGAACCATGATCGATGCGCTGGCAAAGGGCGATGAAATCGCCACCATCGGTGGCGTC
>JAZKFD010000028.1:0-12384 GCA_040386635.1 Pseudomonadota bacterium
CATCGCCGGTTTTCAAGACCGGTGCATTCAACCGCTCTGCCAACTCTCCGAAGGCCCGTATTCTAGGCGTTCGCGGGCCCCTGGTTGTCCTGCGCAGCCGGCAGCGGTACCAATTGTTCGAGTGCTAGGGCAAACCAGAACTCCATCACCCCTTTGTCGCTCATGCTCATCGAATCCGCAATCCACTCGTCCGCCCTGGGCAGCGCAGGAATGGGCCGCTCGGCACGGCAGAGCATGGTACGCGCGCCGGGCAGCAGTTGCGTTGCGGTCAGCCTGGCAGCCGCAATCTGCGAACTGACGGCTGGCGATGCGCCCCTCAGGCCAACCCGGGCCTCGCCCAGTAGCAGTTCCCAGTGAGCTTGCAGGTGCTGAAGGCGGGCCTCGATCTCGCTCGCAAGGGTCTTGGCCCACGTCCTGTCGGGTTTGTGTTTGATGTTTTTCAGGGCCATCGTGACGTCCCTGGGCGCCACTCCCAGTTGGTCCAGCATGGTGTCAATGGATTCCGGTGGCTGGCCCGATGAAAGAATTCCCATCACGAGTGAGGCCGCAACGACGGGATGGCCGCTGCTCAATGCCGCTTGCGCGACCGCCTGGATCCCGGTGCCCTGGCGACCGTTGATCAATTCCAGGAACTGCCGCCGACCCTGGGGGCTGCTGGACGAATTTCCCAGGACTTTCCTGACGTTGGCTTCGAGAAGCGCCAGCTGATTGAGCTGCTCGTGGGTTGCCGGCCCGGGTGGCTGCGCGCACCAGTTCCGAAGGGTGGTCTGGATGACCTGGCCCCCCGGGCGCGGCGCAAGCGGTGCTTCAGAGGATAGGGCCGTCATCTGGCGACGGGAAGCCTGTCTTTCGCTTTCCCGGCTCGGCGTGTCGGCCCGCCTCGACATCATTGAATCGAATTCGAGACCCTCCGATCGCGATGCGCTTGGGTAGTGAATCCGCAACGGAGAGCTGGAGCTTGATGGGATCGACGGTTCCGGGGAGCGTGATGTGCCTGGGATGCCTGGACGGCGAACTGCGGAAGGTGAGGGGAGCATCCCATTGAGTAACAGCGCCTCGCTGGAAGTTCCGCAGGCTGACCAGCCGCCAGTCTGGTATCAACGGGCGCGTACCTTCTTCGTCTTTCGGTCAGGCCTGCGCCAGCATCCCCTTGCGCTCGATGAAGGCGATCACCTCGGCCACGCCGCTTTGCGTCTTGAGGTTGGTCATCACGAACGGCCGGTCGCGCCGCATGCGGCGGGTGTCCGCCTCCATTACCCCGAGGTCGGCACCGACGTAGGGCGCCAGGTCGGTCTTGTTGATGACGAACAGATCGCTCTTGGTGATGCCCGGACCGCCCTTGCGCGGGATCTTCTCGCCGGCTGCCACATCGATCACGTAGATGGTGAGGTCTGAGAGTTCGGGGCTGAAGGTCGCGGCGAGGTTGTCTCCGCCGGATTCCACGAACACGATATCGGCATCGGGAAAATCCACCAGCATCCGGTCGATCGCTTCGAGGTTGATCGAGGCGTCTTCGCGGATCGCGGTGTGCGGACAGCCACCGGTCTCCACGCCCATGATGCGTTCGGCGGGAAGCGCCCCGCTCACGGTCAGCAGGCGCTGGTCTTCCTTGGTGTAGATGTCGTTGGTGATGGCGACCAGGTCGTACTTGTCGCGCATGCCCTTGCAGAGCATTTCGAGCAGCGTCGTCTTGCCTGAACCGACCGGGCCGCCGATGCCAACCCGCAGTGGCGGCAGCTTGCGGGTGCGATTGGCGATGTGGTGAAGCGTCATGAGCGAAAGAGTCTTGAATATTGGGTTTCGTGCTGCGCCGAAAGAATCGCCAGCATCGGTGAGAAAGCCTGCCACGCATCGTCAGGCAGCGCGAGTGCATGGTCAACGGCCGCCGGGATTTCCGTAGCCAGTCTCGACAGGATGCGCTGTCCCGAACTCTGGCCCAGGGGTATGGACTTGATGGCCGCCTGGATCATGTTCTCAGCCCATCCGAATGAGAAGGTGAGGGCGATCGCGCGCGCAGATGCGGCGCCTGCAGATGACGCCCGTGCGTAGGCGATGGGGTAGGTCCAGTGGGCGGGCGTGGTCTCTGGCCGGACCGAGCGAAGCCACTCGATCATCGAGCGGCCCATTTGCTCGGTCTGCTGGCGCAGCTCGCTCGTCTCGCGCGTCTGAAGCACCCAGTCGTTGAGTTGCCCGATGCGTGCGATATCGTCCTGGCGCCAGGCTGTGACAGCGGCGGCAAGCACCGGCAGATCGCCCCGGGACAGCGTGAGGTGAAGCTGATCGATGAGCCAGCTGGCAGCGGTGGATTCATCGGTGACGAGGCCGCTTTCGACCGCTGCTTCCAGCACTTCCGAATACGAGAAGCCGCCCACGGGCAACGCGGGGGAGGCCAGCCACACGAGGCCGAGCAGGTCGGCGTCAGTGAGCGTGGTCGTCGCCATCGTCACCGTAGGCTCCGTGCGCGAGGGGGCCGACTGCTGGCGGATGTGCGTGCGAGTGGGCATGCGTATGTGCATCTGCATGTGAGTGGCCACCTGCGGTGTAGGCGCCGCCTTCGGGTTCGAATGCGCTGTCTTCGGGCCGGACGATCAGGTGCATCGCGCGGAGCATGTCGGCCAGCACATGATCGGGTTCGATCTTGAGGTAATCGGGCCTGAGTTCGATCGCGACATGGCGGTTACCCAGGTGATAGGCGGCCCGTGTCAGGTCGAAGGGTGTTCCGTGCTGGGCGCAGTGCGTGATGACGAGCACGGGCTGCGGCGCGGCCAGCACCTTGACGAGCGAGCCGTCTTCGGCGACGAGGACATCGCCTCCGCGCACCACGGTGCCGCGCGGCAGGAAGATGCCCAGGTGCCGGCCCTGCGAATCCGTGCAGTCGAACCGGCTTTTCTGGCGCACGTCCCAGTCGAGCTGCACGGTGGCTGCGCGCTTGAGCAACACCGGTGCAAGGCCGTGGCCTCCGGCCAGGAGTTTGGAGACTTGGAGCATGGGCGAGAGAGTAGCGCTCAAAACAGAAAGTATCGCTGCGCCATCGGCAACACCGTCGCGGCCTCACACACGAGCAGTTGCCCATCGGCGCGCACGGCATACGTCTGCGGATCAATCTCCATTTTGGGTAGGTAGTTGTTGTGGATCAGGTCCTGCTTCTTCACGCCGCGTACGTTCTTTACGGCACTGATGTTCTTTCGCAGCCCGAACCTGCCTGCCACGCCGGCATCCAGGCCCGCCTTCGAGACGAAGGTGAGCGAGCCTTTGGCAACCGCGCCGCCGAAGCTGCCGAACATGGGCCTGTAGTGCACCGGCTGCGGCGTGGGGATGGACGCGTTGGGGTCGCCCATGGCGGCCATGGCGATGAACCCCCCCTTCATGATCAATGCCGGCTTGATGCCAAAGAACGCCGGCTTCCAGATCACGATGTCGGCCCACTTGCCGGGCTCGAGGCTGCCGACTTCGTGCGAGATGCCGTGTGCAATCGCAGGGTTGATCGTGTACTTGGCGATGTAGCGTTTAGCGCGGAAGTTGTCGTTGCGCGTTCCGTCCGGTTCCAGGGAACCGCGCTGCTGCTTCATCTTGTGCGCCGTCTGCCAGGTGCGAATGATCACTTCCCCCACCCGACCCATCGCCTGGCTGTCGCTGGACATCATGCTGATGGCACCCAGGTCATGCAGGATGTCCTCTGCCGCAATCGTTTCCTTGCGGATCCGGCTCTCCGCAAACGCAAGGTCCTCCGCGATGGACGGGTCGAGGTGATGACACACCATCAGCATATCGACATGTTCGTCAAGCGTGTTGCGCGTGTAGGGCATCGTGGGGTTGGTCGATGAAGGAAGGAAGTTCTCTTCACCCACCACGCGCAGGATGTCCGGCGCATGCCCGCCGCCCGCGCCTTCGGTATGGAACGCGCACAGCGAGCGGCCCTTGGTCGCCGCAATCGTGTTCTCGACGAAGCCTGATTCATTCAATGTGTCGCTGTGAATCGCCACCTGTGTGTCGGTGAGGTCCGCCACATCCAGGCAGTTGCTGATCGCAGCTGGCGTCGTGCCCCAGTCTTCGTGCAGCTTCAGCCCGATCACGCCGGCATCGATCTGTTCATGCAGCGCGGCTGGCAGGCTTGCATTGCCCTTGCCCAGAAAGCCCAGGTTCATCGCGAAGCCGTCAGCGGCCTGCAGCATGCGTTCGATGTTCCAGGGACCGGGCGTGCAGGTGGTGGCAAAGGTGCCGGTTGCAGGGCCGGTACCGCCGCCCAACATGGTCGTGATGCCGGAGGCCAGGGCTTCCTCGATCTGCTGGGGACAGATGAAATGGATGTGGCTGTCGATGCCGCCGGCCGTGACGATGTTGCCCTCGCACGAAATGATTTCGGTACCAGGCCCGATGATGATGTCGATGCCCGGCTGCGTATCGGGATTGCCCGCCTTGCCGATCGCCGCGATGCGGCTGTCCTTGATGCCGATGTCGGCCTTGACGATGCCCCAATGATCGATGATGAGGGCGTTGGTGAGCACGCAATCCATGGCACCCTCGGCTCGCGTTCGCTGCGACTGCGCCATGCCGTCGCGAATCGTCTTGCCGCCGCCGAACTTGACTTCTTCGCCATAGCCTCCGGCGCGCAGGGTGTAATCGTGCTCCACTTCGAGCATGAGGTCGGTGTCGGCCAGCCGAACCCTGTCGCCGACCGTCGGGCCGAACATTTCTGCATACCCGCGCCGTCCGATCGTTGCCATGGTCAGAGCTTTCCCTGAACGAGGCCACGGAATCCGTAGATGGTCCGGTCGCCCGCGTAATCGACCACTTCCACCGTGCGCTGCTGCCCCGGCTCGAATCGAACCGCAGTGCCCGATGCGATATTCAGCCGCATGCCGCGCGCCGCAGCGCGGTCGAAATCAAGGGCCCCATTCGTTTCGGCAAAGTGGTAGTGGGAGCCGACCTGTATCGGCCGGTCGGCGGTGTTCCTGACGACCAGCGTGAGGGTGCGGCGGCCCGGATTGAGCACATGGTCGCCACCGTCGATGAATAGTTCTCCGGGAATCATGAACCTGCTTTCAGACGATGGGCTGGTGCACCGTGACCAGCTTGGTTCCATCGGGGAAGGTGGCCTCGACCTGGATGTCGGGGATCATTTCCGCAACGCCTTCCATCACGTCGGCGCGCGTGAGGATGCTGCGGCCCTCGCTCATGAGGGCGGCCACGGTCTTGCCGTCGCGCGCACCTTCCATCACGGCAGCCGAGATCAGGGCCATCGCTTCGGGGTAATTGAGCTTCAGGCCGCGCGCCCGCCGCCTTTCGGCCAGCAGCGCCGCCGTGAAGATCAGCAGCTTGTCTTTTTCGCGGGGGGTGAGTTCCATGTCAGGATCAGTTTAGTGCAAGGTCCGGGCCCGGCCATACGCCGTATGGCGCATGCGGGCACGGAACCTGCGCAACAGCACACGTGAGCGAAGTCATCCCCATTTATCCGGCCGACGCCCCGCAGCGCGTGGTCAAGGTGCGCCGCGACTACAACAGTTGGGTCGCCAGCGAAACCATGGAAGACTATGCCCTGCGCTACACGCCCCAGCGTTTTCGCAAGTGGTCGGCCTTTCGCGTGGCCAACACCGCATTCGGAGCCGCGTCGTTCCTGATCCTGGAGGCCGTCGGGGCCACCCTGATGGTGCAGTACGGGTTTCTCAACGCATTCTGGGCCGTCATCGCCACCGGGCTGATCATCTTCCTGACCGGGCTCCCCATCAGCATCTACGCCGCCCGCTATGGCGTGGACATGGACCTGCTCACGCGCGGCGCCGGTTTCGGCTACATCGGCTCGACGATCACCTCGCTGATCTACGCGTCGTTCACCTTCATCTTCTTTGCCCTGGAAGCTGCGGTGATGGCGTACGCGCTGGACCTGGCTTTGGGCATCCCGCCGAGCTGGGGCTACCTGATCTGCGCGCTGGTGGTGATTCCGCTAGTCACCTACGGCATCTCCACGATCAGCCGCCTGCAGGTCTGGACGCAACCCGTGTGGCTCGTGATGCTGGTGGTGCCGTTCATCTATGTGCTGGCGCGCGATCCTGGTGCGTTCGCCGGTGTCATGCACTACGCAGGTGAGAAAGGCGTAAATTCCGATTTCGATCTGCACCTGTTTGGGGCTGGACTCACGGTAGGCATTGCCCTGATCACCCAGATGGGGGAGCAGGCCGATTACCTTCGCTTCATGCCCGCGAAGACCACCGCGAACGCAAAGCGATGGTGGCTGGGCGTCCTGGTGGGCGGTCCCGGCTGGGTCGTGCTGGGCGTTCTCAAGATGCTGGGCGGCGCCCTGCTCGCGTACCTGGCCATCAAGCACATGGTGCCGCCCGACCGCGCGGTCGATCCGAACCAGATGTACCTCGCCGCGTATGAGTATGTGTTTCCGAATTACAGCTGGGCGGTGGCCGCGACTGCCATCTTCGTGGTGATCTCGCAGCTCAAGATCAACGTGACCAATGCCTATGCCGGCTCGCTCGCGTGGTCCAACTTTTTCTCGCGGGTCACCCACAGCCATCCGGGTCGCGTGGTGTGGGTGGTGTTCAACACGCTGATTGCCTTCCTGCTGATGGAGATGAACGTGTTCCAGGCGCTGGGCAATGTGCTGGGCCTGTACTCCAACGTCGCCATCGCCTGGATGATGGCGGTGGTGGCCGACCTCGTCGTGAACAAGCCTTTGGGCCTGTCACCACCCGGGATCGAATTCAAGCGCGCGTATCTCTATGACATCAACCCGGTCGGCGTAGGTGCGATGGCGTTGGCCTCGGCACTGTCGATTCCTGCGCACCTGGGTGTGTTTGGGGCGAGCGCGCAGGCGTTCTCGGCCGTGATTGCACTGGGCGTCGCTTTCGTGACTTCGCCCCTGATTGCCTGGGCGACCCGCGGCAAGTACTACATCGCCCGCAATGCACCGACCGATGACAACGGTTCGATGACGCTCAGGAAATGCGTGATCTGCGAGCGCGATTACGAAGCACCCGACATGGCGCACTGTCCTGCCTACCAGGGACATATCTGCTCGCTGTGCTGCACGCTGGACGCGCGTTGCGGCGATCTGTGCAAGCCGCATGCCTCGCTTTCAGCGCAGTGGTCGGGCGCTCTACGATGGGCGCTGCCGCGGCGCGCGTGGCCTTACCTCGACACGGGCCTGGGGCATTTTCTGTTGCTGATGCTCATCGTCGTACCGCTGCTGGCCACCGTGTTCGGGCTGCTCTATCACCAGGAAGTGCAGACCGTCGCCCTGATGATGGACAACGCTGCGCTATCGGAAGTCTCATTGCGATCGGCCTTTCTCAAGGCGTACCTGGCGCTGGTGGTGATTGCCGGCATCGTCGCCTGGTGGCTGGTACTGGCGCACAAGAGCCGACAGGTCGCCCAGGAGGAATCGAACCGCCAGTCGCACCTGTTGCTGCGCGAGATCGAATTGCACAAACAGACCGACGAGGCCCTGCAGAACGCCCGGCAGCTCGCCGAGGAAGCGAAGCTCGCCGCTGACGAAGCACGCCGCGCCGCCGAACAGGCCAACCACGCTAAGAGCCGCTATATCAGCGCGATCAGCCACGAGTTGCGCACGCCGCTCAACAGCATCCTGGGCTATGCACAGCTCATGGGCGAAGACACCGGAATCCCGGCCCATCGCAGACAGGCGGTCTCGGTCATCAAGCGGGGCGGGGAGCATCTGCTCTCGCTGATCGAAGGCACGCTCGATATCGCGCGCATCGAAAGCGGCAAACTCACGCTCAACGTGCGGCCGATGGCGTTCGCAGATCTCGTGCACGAGATGGCCGGCATGTTCGAACCGCAGGCTGCAGCAAAAGGGCTGGCCTTTCGTTTCGAGCATGTCGGCGCACTTCCCGAAGTCGTTCGCGCTGACGAAAAGCGCGTGCGCCAGATTTTGATCAACCTTCTGGGCAACGCCATCAAGTTCACCAGCGCGGGGCAGGTGTCCTTCCGTGTAAAGCATGCTCGCGAGATGGCGTGGATCGATATCGAAGATACGGGGCCGGGCATGTCGCATGCCGATCTCGAACGCATCTTCGAACCTTTTGCGCGCGGCAGCAGCGTGGCGCAGATGGCACCCGGCGCGGGGCTGGGCCTGACCATCGCCAAGATGCTCACCGATCTGATGGGGGGGGAGCTGACAGTGGCGAGCCAGCCGGGCGCTGGATCGAGCTTCAGCATCAAGCTGTTCCTGCCCGAGGTCCACGCCACGGGCCAGACCCAGGCGGCCGCACGGCCTCAGGCGCGACGCGGCTACACGGGGCCGCGCCGCAAGATTCTGGTCGTGGACAACGAAGAGGCCGACCGCGAGTTGCTGGTTCATCTGCTGGAGCCCCTGGGTTTCGAATTGCGCACGGCTGCGAGTGGACACGATGCGCTGGATCTGGTGGCTGCGGGCCTGGCGCCCGATGCGATCTTCATGGACCTGGCGATGCCTGGCATCGACGGCTGGGAGACGATCCGGCGCATTCGCCTGCTCGGGCAGCGCGCTGCGAAGGTGGCGGTGGTTTCGGCCAATGCATTCGACAAGAACCTCGAAAACGACTGCGGCATCCGGGCAGAAGACTTCATCACCAAGCCAGTTCGGCATAGCGAATTGCTGGACTGGCTCGAGCGGCAGCTCGCACTGCATTGGATCGCGTCCCCGCTTCCGTGCGAACCGTCAATGACCCCGGCGGTGGCATGGACCTGGCCCGCTCCGGGCACGCTGGCCGCCTTGCAGGAAGCCGTTCAACTGGGTTACTACAGGGGCATCATGAATCAGCTCGACGCGATCGAAGCATCCCAGCCGGCATGCGCATCCTTTGCGGGCGCCATGCGCGAACTGGCGCAGCAGTTCCAGTTCGAGGCGATGTCGCGCCGTCTCGTTCGCGGGGATGCCTTGACCGGCCCGGTACAGGAGAACCTGCAATGAGCGCGCGGCCGCAGCAGCTCCCCGGCGCCGCTTTCGACCGCGCGACGAGCGAAGTCGTGCTGATCGTCGATGACGTGCCCGACAACCTGTCGGTGCTGCACGACGCGCTCGATGAATCGGGCTACACGGTTCTGGTGGCGACCAGCGGTGAAGCTGCCTTGCAGCGCGTCCTGCAGGTCGTGCCCGATATCGTCCTGCTCGACGCCATGATGCCGGGCATGGACGGCTTCGAACTTGCACGTCGGCTGAAATCCTCGGCGGCCACTGCGCACATCCCCATCATCTTCATGACGGGCCTCACCGAGACCGAGTACCTGGTCGCCGCGCTCGAATCGGGGGGTGTCGATTACGTCACCAAGCCCATCAAGCCAAAGGAGGTGCTGGCGCGCATGGGCGTGCACATGCAGGGCGCGCGGCAGGCCCGGCAGACGCGCAACGCGCTCGATGCATTCGGCTATGCAAGCATCACCGTGCGGGCCAGTGACGGCAAGCTGATGTGGCAGACCCCGCTTGCGCGCGAATTGCTGATGGCCTACTACGGCACGAGTTCACCACAGACGCCGCAAGCGGTGGTTGACTGGCTGAGGCGCCACCTGAAAGACGCCCTGAACCAGATCGAGCCTCCGCGCCTGACGGCAGAACTCGGCGCGCGCCGCCTCACGTTCCGTCTGCATCAGCAGACAGGCGACGAAGACTGGCTGATCGTGATGCGTGAAGTGTCCGACACGGCCGTCATCGAGGCGATGAGCCTTTATTTCAAGCTCACCCACCGCGAAGCCGAAGTGCTGTACTGGGTCGTCAAGGGCAAGATCAACCGCGATATCGCAGACATTCTCGGCGCGAGCCCCGCGACCATCAAAAAGCACCTCGAACGCATCTTCGCCAAGCTCGGTGTCGAGACCCGGACTGCTGCGGCGGGGATGGCGATGACACGGATCCGGCAGTTGCACCCTCAGTTCGAGGCCTGAAGGTCTGCCGGTCGTGCTTGTGTGCTTCGCACCTCCACCGCAAAGTAGGGAATGGCATACAGACGCGTGCCGGGCCATTGCGTCTCGTCATCGTCTTCGAGTTCGACATCGGAAAAGTCGGTGAGTTCGAAGTTCGACCGGCAAACGATGGCTGCGGGCCGGCCCTTGCTGGCCGGTTCGAAGTCGATGGCCCGCAGGTCGGCATCGATGCATTGCTGCCTGCAGGCGTCGTCGTCGGTTGCCAGTTGGACCTGTCCACCCTCGGAGACAAGGTCGCAGGCAGTCAGGAAAACCTTGGCCCATTTCGCAACGTCGCGTGCCCACTGATACATGTCGCTGTGGGGTGCGTCTGCAAGGGGCATTTCCTTCAGGACGCGAAGCCGTGCTGAAAATTGCGCGCGATCCAGTGCAAGGTCCGCTACCAGCTGTGCGCGGGTGGCAAGCGGACGATCGGAGTTGCCGATGGCGGTCAGCATGAAGGCGGCAGCGCAGAGGTAGCCCTGGTGCATCGCGAAGCTCAGTGCGTCCAGTTCGCTGGCAACGCGGCGGCCATTTGGCCCGTCGCTGCCGACGCTGGTGAAGGTCGTGCACAGAATTTGCGTTGCCTGCGCATCCGTCACATCCGCTGACTCGAGCAAGGCGCTGACGAAGGCGTGGCAGCCCCTGGCCAGGGCCTGTTCTTGGGGCCATGTAGGCGCCTTCCAGCGCTCGGCTGGTGCGAAGCCGCCGTGAGCTTTTGGGCGGCTGAAGACTCGAACGAGCAAGGGAGGGCCCATATAGCGGTGCGACCCCCCCGATTCGACTGCAGGACCTGCGTTCCACGCACGCGGGGAAACAGGCAGGGCTGACCCTGTTAGCAGAGCGAGCCGTCGCGCCGGTGTGAGCAAACTGGAAGGGGCGCTGGCGATGGTCGAGACCCATGCGGCGATCAGGTCGTGACGACCGCTGACCAGTGCATCGCGCAGAAAACCACACAGCACCTTGTCCACAGAGCCCTCGCCCATTTGCGGCGACAGCTCCAGCAGACGGGTGACGGCCTCGCGCACATGCCGGCTGTCTTCGGGCGCGTCCACGCCCTCCAGCATGGCCGCCAGCAGATCCCGCGCAACCACGGCACCGGGAAGCTGCTGCGATGCGACGCGAGGGCCGAGCGGCTGCGCCACCGCGGTGTGCTGCGTCATGAAAGCGCTCACTTCTGGAACCGGATCCACGGTGGCGGCGGCTTCGAAATCGCGCGGGCGGGGCGAGGGAAGGCGCACCGGGCCGATGGCTGCGGGTGATGCTTGCATGGGGTCTCCGGATGGAAAAGGGTGAACTGTATTCGTATGTGACTTGTGCTTTCGTCTCGGTCTGCGCCGACGTCCCTGGTGACCCATACGCCACCCGGCGTATATCGCTCATCCGCTCGCATACCCAGAATCAACCCGTCCGCCATCAACAGGGCAAGTCCCCGAAATTTTCGTCACCCCGCTCGCAAGGAGTTTTCAATGCAACGTCGTTTCACCCTCAAGGCCCTGACGGCCGCGGTCGCTCTCGCCGGCGCTGCCGGCATGCCAGCTTTCGCCCAATCGGGCGGCACCATCAAGGTCGGCATCCTGCACTCGCTGTCCGGCACGATGGCGATCTCGGAGACCGTCTTGAAAGACACGGTTCTCATGGCCATCGACGAAATCAACGCCAAGGGCGGTGTGCTGGGCAAGAAGCTCGAGCCCGTGATCGTGGACCCGGCTTCCAACTGGCCGCTCTTCGCTGAAAAGACCAAGCAGCTGCTCGGCCAGGACAAAGTCGCCGTCATCTTCGGCTGCTGGACCTCGGTATCGCGCAAGTCGGTGCTGCCGGTCGTGGAAGAAATGAACGGCCTCTTGTTCTACCCCGTGCAGTACGAAGGTGAAGAGCTGTCCAAGAACGTGTTCTACACCGGCGCTGCGCCCAACCAGCAGGCTATCCCGGCCGTGGATTACCTGATGAGCAAGGACGGCGGCGGCGCCAAGCGCTGGGTGCTGCTGGGCACCGACTACGTGTACCCCCGCACCACCAACAAGATCCTGCGCGCCTACCTCAAGAGCAAGGGCGTCAAGGACACCGACATCGACGAGAAGTACACGCCGTTCGGCCACAGCGACTACCAGACCATCGTCGCCGATATCAAGAAGTTCTCTGCCGGCGGCAAGACGGCGGTCGTCTCCACCATCAACGGTGACTCCAACGTGCCGTTCTACAAGGAGCTGGGCAATGCGGGCTTGAAGGCCAAGGACGTTCCGGTGGTCGCATTCTCGGTCGGAGAGGAAGAACTGCGCGGCGTTGACACCAAACCCCTGGTGGGTCACCTGGCGGCCTGGAACTATTTCCAGTCGATCAAGAATCCGACCAACGCCGAGTTCGAAAAGAAGTGGGCCGCCTACGCCAAGTCCAAGGGCATCGCAGGCCACAAGGACAAGCCGCTCACCAACGATCCGATGGAAGCCACCTACATCGGCATCAACATGTGGAAGCAGGCCG
>JAZKFD010000029.1:0-5478 GCA_040386635.1 Pseudomonadota bacterium
TTCTCGTACCAGCGGATCATGTGGCCGCACTGCCGGCAACGCGAGCGCGGGCGCATGAGGTTGAACTCCGGTTCTTCCTTCGGGGCTTGCCCGGTGATGTCGGCTGCCTCGGCAGCCCACTGACGCTCCAGCATTTTGGGCAGCCGGTAGATCACGACATTGAGGAAACTGCCGACCAGCAGGCCGAGCAGACCCGCGATTGCGGCGAACACCATCGGCGGTACCCATCCAAGTGACCCGGCAGTAGTCATGAAACAGTAGAAGTAGGGGAAAACAGGTTGGTGCGGTGGGATGAGTTGGATCCCGGCGCAGGCATCTTATGCGAAGAGTTCAGACCCCTCGGGTGAACGCCACTTGCAGTGGCAGTGTCGCAAGGTATAAACGCCATGGAATGAATCGTATAAATCGGCAGCTGTTCGAAGCCGTGCGCTGGGAGCGATATGGCGAGTGACGCAATGGATGACAGCGCGGGGGGGTCCAGGCGCGCCCAGGAGTCACTGCATGAGCAGGCCACGATGCTGCTCAACGCCCAGCGCGTGGGGCACATGGGGAGCTGGACCTGGGACAGCCAGACCGGGAAAGTTTTCTGGTCCGACGCGACATGCGAGATTTTCGGCATTACGCCAGAGCAGTTCGAGGGCACGTTCGAGCACTTCCTGAGCTTTGTCCTGTCTGAAGACCTGCCGGGCTATCTCGCCGAGCACGCCAGACCGACGCCCGAGGCGCCGCAGCTTGACGCCGAGTACCGGATCGCGCGTCCGGACGGGTCGATCCGCTGGATGAGCGAGCGCGGCACTGTCACCTTCGATGACGGCGGAAAGATCACCGGCCGCATCGGGATGGTGATGGACGTGTCCGAGCAAAAGCGCGTGGCCGACCAGCTTGGCCAGAACTCGATGCTTGCCCGCGTCGCGAGCCGGGTGGCCCAGATCGGTGGCTGGACCATGAACCTGGCGGACAACCGGCTGACCTGGTCGGACGAAACCTGTGCCATCCATGACGTACCACCGGGGTACCAGCCGACAGTCGATGACGGAATCTCCATGTTTCCGGACGAATACCGCGATCGCGTGCGGGCCCTGGTCAGGCGATGTATCGAGGAAGGAACGCCTTACGAATTTGAGCTGCCCAAGCGAACCGCCACGGGCCGGCTCATCTGGGTGCGATCGCTCGGCGAAGCGGTGCGCGACGCCTCCGGGCGGGTCGTCCAGCTGCAGGGCGCCTTTCAGGACATCACCGCGCGCCGGCAGGCCGAAGCGCAGGCGCAGGAAAAAGACCTGTTGCTGCGATTCGCGGGCCAGATTGCGCGTATCGGCGGCTGGGCGATCGAGCTGCCGAATGAACAGGTGAGATGGTCCGACGAGGTGTACGCGATTCTCGAACTTGAAAAGCTGGCGCCGATGCCCTTGCAGCCTTCGCTGTCGCTCTACCGGGAGCCGGACCGCGGCCGGGTCATTGCCGCGGTGCAGGCTTGTCGGCACAAGGGCGAGCCGTTTGATGTCGAGGCAGAAATGGAAACCGGCCGCGGCCGCGTCATCTCGGTGCGCGTGTGCGGCGAGGCGGTTCGCGATCACACCGGCGTCATCATCCGCATGCAGGGAGCGATCCAGGACCTCACGCAGCTTCGAAGTGCACAACAGGCCGCACGCGAGAGCAATGAGCGGCTGGGCCTGTTGTCCCGTGCATCCAACGACGCGATCTGGGACTGGGACATCGCACGCGACACGATCTGGTGCAACGAGAATTTTGCCGTGCTCTGCGGGCCGGACAAGCTGGTGTGCCCCGAGTCCTGGAAGCTCCACATCCACCCGGCGGACCGCCAGCGTGTCCTGTTTCGGATCGACGAGGCGATGGAGGGATCGGCACAGACATGGTCGGAGAGCTATCGCATCGATCTGCCGGACGGAAGGGTCGGTCATGTAAGCGGGCGCGGGTACATCACGCGAGACGGAGCGGGACACGCCGTCCGCATGGTGGGCAGCATCACCGACATCAGCGAGCGGCTTGCGCTGGAGGAGCGGCTGCGGCAGACCCAGCGTCTGGAGTCGGTCGGTCAGCTCACCGGTGGTGTCGCCCATGATTTCAATAATCTCCTGACGGTGATTCTGGGCAATGCGGAAGTGCTGAACGAGGAGTTGGTTCTTCATGGCAAGTCCGGTCCGCTGCAGGCGATGGCACGGGCCGTGATGGATGCCGCCCAGCGCGGCGCCGAACTGACCCAGAGGCTGCTCGCGTTTGCGCGCAAGCAGGCGCTGGAGCCCAAGACCGTGGACATCAATCTTCTGGTGAGCGGCACCGATGCGATGCTCAGGCGCACCCTGGGCGAGCACATCCACATCGAGTTCGTGCCCGAGCCACGCCTCTGGGCCGCAGAGGTCGATCCGGCGCAGTTGGACAACACTTTGCTAAACCTGTGCCTGAATGCGCGGGACGCCATGCCACAGGGTGGCAGGTTGCGCATCGAGACAGCCAACGTCACGCTGGATGATGCCTATGCCAGTCGCTATGCGGATGTTCGTGCCGGCGCCTATGTCATGCTGTCCGTGTCGGACACCGGGTTTGGCATCGAACCTCAGCATCTCGGACGCGTTTTCGAGCCCTTCTACACGACCAAGGAGCAGGGCAAGGGGACAGGCCTCGGACTGGCGATGACCTATGGATTCATGAAGCAGTCGGGCGGTCACGTGAACATCGAGTCGCAGCCGGGGCGAGGTACGACCGTCCGGTTGTACCTGCCGCCAACCGCACGAACCGGAGAAAATCCCGCAGCACCGGCGGTTCGCGTGAAAACGCGATCGCCCGGCGGCGAAGAAACGATTCTTCTGGTCGAAGATGACGAGCTCGTGCGCAAGTACGCCAATGCGCAGCTTATGTCCCTGGGCTACACCGTATTGCAGGCACCCGATGGCGCGCACGCACTGGAGTTACTGGGTGGTGCAGCTAGACTGGATCTTCTTTTCACTGACGTGGTGATGCCGGGGATGAGCGGCCGCGAGCTGGCCGATCAGGCGCGCCTGAAGCGCCCCGGACTGAGAGTGCTTTACACGTCGGGCTATGCGGAGAACATGATCGTGCACGACGGTCGCCTGGATGCAGGCATCGCGCTGCTTGCAAAACCCTATCGCCGCGACGAACTCGCGCAAAGCGTCCGGCGGATTCTGGATGACAAGGCGCTGCTGCCGCGCAGTGCGGGGTGACGCATCGACGTGCGATTGCGCATATCACACCACTTGGCCCAGCTTGAAGATCGGCAGGTACATCGAGACCACGATGCCACCGATCAGGCCACCCAGGAACACGATGATGATCGGCTCCATCAGGCTGGAAAGACCGGCGACCATGTCGTCAACCTCGGCTTCGTAGAAATCGGCAGCCTTGCCCAGCATGTGATCGATCGAGCCCGATTCTTCGCCGATCGCGCACATCTGCAGCACCATCGTCGGGAAAACGTTGGCGTTCTGCATGGCCACGGTGAGGCTGGTGCCCGTGGAGACTTCCGTCTGAATCTTCTCGGTGGCCATCGCATAGACCGAGTTACCGGATGCACCGCCCACCGAGTCAAGTGCCTCGACCAGCGGCACGCCGGCTGCAAACATGGTCGAGAGCGTTCGCGTCCAGCGTGCGATGACGGACTTGTAAACCAGGTCGCCGAAAACCGGCACTTTCAGCATGACGCGGTCCATGAACATCTGCACCTTCTCGCTGCGCTTCCAGGCCTGCATGAAAAAGTAGAAGCCGCCGCCCAGGCCGCCGAAAATCAGCCACCACCATTTGACGAAGATTTCACTCAGCGCAATGACGAACAGCGTGGGCGCAGGCAGGTCGGCGCCGAATGACGTGAACACTTCCTTGAATGCGGGAATCACAAAAATCATGATGACGGCCACCACGACGAACGCGACGACCACCACCGAAATCGGGTACATGAGCGCCGACTTGATCTTGGACTTGATGGCCTCGGTCTTTTCCATGTAAACGGCCAGCCGGTCCAGCAGGGCTTCGAGAATACCGGCTGCTTCACCGGCTTCCACCAGGTTGCAGTAGAGGCTGTCGAAGTAGAGCGGGTACTTGCGAAACGCCGCAGACAGCGAGGTGCCGGTTTCGACGTCGGTCCGCACGTCGTTCAAGAGCTTGGTGACGCTGGCGTTGGCGTTGCCGCGGCCCACGATGTCGAAAGCCTGCAGCAGCGGCACACCGGCCTTCATCATCGTGGCGAGCTGGCGCGTGAAGATGGCGATGTCCTTCGGGCGGATCTTGGCGCCAGAACGCATCCGGCGCTTCTTGACCTTGGTGGGCGTGATGCCCTGGCGCCGAAGCGCGGCGTTGACCTGGTTCTCGCCGGCGGCGCGGGTTTCACCGCGCACCTGCTTGCCATTACGGTCGCGGCCTTCCCATTCGTAGAGGAAATCGGTGACCTTGCTGATTGCGGCCGTTGCCATGCGCTTGCTCCTCTAATGCCTGCCGTTATACATTGGTGCAGCCCAGAACCTCTTCGAGCGAGGTCACACCCAGCTTGACCTTGTGCAGGCCCGACTGGCGAAGACTGCGCACGCCTTCGGCTGCAGCCTGCGCGGCGATCTCCATCGCACTGCCGTCTGCCAGGATGATCCGCTGGATGTCGTCGCTGATCGGCATGACCTGGTAGATGCCGACGCGGCCCTTGTATCCGTTGTTGCACATGGTGCAGCCGACCGGCCGATAGGGGGTCCAGGTGCCGTCAACTTCTTCCTCCGGATATCCCGCTTCAAGCAGTGTCTCGTGCGGAATGTCGGCCGGCGCCTTGCAATTGGTGCACAGCCGACGCGCCAGGCGCTGTGCCGTGATCAGAATGACGCTGGAGGCGATGTTGAACGGCGCGATCCCCATGTTGCGCATGCGGGTGAGGGTGGTCGGCGCATCATTCGTGTGCAGCGTGGACAGCACCATATGGCCCGTCTGCGCAGCCTTGATCGCGATGTCGGCCGTTTCGAGGTCGCGTATTTCGCCGACCATGATCACATCCGGATCCTGGCGCAGAAAGGACTTGAGCGCAGCCGCGAAGGTCAGGCCCGCCTTGTCATTGACATTGACCTGGTTGATGCCGGGCATGTTGATTTCGGACGGGTCTTCGGCCGTCGAGATGTTCACGCCTGGCTTGTTCAGGATGTTCAGGCAGGTGTAGAGCGACACCGTCTTGCCAGAGCCGGTCGGACCGGTCACCAGCACCATCCCATACGGCCTTGCCACTGCTTCGAGGAGCCGTTTCTTTTCTTCGGGCTCATAGCCCAGGGCTTCGATTCCCAGGCGGGCGCTGGACGGGTCCAGGATACGGATCACGATCTTCTCGCCGAACAGCGTGGGCAGCGTGCTGACGCGAAAATCGATGACGCGGTCAGGACCGACCTTGAGCTTCATCTTGCCGTCTTGGGGTACGCGCTTTTCAGAGATGTCCATGCGCGAGATCACCTTGATCCGCGATGCAAGCTTGTCCTTGATGGC
>JAZKFD010000030.1:0-8744 GCA_040386635.1 Pseudomonadota bacterium
AAATGATTGAAGTCGAAGAGTTCCACGCTGGCACGCAGATCAAGGTGATCGGCGTCGGAGGCGGTGGCGGCAACGCGGTCGAGCACATGATCGGCCGATCGGTGCAGGGCGTGGAGTTCATCTGCGCGAACACCGATGCGCAGGCACTGGCGCGCAGCGCGGCGCACAAGACGATCCAGCTGGGCATATCCGGCCTGGGCGCCGGCAGCAAGCCCGAGAAGGGACGCGACGCAGCAGAGACGGCCGTGCAGGAAATCCGCTCGGCGATTGACGGCGCGCATATGCTGTTCATCACGGCGGGCATGGGTGGCGGCACCGGCACCGGCGCCGCACCGGTGATCGCGCGCATCGCCAAGGAGATGGGCATTCTGACGGTCGGTGTGGTGACCAAGCCGTTCGACTGGGAAGGCGGGCGCCGCATGACCAATGCCGACACCGGACTGGCTGAACTGGAAGCCAACGTCGATTCGCTGATCGTGGTCCTGAACGAGAAGCTGCTGGAGGTGCTGGGCGACGACATCACGCAGGACGAAGCCTTCGCGCATGCCAACGACGTGCTCAAGAACGCGGTGGGCGGTATCGCCGAGATCATCAACGAGTACGGCAACGTCAACGTTGACTTCGAAGACGTCCGCACGGTGATGGGTGAGCCGGGCAAGGCGATGATGGGTACCGCCGTGGCCGATGGTCCGGACCGCGCGCGCATCGCTGCCGAGCAGGCCGTTGCATGTCCGCTGCTGGAGGGTATCGATCTGTCGGGCGCCAAGGGCGTGCTGGTGCTGGTCACCGCAGCCAAGGGCAGTCTGAAGCTGTCGGAATCCAAGCTCGCGATGAACACCATCCGTGCCTACGCGTCGCCCGACGCACACGTGATCTACGGCGCTGCCTACGACGACCAGCTCGGCGACGAAATGCGTGTGACGGTGGTCGCGACGGGTCTGTCGCGTAATGGCCAGCGCCGCGCTGCGCCGCCGCTGCAGGTGCTGCGCACGGGTACCGACAACGTTCCGTTCAATATTCCGACGGTGAACAACGCGATCTCCGGTCCCGGCGCGATCGTGACGCGCGAGCAGGCGGGTTCGGGCTCGTCCATGCCCGGCTACAGCGACATGGACGTGCCCAGTGTCTGGCGCAATGGCCGTACCAATGCATCGGTGAAGGTGGCCGCACTGTCCAACAGTGGCGTGGACGAGTTCGACATTCCGGCGTTCCTGCGCCGCCAGGCTGACTGATCCGCAAGCGCCAACGAGTGTTCTCCATGGGGAGTGTTCGGGGTGGGCCGATGCAAGCGGTCCACCCCCTTTTATTCATTCGTTGAAAAAACGCTGCGCGTTTTTTCAACGGTGTTTCAAGTGTTGACCGAGACCGGCAAAGCCGGCTCCCGGTCAAGGGGGATCGCCCTGCGCGATGCTTCGGGCGATGAGGTGGGCGTTAAAATTCGGAACTCATGATCCAACAGCGCACGCTCAAGTCAATCACCAAGGCGGTGGGCGTCGGGCTGCATAGCGGGCAGCGGGTGGAGCTCACATTTCGGCCTGCCCAGCCCGACACGGGCATTGTGTTCCGGCGGGTTGACTTGCCCGACCCGGTGGATATTCCGATCAGCGCCGAGTCGGTGACCGACACGCGCATGGCCTCCACCATTTCGCGCGGTGGAGCCAAGGTTCAAACCGTCGAGCACCTGATGTCAGCCTGCGCGGGCCTGGGTCTGGACAATCTCTACGTCGACATCACCGCCGAAGAAGTGCCCATCCTGGATGGGTCATCGGCCTCGTTCGTGTTCCTGCTTCAAAGTGCGGGCATCGAACTGCAGAAAGCGCCCAAGCGGTTCATGCGCGTCACGCGCCCCGTGGAAGTGCGGCTGGGCGAAGGAGACAATCTCAAATGGGCGCGCCTGGAGCCGTATCACGGCTACAAGCTGCGTTTTGAAATCGACTTCGCGCATCGCGTGGTCGATTCCACCGGGCAGAGCGTCGAATTCGACCTGGGCACCGGCTCTTACGCCCGCGACATCGCGCGGGCCCGCACCTTCGGCTTCACCAAGGATCTGGAGACCATGCGTGCCAACGGCCTCGGACTGGGCGGAGGCCTGGACAACGCCGTGGTGATGGACGACTACCGCGTGCTCAATACCGATGGCCTTCGCTACGACGACGAGTTCGTCAAGCACAAGATCCTGGACGCCATGGGTGACCTGTACCTCATCGGTCATCCGCTACTGGCCGCCTACAGCGCCTTCCGCTCGGGTCACGCCATGAACAACCTGCTGCTGCGAGAGCTGCGCGCGCAGGGCGCCTACGAGATGGTCACCTTTGAAGACGATAAGCAGGCGCCGGCCGGTTTCGCCAAACCGGCCAGGGCCTGGTAGGGCCCGGTACCACGATGATCGTCGTGCGCTGGGTGGTCTTGCTGCTTTTGCTGGGCGCAGCCGTCTCGTTTGCCCTTTATGCCGGAACGGGCCAGGCGCGATTCAAGACAATTGGCCTTGTCATCCTGCGCTGGACGCTCGCGGCGGCCTTCCTCTTTTTCGCGGTACTGATTCTCGAGCGCATTGCCTGAAGCCGGAAGGGGGGCGGCTCGAGGCCGCCGCCCGCCTCTTGGGTCTATCCCTCCACCACCGAGAAGCTGTCAATCAGTCCCGTGGCCGTGTTGGCATTCTTCCACACGTACACATAGCCGCTGGTCATGCCTTGCGGCGCGGTGAATGTCATCGTGACGCCGCTGGATGTGGTGGAGTTGATGACCTTGGATTGGTCGACCAACACCGCGCCCACGCTGTTCTTGAGCGCGATACCCACGAAGACGCCCTCTGCCGCTGCGGTGATGCTGCCGCGCGCCGTGATGGTGTATTGCTTGCCGGGCGTGAGCTTCATGTAGATGTCCTGGCCCACACCGCCGGCGGCAGTGCCGACTTGCAGCAGGCCAGCAGCCACCACCGAATTGCCCCAGTTGCTCCAGCCCGACAGGTCGCTCGTGAAGTCGCCGTTGGTCAGCAGGTTGACGCCGGTAGGTGCAGCAGCCTGTGCAGGAGCCGGAGCAGGAGCGGGTGCCGGTGCAGGAGCCGGTGCGGTCACCGAACCTGCCGTGGCGGTTGACCACCAGTTACCCGATGCGACCACCATGCTCAGGAGTTGCAGTTCACTGTCGTAGTAGCCGGTGGTGAGGTGGGTGGCGTTCCAGTTCCACATCGCATCCAGGAAAGTCTGGAAGCGTGCATCGACGCAGGCGCCCGCGCAAATTGGGCCGTGGTAGGCGGCGCTGTTGCCGCCGGTGAGCTGCGTGCCGTTCAGGGCGTAGCCGGTGCCGATACTGTACGGATCGCCCCCCGAGCGGGACTTGAAGAAGTCGATCATGCGGCCGGTCACCAGGGAGAACCTTGCGTCGCCCGAGAGCAGGAAGTCGGAAGAATAGCGCCACGGATTGCGGCAGGCGTTCCACCAGAAGTGGCCTTCCTTGTCATTGCCGTCGCCGATATAGCCGGTGGACGGGGATGGCGTGGCCGTGTTGGTGTTGATCACGAAGTCGGGGATCAGGCCGATACCCGGCGAGTAAACAGTCTGCATCCGGTCGATCAGTGCGTAGGCCTTGGTCACGGCCAGGTCCCAGAGCGCGTCACCGGTGGCCGCCTTGAAGGCGCGGAAGTGGCCGATCATGTAATCGGAGGTGCGGTTGTTGACCGCGTTGGGCAGGCCCTTTGTCGAGCCGTCGGCATTCATGTTCCAGGACTTGATGGCCGCAATGGTGTTGCGGCCTTCCTGCAGGTAGTTCCACTTGCCGGTCGTCGAGCCCCACTGCTTGTCCGCCATGAGCAGCGCCATCGCGATGTCGAGGTCGCCGTCCATTGCGTTCCAGCCATCGCCAGCGCTCGTGCCATTGGCATTGAGCCGCCAGTCGTGCAGGTATTTGCCGTTGGGATCGTACTGGGCAACCGCATAGGCCGGACGTGCGCGAACCACTGCGAACAGGCCGTCGAACAGCGCACGTGCGTTGGCATCGTGGCCGGCAAACAGCACGGCCAGCAGCATTCCGTAGCCCGCGCCTTCCGAAACCGCCATGTAGGTCGGATCGGAAAACTTGACTGCGAGGCCACCGGAGACAACCGATCCCGCCGAAATGACGCGGGCGGCCTTCCACGCGTCGTACTGGCGGGTCAGCACCGTGTCCATGGCTGTGTTGGTCTGCGAAGGCTTGATGCCGGCGACATAGCGCACCAGGCGAGCGCCAAACGGGTAGGCGACACCCGCGACGGCCGGAGCGGTCACCGGCGCCGGTGCAGGCGCGGGGGTAGGCGCAGGAGCGGGAGCAGGTGCAGGAGAAGACGTCGTTTTCTTGGTTCTCGCCAGCGCACCGCCTGACTCGACCGTATCCGACAAGGACAGTGCGTCGCCACCGCCGCCTCCGCAGCCCGTCAGGGCCAGAGCAGCTGAGGAGGTACCGGAAAGGAGGAACAGACGTCTTTTCATTTGTAACTACAGCCTTGAGGATTCGTTTGCTGAAGAGCCATCGAAAGCTCTTCGGGAAAACGGACTGTAGTAGGACGTGTCTGACGCGGCTAGAGGTAAATGGCTGACTTTGTAAGACTGCTGTGCTTGGATCTTGCCTCGAAGATGAGATGTTTTTCACGACCGGAAATGTATTGATACCGGTCGCGTTTGGAGACCCCGTCAAGCAATGAAATTAATCACAAACTCGGCGTGGTAAAGCATGAGTAAACGTCACAGCCATGCAAGCCTGTAAATACCGCCGTGCTTGCAAAACTTACGATTAATTACAGATTCGGGCACTTGCCCCAACGCGGGGTACGCTTGCGTCAAAGGGTCCGGCCACCGCGAAACATGGCGCTCGTGGTGCGTGTCACCGCTGTCGCTGAGGCGATGCGACTCATTGAAGCCCCGGCGTGCGCGTGAGTGATGGCGATTCCCAGGGCGTCTGCCGCATCCTTGCCGGGAAGCCCTGGTAATTTCAGCAGCCGTTTGACCATCTCCTGCACCTGCGCCTTGGCTGCCTTGCCGTGACCGGCCACGGCCTGCTTCATCTGCAGGGCCGTGTATTCCGCGACGGCCAGGTTGCACGACACGAGCGCGGTCAGGCAGGCGCCGCGTGCTTGTCCCAGTAGCAGGGTTGCCTGCGGATTGACGTTGACGAAAACGATTTCGACGGCAGCGACATCGGGCTGGTAGCGTGCCTGAACTTCACCAATCCCATCGAATAACACCTTCAGGCGCGCCGGCAGATTGCCGCGATCGAGGTGGGTGGTGCTGATGGTTCCGCTGGCCACGTAGGTGAGCGATTGCCCCGCTACGTCGATCACGCCGAACCCAGTGGTCTGGAGGCCAGGGTCGATACCTAGGATTCGCATGGGTCGATTGTCATTCAGGCGCCGAAGTACCAGCGCGCGGAATGAAAGAAGATCGGTGCGGCAAAACACAGAGCATCGACGCGATCGAGCAGGCCGTTGGCGCCGGTGATCGACACATCGCGCTTGCCCCAGGCCGTGACGCCGCGATCGCGCTTGAGCGCCTTCATCACCAGATGGCCCATCGATCCCGCGACACAGGCGATGAAGGCCATGGCGAGCGCCTGCACCGGCTCGAAGGGCGTGATGAATGAAAGCACGACGCCGACGAAGCTGCCCACGATCGTGCCGACGCCCCAGCTGTACCAGTTGAAACTGCGGCTCACTTCGGGCGCACTGGGCGGACGCTTCAGTCTGCGGGTGACCACATGCTGCATCAGCATGCAGGTCTGCACCACGGCCACCAGAAAGAAAACAAGAAACGCGCCCTTGCCCTCGTAGCCCCTGAAGTCGAGCAGCAGCAAAGCCGGCACATGGCTCATACCATAGACGCAAACCATGATGCCCCACTGCAGTTTCGCGTTGCGCTCCAGGAAGCGGTGCGTGTCGCCCGCAAGCGCGCTCACCACCGGAATGGCAAGGAAAACGTACACTGGAATGAACACGGTGAACAGGTCGAAGTGCTCGGTGCCCGCCAGCCAGAACTGCACCGGCAGCACCACGAAAAACGCGAGGATCAGGCTTCGGTGGTCGCCGCGGCGTGTCGGCGAAAGCGTGATGAACTCGCGCAGCGCAAAGAACGCGATCAGTGCGAACAGAATTGTGGCCACGGTGCCGCCCAGCACCCACGCCATCCAGAAAACCAGCACCATGAACCACGACGTGGCGAGCAGCCGGCGGAAGTTTTTCAGCTCTGCGTGCCAGGCCTCGTCGTGCTCCGTCGCGCTCTTTCTGAAGCTGAGAAAAAACGCCGTCACGCTGGTGATGACGAGGATGCCGAAGACGATCAGGAACAGGGCCGTGATCTGCTGCGTTGGCGTCAGGCTGCGAAGAAAATCGTTCATCAGACCTCCCTCAGTGCCATCACGGCATCGCGTGCGCGATCAAGGAAGTGGCGGCGTTCCTCGCCAGGTTCAAGCCGGACCGGCGCGCCAAAGGTGACCGAGCAGAGGATGGGAACGGGCACCACTTCGTTCTTGGGCATGACACGCTGGATGTTGTCGATCCAGGCAGGCACGAGCACCACATGGGGAAACTTCAGCGCCAGGTTGTAGAGGCCGGCCTTGAACGGCTGCGGTTCGTCGGCATGGCCCCGGGTTCCCTCGGGAAAGATGATGATCGAGTCGCCGCTTTCCAGCGCATCGATCAGCGGCTCGAGCGGATCCTGGTCCCCGGTGCGCACCCGGTCCACATAGATCGCATGAAAAACAGATGTGGTGATCCACTGTCTGAACGGGGTCCTGGTCCAGTAGTCTTTCGCCGCAATCGGGCGCGTGATGCTGCGCAACTCCTGCGGCAGCGCCGCCCAGATCATCACGAGGTCGGCGTGACTCTGGTGATTGGCGAAGTAGATGCGCTGTTCCGCCTTGGGCGGGCAGCCGTACCAGCGCGCCTGTGCGCCAGTGAGCACGCGCACGAGCCCTAGCAAGAAAAGGCTCATGAGCTTGGCTAGCATGCGGGCGATGATAGGCGGTGCGGCAATGGATCGACGCGGCTGGTCGAAGCGGATCGCAGCGTGTCAGGGCAATTCGGCCCCGCGCATGCGGGCCGCGATCGTCCCGGCGCGGCTTGAGAGATAGCCCGAACCCGGCACCTTCTCGAAATATTTGGGGCGCGGCAGCATGACCGCCAGCCGCGCGGCCTCATACGCGGTGAGCTGCGATGCACTCTTGCGAAAGTAGTGGCGGGCGGCTGCCTCGGCGCCAAAGACGCCTTCGCCCCATTCGACGCTGTTCAGGTAGATCTCCAGGATGCGTCGCTTGGACAGCATTTTTTCAAGCGCGAAGGTAAGCACGAATTCCTGACCCTTGCGCAGGAATGTGCGTTCGCCCGACAGCAACAGGTTCTTGGCGAGCTGCTGCGTGATGGTCGAGCCGCCGATGACCCTGGGCGGGCGCACCGTACGCGCAGATGCAGGGGCAGCGTTCGAGGAGGGCGCGGTCCTTGGCCTCTGCCTTGCGGCGCGTTCTTCGGCCTGGGCATTGCGCTGCCAGGCCTTTTCGAGTGCTTCCCAGTCGTAGCCATCGTGCACGTTGAAGCTGTCGTCTTCTGATGCAATCACCGCACGTTTGAGGTTGTCGGAGATCCTGTCGTAGGGCACCCACTGGTGCGACCAGGCCAGCCTGCCTTTGGTCGTGGCGATTCGCCACGCTTCCGACCGCATGAAGGCCGTCGATTCCGGGGCAAGCGTTGCGGCCATGGCGATCCGCACAATGAAAAAAGCCTCGAGCGCGAGCGCTGCGACGAGCACCAGCATGATCCAGCGTGCGGCGGATTTCATCGGGCGATCATTGCAACGCGGCGCGCAGTTCTTCCAGCACCTGGCCCGAGGGTGGCCGCACGCCCCGCCAGACCAGGAACGCCTCTGCGGCCTGTTCCACCAGCATACCGAGGCCGTCGCGTGCCACCGCGCCATGGGCGCTGGCCCAATCCATGAATCCTTGCGCCGCCGGGCCGTACATCAGGTCGCAAGCCAGCGTGCCGCGTCGCAGGACGGCCGGCGAGACGGGCACTGATTCGCCGGCAAGGCTGCTGGCGGATGCATTGATGACGACGTCGAAGTCCTCATTGACCTGCAGCAGCTCAGGGGCCTGCAGTTTTACCCGGTGCTGCTGCGCGATCGCCGCATGGCGGTCGATCAGGTGCTGCGCTTTTGCCTGGGTCCGGTTCGCAACGACGATCAGGCGGGGACCGGCTTCGATCAGGGGCCCCAGCACGCCTGCCGACGCACCACCTGCACCGATCAGGAGCACATCGCGCCCGGCGAGCGTAACGCCCGCATTGCGCGTGATGTCGCTCACCAATCCCACGCCGTCGCTGTTGTCCGCAAAGACTTCCTCGCCGTAGAACCGCAGGACGTTGCAGGCGCCCGCCAGTTCCGCGCGCGCGGTCAGGCGGGTCGCCATCGGCGCTGCCTCGAACTTGAAGGGCACGGTGATGTTGCAGCCCTTGCCGCCCTCGGCACGAAACAATGCCACGGCGCGGGCGAATCCGCCGATCGGAATGAGGCGCTTGTCATAGTGCATGTCCTGCCCGGTGAGCTGGGCAAACCGGGCATGGATCCACGGTGACTTGCTGTGCTCGACGGGGTTGCCCATGACGCAGTAGAGATCGGACATAAATAGATTGGAGGCGACTAGCGTGCCAGTTGCTGGGTTTCGAGCGTTTCGTCGCGGGTGAACTTGAAGCGCGACACCACCACGATCTGGTCGGCCCGGCGGCGCATCGC
>JAZKFD010000031.1:0-2158 GCA_040386635.1 Pseudomonadota bacterium
TATCGATGACATGCAATTCCAATGCCAGTCGGTAGCGCTGCTTGCCGAAAGTCACCTGCCGTGAAATTCGCGTCCTGAAAGTAAGCTGCGCATCACCTGCAGCGATGCGATCGGAAAGCGCCTGACACGCGTTGTGCGCCACATTGAGCACGGCCTGGATCAACTGCTCGCGGTCGCCGCGAAATTCCGGAATAGAGGTGTCGTACTCGCGCACGAACTTCAGGCCCCGCGGAAACTCCGCCAGGATCAGCGAACGAACCCGCTCGCACACTTCATGGATGTTCACGTCGCCCACGACATGGGGACGGCGGTGCGGGGCGAGCAGACGGTCCACCAGCGTCTGCAGCCGGTCGGCCTCGTGGATGATGACCTGGGTGTATTCCTTCAGCTCCCTGGAGTCGATCTCCATCTCAAGAAGCTGCGCCGCGCCGCGAATGCCTCCCAGCGGGTTCTTGATTTCGTGCGCGAGATTGCGGATCAGTTCCTTGTTGGCCTGCGCCTGGTCGATGAGGCGTTCTTCACGGTCCTGCCGGGCCTGGGCCTCGAGCGGAAGCAATTCCACCACGAACTCATGCGCGCGCTCGGTCTGGGCGACGACGACATGCACCGGAACCGCGTCATATCCCTGACGTACCAGCCATGCGTCGTACCGCAGTGCGGCAAATTCGTTGGTGCTGGCCCCCACCAGTGCGTTGCGCAGCAGGTGCGGCTCGGTGAAGCAAAGCGTGAGATCGGAGCCTTCGATGGCACGGCGAGAGATGCCGAGCGCGTCTTCGAGGGCGGAGTTGGCAAACAGCACGCCGCCGGATTCATCGACGACCGCCACCAGCGTGGCCAGAAGGTCCAGCGACTGGAACCGGGATGTGAGGGTGTCTTTCGGGGTCAAGACCCCATTGTCCCTGATGTCCGTGACCTTACTTGACCCGGGTCAGCTCCCGGCGAATGCCTGCGATGTCGCTCTCGTTGCGGGCGATGCTGGCCTTCAATTCAGCGACGCGGTCGAGATATTTCTGGTAGTTGCGATGTTCGGGGCCCTGCTTTTCGGGCTCGCCATTGTTGTACTCCTTGACGAGTTCGATTTGGCGGCTCTCGGCCTTCTTCAGCTCGGACTCGAGGATGGCGCGGGCATCGGAATCGCGGGCGCGCTGTTCTTCTCCACCCACGCGTGCATTCGGTGCACCCGACGATTGCTGCACGGCCGCCACGCGGACCGGAGAAGACGCAGTTGCAGCATTGTTGCCATTGACACGTGTGCCCTGCACGACCGTGATGTTGCCGCCTTCCATGGTCTTGCAGTTCTTGGCCCTGGCCTCTGCGATGTCGTTGGTGTACACATTGCCTGAGCAACGGTAGATGGTCTGGGCCTGGGTGGCGGTGACCGACATGGAGGAAACTGCGGCAACTGCGACCGTCGCGGCAAGCCTGGCGATTGAAGGGGGAATCAGGGAACTTCGATTCATGACTGCTCCTGGCACGAGTGCCGGGTATGGCCTTTTAGTATCGCGCAACTCATCACAAATGCCAATTAAGGCCTTGATTCACAAGGACAAACCCCGCTCAGCTGAGGCTTTTGTCTCGCTGCTGAAACGCCAAAGGCCCCGAGCGGGGCCTTTGGCTACTTTGCGGGCTGTAAATAATTACAGCGAGTAGTACATGTCGTATTCGACCGGATGCGTCGCCATGCGAAAGCGCGTGACTTCCTGCATCTTCAGCTCGATGTAGGCATCGATCATCGTATCGGTGAACACGCCGCCCTTGGTCAGGAAGCTGCGGCCCGTGTCCAGATAGTCCAGCGCCTGGTCGAGGCTATGGCAGACCGTCGGGATCTTCGCGTCTTCTTCCGGCGGCAGATGGTAGAGATCCTTGGTGGCTGCTTCGCCGGGATGGATCTTGTTTTCCACGCCGTCGAGGCCGGCCATCATCAGGGCGGCAAAACCCAGGTAGGGGTTGCACAGCGGATCAGGAAAGCGCGCTTCGATGCGGCGGCCCTTCGGGCTGGCGACATACGGAATGCGAATCGAGGCCGAGCGGTTCTTGGCCGAGTAGGCCAGCTTCACCGGTGCTTCGAAGCCGGGCACCAGGCGCTTGTAGCTGTTGGTGCCAGGGTTGGTGATGGCGTTCAGCGCACGGGCGTGCTTGATGATGCCGCCGATGTAGT
>JAZKFD010000032.1:0-9936 GCA_040386635.1 Pseudomonadota bacterium
ACATCGAAGGCGACACCCGCATCTGCAAGGTCAGCATCGTGGGCATCGGCATGCGAAGCCATGTCGGCATTGCCGCAAAGATGTTCCGCTCGCTGAGCGAAGAGGGCATCAACATCCAGATGATCTCCACCAGCGAAATCAAGACCTCGGTCGTGATTGATGAGAAGTACATGGAGCTGGCGGTGCGGGCTTTGCACCGCGCGTTCGATCTGGATCAGCCTGCTGCCTGAGCCTCATTTGTTTGGGGCATAATTGCCCCACTGGAAACGTGACCGAGTGGCCGAAGGTGCTCCCCTGCTAAGGGAGTATGGGGTGTAGAGCCTCATCGAGGGTTCGAATCCCTCCGTTTCCGCCAGATACCCTTCTGAGCAGCCTCGATTGGACCCCCGATCGGGGCTTTTTTTCTTTGGTGATCTGCCGCGCACTCCGTACGAACCTGGCCAGTGACGCACGGCATAAAATCAGCGGTCTTTCCTGCAACAAAAGCACCCATGAAATTCCGGACCCTCGCTTTGTCACTCAGCGCTCTGCTCTCGTTGGGCGCCTGTTCCGACCGGACCACCACTACCACCGTGAGCGCGCCCGCCACGCCCGCGGCATCCGCACCGATGGCTGCGCCGGCATCCGCACCGATGGCAGCCCCGGCCGCCGCACCCGCCGGGCTTTCAGGCGCCAGGATTTTGGACTGGGGCCCCAGGGATACGGTTGCAGGCACGGGCTTCTCAGTTCAGCCGAACGGAAACTCCGCCATATGGTTCGCCCAAAAGGGCATCGGCAGCTCGGATCTGGTCGAGGTGTGGTTCGGCGATACCAAGCTTCCCGGAAAGGTGATCACGCCCGATTCAGGGGGCTCCGCCGAGATTCCGCCAGCCTTGCTGGCCAAGCCAGGCAAGTACCCCGTGTACCTCAAGACCGTCCCCGAAGGCACGCGCATTGAGGTGGGTGTGTTCGAAGTGACCGCAGCAAAGTGACGGCAGCGAAGTGACCGTAGCGAAGTGATATCGGGGGCTCACGGCCGGCGGATGACCACCTGCGTGACTGAGTTCTGCGAGCCGTCGTAACGCAGGTTCGTGCCGGTGATTCCCTTGCCGGTAAAAGTCGTGCTCCATACCGAACTCTGACTCAGCAGCGGACTGGTCAGCGTGCAGCTTCCTGCCGTCCCGGTGGTGCACTGGGCCGAACCGCCCGGTGCGAATGATGCGCTGACGGTCGCATAGGGCACGGCAGCGCCGTTGGCCACGTTGCGCACCGAAACGACCACGCTCGCTCGCCAGGCGGAGGCGCTGGTACGCACGGCGCTGCCTGACATAGACTTGAATGCAACGGTCTGCGTGGTCGGCGCCGCATTAGAGGAGCTGGCGGCCAATGCATTGAGCAGCAAATTGGGAGTGGACGTGCCAGCCGCACTCACATGATTGGCGGTCGCACTCAGCCGGATCGCATCCGCAACCGCAGCGGGGCTCGCGCCAGGGTTGGACTGCAGCACGAGGGCGGATGCGCCAGCCACGTGCGGCGAGGCCATGGACGTGCCGCTGATGATATTGGTCGCGCTGTCCCCCGTGTGCCAGGTCGAGGTAATCGCCGAGCCGGGTGCAAAGAGGTCAACGCAACTGCCCCAGTTGGAATAGGACGCGCGCGCATCCGTGTTCGTGGTGGCTGCTACGGTGATGGCCGAACGTTCACTGGCTGGCGAGGTGTTGCAGGCGTCAACATTGCTGTTCCCGGCGGCGACGGCGAAGCTGACGCCTTTGGCAATCGCACCGGCCACGGCCGCATTCACGCTCGCTGAGTAGCCCCCGCCCAGTGACATGTTGGCCACCGCCGGGCGTCGCGGACTGGCAGCAACCCAATCCACTCCAGCGATCACCCCACTCCATGTGCCACTGCCAGCGCAATCGAGCACACGCACCGGCACCACATAGGCCTGCTTGGCGACCCCCCAGGTGGTGCCCGCAACGGTGCCCGCCACGTGTGTTCCGTGGCCGTTGCAATCGTTGGTACCGTTGCCATCGTTGACCGAGGTGAAGCCGCTGAGCATCCGTCCGTAGAACTCGATGTGCGTCGATCGCACGCCCGAGTCGACGATGAATGCGGTCACCCCCGCACCGGTTCGGGTGAAGTTGTAGCTCGTGTCGGTGGGGAGGTTGACCTGATCGATGCGGTCAAGGCCCCAGGTCGCCTGACCCTGCGGCGACGCTAACTGCAGCGATACGGTCTGGTCCTGTTCGATGCGTTCGATATTCGGATTGTTTTGCAGCGCCTGCACGGCGGCATCGGGCAGCCTGGCAGCGAATCCCTTGACGGCGTGTGAATAGGTGTGAAGCATCTGGCCGCCGTGCGCGCGCAGAAGCCGGTCGGCCTCTCCAGGCGGATCGCCGACGTCGGGCTTGAACGTCACGATGTATTGACCCAGGATGGGCGGCCTTTGGCAGACGAATTCGAGTGCTCGTTTTGCGCCTGCAGTGGCGTTGAAAAGGCTAAAAGGGTGATTGCGGAGACGCCCGCAGCGCGCGAAAGGTACTTCATGGCTCAAGAATAAAATTCAGCCGCGCTGCGTCCATAGGGCAATGGCTTAAGCCCGGCTGGATTCCCCTCCCAACTGCAATTTTGTTCACGAAGGCGATGCTTTCGCCGTAATTGCGCTCAAGTCGCCAGTGCTTACTGGCCTGCCGGCTTATGCCCGTTGCCGCGTCAGCGCCAGCATCGTGCCCAGCGCAATCATGGTTCCGCCCGAAATTCGGGTGAGCCACAGAGCGCGGGCGTCACGCACCGCGTCCGAGCGAAGCAGGCGATGAGCCGCAAACACAGCGACCACATCCACGATGGTATTGAGCGCCACGCAGATCGTGCCCAGCAGGATCAGTTGCGGCACGAGCGGCTCCGAAGGCGACACGAACTGGGGAAGAAACGCGAGGAAAAAGAGCGCCGTCTTCACGTTGAGCGCTTCGACGACCACACCTTCCAGCAGCGCCCGCTGCACGCCCTGAGTCGCTACGGGATGTGTTGACGCCGGTTTGGCCTGCTTGCGCAGCAGGATCCGGATTCCGAGATAGATCAGATACGCAGCGCCCAGGTACTTCACCAGGCTGAACGCAAATGCCGACTGCGCCACCAGCACCGACAGGCCCAGCGCGGCGGCGAGCACATGCAGCATCCCACCGAGGCCCGTACCCAGACAGGAAGCCAGACCTTCCTTGCGGCCGCTGGCAACCGTTCTCGCAACGACATAGGCGATGCCGGGTCCCGGCGTGATGGCGAGAATGAACGCCGCAATTGCAAATGTGATCAGACTCATCCCGCTATCCTAGGTCATCCGGCGACACCCGTTTCGCCGGGGGCGCAAACCTCAAGCAGCGATAATCGCTCTGATCTTGTGATCTGCATTGCCGACCCATGCCTTACTCCCTGCCTGCAATCCTGTTCGCGCTGACCACCTTCGTGATCACTTTCGTAGTGGCCAGGCTGCTGCGCAAGTGGTTCATGAAACGCAAGGCCGGCCAGATGCGCGCCGAAGCGATAGCCGCAGAAACACGCCAGATGCGCCGGGCGCGCGAGCGCAGGTCCGGGCCGAGATAAGCACCCGTACGCTGCGTTCCTTCGCGCCCCGGGCTGCTTCCCCGTCAGCTGCTAGCCTGGCACCGGTATCGCTTTTTTCGCGAGCTTCCATGCCGCGAGTTGCCTGAGCAATACCGGCAGTGCCATCAGCGCACCGATGACGGTCACCGTCAACCCGGGTGCAATCAGTAGCAGCGCTGCCGCCACGCATAGCGCCTGCTCCCAGCGCTTCAGTTCAACCAGGAAGAATTTGCTGAGAGCAGCGGCCAGCACAGTGATGCCCAGCATGCACCCGATGAAGGTCACGCTGAAGTCATACCAGGTGAATCCTTTGGCCACCAGCAGCAATGAGGGCGAGAACACGAATACGAAGGGAACCAGCACCTTGGCCAGGCCCAGACGGAACGCCATGTTTCCTGTCTTGAACGGATCGCTTCCCGCCATTCCGGCTGCGGCATAAGCCGCCAGCGCAACGGGCGGCGTTATATCCGCCAGGACCCCGTAGTAGAAGACGAAGAAGTGCGCGACCAGCGGTTCGACCCCCAGCTGCACGAGCGTGGGTGCGGCCACCGTCACCATGATGATGTAGTTGGCCGTGGTCGGGATACCGCAACCCATCAGGATGCAGACCATGCCTGTCATGACCAGGGCGGCGAATAGCGTCATGCCCTTCAGGGTCACGATGCCTTCGGGCACCACCGACGACACCACACCGGCAATCGCTGTGGCCCATCCGGTAATGATGAAGCTGATCTTGAATCCCACGCCGGTCAGCGTTACGACGCCGATCACGATGCCGACGGTAGCGGCAGCCGCGCCCACTGCCAGGGCGTATTTCGCGCCGGTCTCGAACGCTTCGACCAGCACACCGTGGCGGATGCGCCCGGTCACGCCAAACACTTTCCACGCCACGAACGCGATCGCCACGCCCACTGCGAAGATGCCGAGCTTGATCCATTCACTTTGCTGCCCCAGGTCGGCAAAGCAGAGCACCCCCAGCATGGCGTGCAGCACGACCATCAGTGTCCAGTTGCGCGCGTCATTGCCGCTGGTCTTGGTCACCAGTCCGACGATGGCGCAGGAAGTGATACCCGTGAACGCGGCGAGGTAGGGCGTGCGGCCCGACACCAGGATTGCAATCAGCAGGAACAGGGGAATCAATGTGGGCCATCGCATGCGCAGCGATTCGCGCAGCTTGGGCATCTCCTCATCGGTCAGGCCCCGCAGGCCGTAACGTTTGGCCTCGAAGTGCACCTGCATGAAAACCCCGAAAAAGTGCATGAACGCCGGAATGATGGCGGCCATGATGATCGTCTGGTAGGGCACGTTCAGGAATTCGATCATCAGGAACGCTGCCGCCCCCAGCACGGGCGGCGTAATCTGCCCGCCCGTGGACGACGCGGCTTCGACGGCGCCCGCGAACTCGCGCTTGTAGCCGACGCGAATCATGGCCGGGATCGTGAGCGAACCGACGGTGACTGCATTGGCAACCGACGAGCCGCTCAGCATGCCGAACATCGCGGAGCCGAACACACTCACCTTGGCGGGCCCTCCGGCAAAACGTCCGGCAATGCTTGCGGCGATGTCAAGGAACAGCTGCCCCAGGCCAACGCGCGTGGCCATCACGCCGAACAGAACAAAGTGAAAGACGTAGGTCGCCACCACCCCCACTGCGACGCCATAGATACCCTGGCTGGTGAGGTACTGGTGGTTGATCATCTGGCTCCAGCTCGCACCGGCGTGCTTGAGCAAACCCGGAAAGTACGGGCCCAGCAGCGCATAGGCGGTGAAGCCGATTGCAATCAGCGGCAGCGGCCACCCCATGGAGCGGCGGGTCGCCTCGAGCAGCGTGATGAAGAGGATGGAGCCCATGACTACATCGGAGGTGTCCGGGTTGCCGACGCGGAAGGCGAGATCGTCAAAGACGTACGGGATGTACAGCACGCTCGCTGCGCAGGCCAGGCCCAGCAGCCAGTCCACCAGCGGCACGCCGCCGGGCGAGAGCCAGGTATTGCGCGCGGGCTGCTCGTGGGATTTCTTCGTAGCCGAGAACACCAGAAAAATCAGCCCCAGCACGAACGCCAGATGCACGCCACGATGCGTGGTTTCGCGCAGCAGCCCGAAGCCCGCCGTGTAGAAATGAAAGCACGACAGGGTGATGAGGAGCCATTTGATGATCTGCAGCGCAGGCGGCACGGTCGGCCGAAAACGCATCTCGGGATCGAATTTCTCCTCGAGCTCCTGCAGCTTCTTTTCGTCGAGCGTCGCGACGGTTTCCGTCATGGTGGTCCTCTTTCCCTCAAACAAGAAGGGAGGCGTCTGCCTCCCTGTTTTTGTACTGCTTTTGCAGGCTGGTTACTTCAGCAGCCCGACTTCCTTGTAGAACCGCTCTGCGCCCGGATGGAAAGGGATGCCCACGCCCTGGACCGCATTTTCCTTGGTGATGAACTTGCCCTTTGCGTGGCCGGCCTGCAGTGATTTTTGCGTGGCGTCGCTGTACATGGCCTTGGTGACCTGGTAGACGGTCTCCGCGTCGATCTTGGCGCTGGTCACCATCTGCGCGCCGACGGCAAGCGTCTGCACCGCGCCGATGTCCTTGTAGGTGTTCGCGGCGATCATGTCCACCGCAAAGTACGGATTGGACTTGCGCAGGGCGTCAGCCGGGGCGCCGACCAGGGGCACGAGTTCGATGCCCGTGCCGCCAGAAGCCAGTTCAGCAATTGCACCGGCTGGAGCGCCACCCACGAAGAAGAACGCATCAAGTGCGCCATCCTTGAGCTTGTCGCCAGCCTGGTTGGGTTTGATGTATTCAGGCTTGATGTCCGATTCCTTCACGCCAAACGCTGCAAGAACCATGCGTGCGTTGATCAGCGTGCCCGAGCCCGGCTCGTCGAGCGCAACCCGCTTGCCCTTCAGATCGGCAACCGACTTGATGCCCGAACCCTTCTTGACCACCAGGTGAATGCTCTCGGGATAGAGATTGGCGATCATGCGCAGGTCGGTGACCTTGGGCTTGCCTTCGAAGGCGCCGGTGCCGGTATAGGCCCAGGTGGCGACGTCCGATTGCGAAAAGCCTGCTTCCATCGAACCGCTGGCCACTGCGTTGACGTTGGCCAGGGAACCGTTGGTGGCCTGCGCTGTGGCAACGAGCTTGCCCGGCTGTGACACGGCATTGGCGATCATTCCGCCAACGGGGTAGTAGGTGCCGGCCGTGCCGCCCGTGCCAATACGGAAAAATTGCTGTGCGTTTGCCGCACCGGCGAATGCAAAAGTGGCGGCGAGGGCTGCCGCCCAGAGCTTGGATTTCATGAAGTTACTCCTGGAAAGACGTGTCCGGTCGGACGAGCAAGAAGTACACCATGAGGCGGGCCGCGCCGCGCCTAGTGAAAGCCCGCACCCAGATACTCAGCGCTTACTCATCGACCGAGGCGCTCCAGCGGTCGCCCCAGCCGCGCTGCGCATCGTCGAGCTCGCGCCGTCCGCGTTTGGTGGGGCGGCCGTGCTCGATGGAGTGAGCGGGCTCGGGCGAAAGCTTTCTCTGCTCGGCGGATGCCTCGCGCGCTTTCACGCTTTCGGGTGTCTCCTCATAGAGTTGCTGCGCAACGGGCGCCGGTCCCCGCATGGCCGACAGGCCCTTCACGACAACGGCGCGCGTGATCACGCCCTGCCTGATCGAGACCGTATCGCCGGCCTTGACTTCGCGCGCAGGCTTGACTTCGGCGCCGTTGACTTCCACGCGCCCCCGGACGATCTCATCTACAGCGAGGCTTCTGGTCTTGTAGAAGCGCGCAGCCCACAGCCACTTGTCGATTCGCAATTTATCCATCAGTGCCCATTCTCCGCCAGAGGAATGCGGACAGTTGTATCCAGACCTTGCACGACGCCGTGCGACTCCCGATTGTCCAGGCTGATCGAGCCCTTGAGCGCGCGCACGATCTCCAGGCAGATCGCCAGCCCCAGCCCCGAGCTGCTGCGCGCATCGCCTGGCGAAAAAGGCTGGAACAGCCGCGCCCGAAGCTCAGCAGCGATGCCCGGCCCGTTATCGGTGATGGTCAGGGCCACGGCGTTGTTACCCGCCACGACGCGAACTGAAATCGCGCCGCCCGTCGGGGACTGCTTGATCGCGTTGTGCAGCAGGTTGCGCGTGAGTTCGCGCAGCATCCACTCGTGTGCCAGCACCGGGGCGGGCACCGTGTCGATGTCGAAATCGATGTCCTTGCCCGCGATCAGGGGCGACAGCTCCAGCGCAATGGTCCGCACGATGTCAGAAAAATCCTCGACATGCACCTCGCCCTGTTCGCGGATCTGCTCGACCTTGGCCAGCGACAGCATCTGGTTGGCAAGCACCGTCGCCCGATCGACCGTATCGTTGATTTCCAGCAGTGCCTGCCGGGGCTCCACGTCGCCGTGCAACGCCGACTGCACCTGCACCTTGAGCACCGCCAGGGGCGTGCGCAGCTGGTGCGCCGTGTCGCGTACAAAACGTTTCTGGTTATCCAGCAGATGAGCAAGCCGCGCCATCACATGATTCGTCGCTTCTACCAGCGGTAACAGCTCGCGCGGCGCATCGGGCACATCGACCGGGCTCAGGTCGCCTTCGGGCCGCTGCTCCATGGTCTGGCTGAGCCTTCGCACCGGGCGCGTGGCGCGTTGCACGACCACGACGGCGACCAACGCAATCACGGCCACCAGCACGGCCTGGCGCCAGAGCGTGTCTACGAGAATCTTGCGGGTCAGCGTTTGCCGCAGCTCCAGGGTTTCGGCCACCTGGATGACGGCCATGCCGCGCCCCACCTGGCTGGCGACCGGTTGCAGCAGGACCGCAATGCGAACGGGCTCGCCGCGAAACGTGCCGTCGTAAAAATCAACCAGCGCCGCATAGGTGTTGCGCTCTGGAAGCTTGCCGGACCACGCCGGCAGCTCCTCGAACCCCGAAACCAGCTGGCCTTTTTGTGTGGACACCCGGTAGAACATGCGGCTCTGGTTGTCGGCTTCGAAGGCTTCGAGCGCCGCGTAGGGAACCGTGACGCGCAGTTTCGCGTCCTCATCGAAGCCCTCGACGTCCAGCAGCTCCCCGATCGACTTGGCTGATGCGAGCAGTGTCCGGTCATAGGCGGTGTTCACCGCCGCGAGCGTTTGCGCGTACAGGCTGAACGCATTGATGATCACGAACAGACCCACCGGCACGAGAATGCCCAGGAGCAGGTAACGACGCAGCGAGATGGGGCGCTCGCGCAGGACCGGCGCCTGGCTCTCGGCCATCAGCCCTGCGCCTTGAGCAGATAGCCCAGGCCGCGCAGCGTCATCAGTGTCGCGCCGGTCGTTGCCAGTTTTTTCCGCAGCCGGTACACAACGACCTCCACGGCTTCATATTGCACATCTGCCTCGCCAGGGAAAACCAGCTCGAACAGACGCTCCTTGCTCACCGCGTGGCCGGGCTTGACCATCAATGCCTGCAGCAGCGCGAGTTCGCGCGGCGTCAGTTCGAGAACGACGCCGCCGTGATAGATCGCACCGCTGTCCCTGTCGTATCGCAGGTTGCCCACGCTGTGCGACGGCGTGTCGCGCTGGCCTGTTGCGCGCCGGCGATAGAGCGCATGAAGCCGTGCTTCGAGCTCGTCCAGGTCGAACGGTTTTGCCAGGTAGTCGTCCGCGCCCGTGTTCAGGCCGATAACGCGGTCGCCGACGGTGCCCCGGGCCGTCAGAATGAGAACGGGGGTCGCCAGGCCGCCGCTGCGCGCCCGTTCCAGTACCTGCAGGCCGTCCAGGCCCGGCAAGGTCAGATCGAGCAGCACCACGTCCGGCTCATGCGTACGCCAGCGCTCAAGTGCCTGCCTGCCGTCGGAGCATGCGTGTACCTGCATTCCGCGGCGCGTGAGAGAGCGCACCAGCGTGGCCTGCATCGAGGGATCGTCTTCGACCAGAAGCAGCTTCATTGATGCAGAGGTTAACGGCAGAGGGAGGCAGGACGCGTTTCAGTAGTTTCCCCAATACGCCGGACAGCCGATTGACAGGCAGGCGGCGCATGATCGCAGGGTCGAATTATTCAAATGGAGACCCAGATGCGTCGAGACACCTTCCTCAGAACGATGGCCGCCCTGGCCGCAGCCGGCGCCCTGCCGCTCACCGCTCGCGCGGCGCCCAGCGTGAAGATGATGATTCCGGCCAACCCGGGTGGCGGCTGGGACACCACCGGACGCGCGCTGGGCAAGGCCTTGACCGACGCAAAAGTTGCCGACACCGTGAACTACGAAAACAAGGGCGGCGCCGCTGGTGCGCTCGGCCTTGCGCAGTTCGTCAACGGCAGCAAGGGCGACCCCAACGCCCTGATGGTGATGGGCGCCGTGATGCTCGGCGGCATCATCACCGGCAAGCCGCCGG